>NZ_JBPYDA010000006.1:0-218752 GCF_051847375.1 Psychrobacter sp. 2Y5
AACTTTGGATAATTGGCGCTGAGCAACATGCTGGCATGATGTGCGCCGTCAGGATGATCAATAAATCCAAGTTGTATTAGAGTATCCCAACTTGGCGTCTCAATACTAGCCGGCGTCACTAACATCAAAGCTTCTGTTGCAATAGCTTGACAGCTTATCGTCTCTGACGCTGAAATAGTTGTCATAAAACCTATGTCAATCTCATGATTAACAAGTGCCCGTTCGATATCTAGGTTTGGAGCAAAGCGATAGTCAATGATGAGCTTAGGGTGCTGCTGTTGTAATGATAATAGCTTGGGATAGAGCTTGAGCCCGACACTACCAGGTGACATTAAGCGCACCTTACCTTCAAATGCTGAGTCATGTTTACCCAAGAAGTTTTTCACATATTGGTCTGTCAGTCCCAGATTTAGCCGCCGCGGTTAAGTTTTATACCGAAGTCATGGGTTGGTACACTATTATGGAGCCGACTAATATTATTGAGGATGACAGAGCGATTGGTGAGATGTGTACTGAGGTGTTTGGCGCTGATTGAGGCAGCTTTCGTATCGCCCATTTATCAACAGGTGATCGCGTCGGTGTTGAAATATTTGAGTTCAAAAATCAAGAAGATCCTGAAAATAACTTTGAATACTGGAAGACAGGTATCTTTCATTTCTGTGTTCAAGATCCAAATGTAGAAGAGCTTGCTGAACGCATCGTCGCCGCTGGTGGTAAGAAGCGTATGCAAAAACCTCGTTACTACTATCCTGGTCAGAAGCCTTACCGTATGATCTATATGGAAGACCCGTTTGGTAATATTGTTGAGATATATAGCCATAGCTATGAGCTTATTTATAGCGAGGGCGCCTACTAACCTATATCTATAGCAATAGGTTTTTCAAAGCGGTCTTTATACGTAAAGACCGCTTTTGGCGTATTGCAACTCGGCTAAGAAAGCGGCAATGTTAACGAGAATTACAAATACTTGAGCAATCATTCAATTTATATTTGAGTGATTGCTCAAAATGGTTTATAGTGGTCTCATTAAGTCAGCTAACAATGTATTACTTGCGTTACATGCCTTAATTTCTAGCTATCCATCAAAACCATGCTTAATTTCACTAAAATATTCTGCTGAGGATTTTATATGACCGATTTTACTTTATACAATAAAGAAACTGCCCAAAAAAACAGCCAAGCTTTGTTAGATAACTCGCTTAGCGCCTTTGGTATGATCCCAAACTTGCACGCCGTTATGGCTGAAGCACCTGGTTTGCTTGAAGGGTATCAGCGTCTTCATCAACTGTTCTTAGATAGTAGCTTTAATGATGAAGAGACCACCGTTGTTTGGCAAACCATTAACGTCGAGCATGAGTGTCATTACTGCGTACCTGCCCATACTGGGATTGCACAAAGCATGAAAGTTGATGATGCTATCACTGATGCATTGCGTGACGAGACCCCTTTACCAACCGAAAAGTTAGAAGCGCTACGTGACTTTACACTCTCCGTCATCCGCAATCGTGGTAATGTCGATGATGAGGCAGTACAAGCATTTTTGGACGCAGGTTTTACTAAGCGCCAAGTATTAGAGGTGGTATTAGGGGCAGCGCAAAAAGTAATGAGTAATTACACCAATCATCTTGCCAATACCCCAGTAGATAAACCGTTTGAAAAATTTGCCTGGCAAAAAGCAGACTAATTGAGCGAAACGGTCTGTACAAGATCAGGGAGAGATTATGAATCAAGCAACCCCACTCAGAATAGATATCATCTCAGACGTGGTTTGCCCTTGGTGTGCCGTCGGTTATAGTCAATTGGCTGAAGCACTCAAGCAAACGAACACTGAGTATGAGATTCATTGGCATCCGTTTGAGTTAAATCCTGATACCCCAAGCGAAGGTAGAAACTGGCGTGAGCATATCGCCAATAAGTACGGCTCAAGCAAAGAGCAATCTGATGCCATGCGTGCTCGTATAACGGAGGCTGGCGCAGAGGTAGGTTTTGAGTTTAACTTCACCGAAGAGACGCGCACTTATAATACCTTTGATATGCATCAACTACTGCACTGGGCTGATCAGCAAGGCTGTATGCATGAGTTAAAACAAGCACTACTCGCCGCTCACTTCACTCATGCAAGAGCGCTCTCTAGTAGAGAGGTACTTGCAGATATTGCAGCGGAGATTGGCTTAGATCGTAAGGAAGCGCTTACCGTACTCGAAGACCAACGCTTTGCTGACAAAGTTCGTCAAGCGCAGCAGCAATGGCGGCAGCAAGGCATTCAAAGCGTACCCTCTGTTATTTTTAATCAACAACACTTGGTCAGCGGCGCTCAAGGGGTCGAGAATTTTAAAAGCATCTTGCAGCAGTTGGCAGATATGCCAAGATAGAGCACTAGTCAACAATAAGAATAAGGGACAAAGCACAAAAATCAAAAGGGCGACTTATAATATTAAGTCGTCCTTCTAGATTTTATCGATATAAGCGTTAATACTTATGGTTCTAGCTAAATACTGACAAAGCGCACTTATCAAGACTACGCTTACTTAGTGAACAGACTCGTCATTACGTAAGCTCTCTATCGATGATGCCATATCTTCTGCCAGCTCGTGTACCGCTTGGCTTTCGACATCACGCTGAGCAAAGGCACGCAAACCCATAACCTCTGCCTGTAATCGACGCGCCAGCCTAGTCGCATCAAGCGTGTCATCCATCTCGCCTAACCGCTGCGCCTCAGCGAAACACTCGCCAAAACGCGCCTCCATGCCCGCTAGTAATTTTTCTACCTTATCTAACGCTAATTGTTCACGCGTACCAAGCTCAAGCAAGCTTTTGACCAACATACAGGCCCGACTCGGTATATCTTTATCACGTATCCCGCCAAGCTGACGCATATATTCAGCCAGCCCGAATATAGGCGACTGGTGCTTGGCGAGTATACGTTCAAGCTCAGTCAATGAAGCTTGGGCATAATGATCCAGCGCCTCTTGAAACAGGCCATCCTTGTTACCAAAAGCAGCATAAATACTTCCTGGGCGCATATCGAGAGCTTGCTCAATATCTTTTAAAGAGGTGGCATGAAAACCTTTTTGCCAAAACAGCTGTATAGCGCGCTCCAAAGCTTCTTGACGATTATAAAGTGTAGTACGTGACATCAAACCTTCCAATTTTTAAAAGCTATGACTGATAATCGTTAAAGGATAAACAGTTATAGCGTCATTTTTGAGCTCTTACTCAATCTTATCTTGGTCTATCTTTAGAGTTTAGTTAAAGCTTTATAACCACTCTTTGGTTGTTCTCTGAGAGCTTATCTTACATACATTATACCCTATTTAAGGTGAAGCTTTTAGACCACTCTATCTCAGGATTACCAACTATTATAGCAACCTGACTGACTAACAGAATGAGTTACTTCTTGAACGGCTATATTAGCTCTATAGATCCTTTATAGATAAAGCATAATACAATAACGATATGATATTGTAATAATCAAAGTTGAACGATTACTCAAATTAACTTGAATGCTTGCTCAACTACAGTTACTGTAGGGGCAATTGCTTGATGCTTTGGGCTAATTGTGGCCGAGGGAAGACTTTTATATTGGGTGTAGTTGACACATTCTAAAACCGATACAGTGCTGCTGGTACAAATTTTACTTGCGTGCTGTGTCTACGCTGACAGAGGCTGCGCAAAATTTATCCCAGCAGCACGCTCATATTAGCGTATCGATTTATTTCGAACTGACTATAACAATACTAACCGAAATATCTCTGACCTATAGCACTATGACTTAAAAAGGATCTTTTATGCGCGCTCATTATTCACCTTCAGTCATCGTATTTGATGTCAATGAGACCTTACTTGATATCGACACCCTAGCGCCACTGTTTTCTCGGCTATTTACTGATGAGCGCATACTCAGAGAATGGTTCGCGCAGTTAGTGCTTTATTCACAAACCATGACCTTATCGGGTCTTTATACGCCTTTTGGCGAGCTTGGCGTTGGTGCGCTACAGATGACGGCTGATATTCATGAGATTACGCTAACAAATAAGGATATCACTGAGTTTAAGCAGCGTATGAGCGAGATGCCAGCTCATGCTGATGCCATACCAGCGTTAACCAAATTACGTGACGCAGGGTTTAGATTGGCCACTTTGACCAACTCAGCGAGTAGCGCCTCCCCTACGCCACTCGAAAATGCAGGATTAAGTAAGTTTTTTGAGCGCTCTTTTAGTGTTGAGAGCGTGGCTAAGTTTAAGCCTGCGCCTGAGACTTATCAAAGCGTAGCAAAGGCGCTCTCGGTTGAGATATCAGATCTATGCCTTGTCGCCTGTCACCTCTGGGATACTATTGGCGCGCAAGCAGCTGGTTGTCAAGGAGCATTTCTCAAACGTCCTTATAATGCCATGTTGCCTGCAACTAATGTGCCGACACCAAACTTTATGGCGCCAGATCTTATCACGCTCGCTGAGCAAATTATCTCTAAAAAATAATTAATAGCGCTACTGTGAATCTTGAAATGACAGCAATAGGGGTGGTTTTTCTACTTTTTTCGCCTTTAGCATTATGTTTAATATAAAAAAGTATTTTAATTTCATTCACTTTAATATAGCCCTAAAAAGGATATAACTATGCAATCGGATAATACTCAAAAACTTCAGGCTGGCAGTCAATTTCCTGAGATACAAGTGCACAAGCTAAATGGCGAGACGACAACACTTGGCAAACCTGAAAATGGTCATGACTGGAAATTAGTGGTGGTTTATCGCGGTAAACATTGCCCAATTTGTACCAAATACCTTAATCAGTTAGAAACCATAAAGGAATCATTTGCTGATGCGGGTGTTGATATCTTAGCGATATCAGGCGATAGCAAGCAGCAGTTGGAAGCGCATTTAGAAGAACTAGAGGATATCAATTTCCCAATAGCTTACGGCTTAACCGTTAAGCAAATGAATGAGCTGGGACTTTATATCTCTGATCCACGCTCAGAAAAAGAGACCGATCACCCCTTTGCAGAGCCTGGTGTATTCGTTATTAACGCCAAAGGCGAGATTCAAATCATTGATATCTCAAACGCTCCCTTTGCAAGACCTGAACTTGAAAGGCTTGCAGAAGGCTTATCATTTATTCGCGAAAATGATTACCCTATCCGTGGTACACATGGTTGAACGTCATTATAAATAAGAGCTGATTATGTTAGGTAATCCTAAGCCGAGAACACCGCTGATTTTGGATTACCTTAATACCTCCGCTACTCGTTCAATCAAATACTCTTTGACCGCATTAAATAGCGGGTCAATTAACCGCTGTTTTGGATAAATTAGATATAGCAGATACGTCTCCACTTGCCAGCCATCTACCGCCACCTCAGCGAGTCTACCTGCTTTTAAATCAGCAGCTATGACTAATGAGGCAACTAAGCAGCATTTTACGAAATGCTTAGATGGCGTGGATGATATTAGGGTTTGATAACAGGTCTTGTTTTTAGAATCAAGTTTTGAAAGAAAAGCCGACTACTATATTTAATCACAGTCGGCTTTTCTCTTTATATTTTATAAACCTAAAAAGAAGTACGGCGATAACTACGATATCTAGGTAACCAAAAGTTAGCTTGTAATCGACGTTGTAGGTTCTCTGCCGTCACCGGTAAAGCTAGCTTATCTTGCACCGCTTGTAGAGCTACAGCATAAGCAATTTCTTTACTAATTTCTTGAATAAACCTAATTGGCGGTAAGATAGCACCGGGTGCCTTTTCGTACTGCACTGAGATATCTGCTAGGGCTTGACTTGCTGCCATAAGCATATTATCGCTGATACCTGTCGCTCGTGCTGCCAAAACCCCTAAGCCAATACCTGGAAATATATAGCTATTATTACACTGTGACACCTCAAAAGACTGACCATTATAAGTGGTGTTAGCAAAAGGACTACCCGTAGCAATGATTGCGCGACCGTCGCTCCAGTTTGTCACTTCTTGCGGTGTGGCTTCGACACGAGACGTTGGGTTTGATAGCGGTAATACAATTGGGTTTTCAGTATTAGCGCATAAAAATTTAATCACCTCTTGTGTAAACAGACCTTTTTGCCCACTGACCCCAAACAATACGGTGATTTTTGCTTGTTTAACCACTTGCGCTAAACCAAGCTTTTGACTCTTATCCCAATGCTCAATATCTGCTTTTTTCTGTACTAAGGGCACTTGAAATTCTTGTAGTTCTGTCATGCTATCAGTCAGTAGGCCGTAACGGTCCACCATAAATACCTGTTTGCGTGCCTGCTCTTCAGTCAACCCTTCACGCTGCATTTGGCGAACAATATGCTCAGCGATACCGCAGCCTGCGGATCCTGCACCCAAAAACGCTATTTTTTGTTGACTAAGCTTTTCACCTTTTTCTAAACAGGCGGCAATCAAGGCACCGACTGAGACCGCAGCCGTTCCTTGAATATCATCGTTAAAGCAGCATATTTGATCGCGATATTTATTTAATAGTGGCGTCGCGTTTTCTTGCGCAAAATCTTCAAATTGCAATAATACTTCCGGCCAGCGCCGCTTAACCGCTTGAATAAATAGATCGACAAACTCATAATATTCGTCGCCTGAGATACGTGGGTTTCTCCAGCCCATATACATAGGGTCGTCAAGCAGTTGTTGGTTATTGGTGCCGACATCCAATAAGATCGGTAGACAATAAGCGGGACTAATACCGCCACAAGCGGTATATAAAGACAATTTTCCAATGGGAATGCCCATACCGCCAATGCCTTGATCGCCTAGGCCTAATATACGCTCACCGTCAGTGACTACGATCACTTTTACTTTTTGTTTGGTGGCATTTTGCAGCATATCATCGATTTTATGGCGCTCAGGATAAGAGATAAATATACCCCGTTTGCGGCGATAAATTTGTGAGAATTTCTCACAAGCCTGCCCAACTGTGGGGGTATAGATGAGCGGCATGACTTCTTCAATATGCTGTTCAATCAAATGATGAAATAAGGTTTCATTAGTATCTTGGATATTGCGCAAGTAAATATGCTTATCCATATCATCAGTGAATGAGCGAAGTTGATGATAAGCGCGCAGAGATTGCTCTTCAATGGTCTCAATATTGTGAGGTAACAATCCTGTTAAATTAAAGCTATCACGTTCTTCTGAGGTAAAAGCGCTGCCCTTGTTTAATAATGGAGTTTCTAATAGTATTGGTCCAGCGAAAGGAATATACAACGGACGTTTGTTTGGCATAATAAAATCTTCTAGTTAAAAGCGTATGGCTAAAGAAATGTTCTATCGTCTCATTATACATAGCATTAGCTTGTACTTGCCAATAGATGACTAATTCATTTTTTATAATGTCATTTTAAACTGGCTGAATGATATATCTACTTTAATTAGGAAATATGATTACCTCATCTCCTTCCTGCCAAGGATCAAACTTAGTCATAGCTTGCTTGAATAGCGGATGTTCCAGCCAATACTGTAACCACCTTTGCAGCTTTGGATAAGGCAGACCATAAAAAACGTCGCGGTCTACGTGAGCGAATTGGCGTACAAAAGGCATAATCCCAATATCAGCAATACTTGTGCTATCGCCTAGCAAATAAGCGTGTTTATTTAACTGTGCCTCTAAAACCTGTAAAAACACCTCGCCCCTTTGCCGATACTCTGTCTGACTCATCTCAGGATAACGGTCTGCATATTTGTAGCGATCTAGCCAGTGTTTAAATTCATGATCATTTTTTTCGAGTAAGTCATTCGCCTGCTTGAGAACCTTAGCATCAAGTAACCCTTGTCTATCTCTTTGCTCAAGCGCCCATATCATGATTTCTCGGCTTTCTTCAATCACCCTACCCTCATTCAGCTGCAAGACCGGCACTGTACCTTTCGGGCTAATCGCTAACATCTGGCTTGGTTTATTTTTCAGAACGATCTCTCGCAGCTCTACTGCTACTTCGGCGAACAATAGACTAAGACGAGCGCGCATGGCATAAGGGCAGCGACGGAATGAGTATAAACGAGGAGATAAAGAGTTCATAGAAGGGTCTCGCAATTTAATTAAAGTCTATGGATGTAACTGCAGTGCTCGATGCATTTAGAGCTTTAGTTAGTAATCAACCTTGCCCCTTAGCGCCTTGATTTTGCCGCGCTGAGTCTTATTATCTACTCGCTTACGTTTGGCATTACGGCTTGGCTTCGTTGCTTTTCGAGTTTTACTCACATAAGTGCCTTGCTTGATAAAGGCCTGTAAACGCTCGATGGCATCTATTTTATTACGCTCTTGGGTTCGGTATTGCTGCGCTTTGAGCACAAACACCCCCTCTTTATTGATCCGGCTGTCTTTGCTCTCTAGCAAACGCGATTTTAGTATGTCGCTTAGGCTTGAGGCTTTTATATCAAAACGCAGATGAATAGCAGAGGCCACTTTATTGACGTTTTGCCCGCCAGCGCCTTGGGCGCGTATGGCACTAACTTCTATCTCATGCTCATGAAGGCTAATGCTTTTAGTAATAAAAATCATAGTGTTAAGTCATAATTCTAATTATAGTTCTTGCGTTATTTACACTTATCATGAACGCTCATTAGCTATCCATGATAAGCGTAATTGAGTAAAATACAATAGATAGCTGTGCTCATTGGTGTCTCAGTGCTATAAAGACGCTATAAAAGGATAGCATCTTACTGAGGATTTACTTTTGAGATGCAGATTGTATGGCTGCTGTCATGCTAATAAACAGTAGGCTAAAAGTCATTCAATCGCCTTTAATTCATATTTCACTGAAAACTATACTCTCAATAATCAAAAAACCGACATATAGTCGGTTTCTTGATAGTAGATATATTTAAATTGGCGCTTAATTGTTTTTGCGCGGTAGCTTCTCTGGTAAGTAGCAGCGTAGATACGCGATTGATGCCGTTCCGGCTTCTTGTACATAGTGCTCTGTGATACTAGCGTGACGGCGATAAGATAAGGTGAATATCGCGTTGATAATGCCATAAGTCACTAACAAAATCTCTTTCATACTTTCAAAATCAGGCATCTCATAACGCTCAGATAAGCGCTTGTGGACCAGTTCGATGACCTGATGATCCATATCCTCACCGAAACCGTCACCCTCAAAGTCAGGAGTGTTAGTATCATATATCAGTTTGGCTTTGGTTTGATCATCATGAAAGATATCAACGCAGCGCTTAATAAGTGCAGTCAAATAACCCTGCCATCTGTCATAATCTTCGGTCTCAACGGTCGCTAATATCTCTAAGATATCGATCGCATTTAAGAATCTTAATGCCAAAAATATCGCTTCAATATTAGGAAAAAAGTGATACGCAGAAGCGCGCGGTATACCCGCTTCTTCACATACTGCCGCTAAAGTAATATCATTGATAGGCATTGTTTCACTGAGCTTTTTAGCGCCCATCAATAGTTTTTGACGGCGAGCACGGCCTTGTTGGCTGGTAAACTTAAATTTATTCGGTACCAGTTTTTTGGCCAGCTCTGAGTCTACTAACACATCTTCAATCTTGTCGTCTTTTTGTCCACTCATCATAAACCTCTTAATATTAACCCTATTTCTATGGCTCACCTTTATCATCTTATCAGCACTAAATTAAGTGCTTTAATAGCCCTACAATAATAGACGTATGATAGCTATTAATATCGCTCGCGAATGCTAATATTGCATCGTTTGCACTTGAGCTTCAGGAGGCAAGAATAGGAGTTGGTCGAAACCACAATGTAATAGCTAATGAAATATCGCACTAGCCATGAATTTTTATTTTCGCTCGTATAATACCATGATCAGTGACTCTATCAGCATAGTCCCATTTTAGATGGTCGTTAAAATAATCTACTCGCTCGACATGACCAAGGGCAAATTTACTCTCGGGCAAAAACTCTTCTGAGACAAACAACTGATCAATCACCTCTGGCATACCTTGATAAATATGAGTATATGCCACGTCCTTCATCCAGCCATAACGTGCTTGCACGCGAGCTGCATCGAATAATGATACATCGCGCATACTTTTATCATAATTTACCTCCCCTGTCTCTGTCATCAACTGAGTAGTCACACTGCCAGTGACATCGTTCATGTCGCCAAGTAGTATCAAAGGTTCTCGAGTATGCTTTAGGCGCTCTATAATCGTCATTCTTATAGATGCTGCCTCTGCAGCCCGCATACACAGACTACGCAGTTTGGCGCGAACCCGAATGTTAGGATCATCCATATCTTCTAACAAATTACCCGCGTCATCACGTAAGAAAAAAGCACGTTTACTTTTTAGGTGAGCGGTGATAATCGTTATAGGCTGACCATAGGCATTGACTCTGACTAATAATGGCGGACGTTTAAACTGACGATAAAGACCAATATCTGGAATATCGATTGTCGCTTCATCAACGACTGTTTCTAGCAAACTCGTCTCTATCGGATCAAAGCGGCTAATAATACCAACGGCAGGCGTACCTGTAGCGCCTTCTCCATGCGTATAAGGGCTTGCTTGATCATTACTGGCTAAAGGAATAATAACATCCTTAGGCTCAAACCCTAATGACACCGCCAACGACTCAACTGCCTCGCTATCCCAAGCTTCCTGCACGGCGATGATATCAGCATGAGCGTTGGATAATAAATTGCTTAACCCTTTTAATTTATGCTCGTACGTCTTATTGGTATAAGCTGGCGCGTTATCGTAAAAGATACGATTGGGATTGGCAAGATTCAATAAGTTAGCAGTCGCAATATAAAAACTATTATTACTGGCAGTCTCTTGGCTCATAAACAACCTATTATTTTTATTATATGTTTAAAACAGAGTATAGATAAAAAGTCAAAGCATGCAAAGCCTTCTAGGTGAGCATACTAGAATAACGTGCTATATAACATATTATGTATAGTCACTCATATATCTACTATAGTCCTCACAAAGCTGACTTAAACATCAACTGTCTTAACATAGCACAAGTAGCCTATTTTAGTGTTGAACACGTGTTCATAAAGTATGTTTGCTTTATTACTGAATAATAGAACCAATTTAAAGGTTTTTATTACAACTAATACTCGTCAATATAGCTTAGGCATTTTGTATAATCATTTATGCCTTCGGTTGCGCCCTTATATGTGCGAATATAAAAGCCAAGCAACCAATTAATGAGGCTATAACGCAAAGTATTAACAGCTTGACGTATTTGTGCTCTGCACCGAACAGCGGGGTCATTATAACGATATAACCCGCGTTTTCTAACATATAAACGATACCCGCTAGTAAAGCTGAAGCGAAGCTAGCGAGCAATGCCCAAGGCTTAACCTCCCAATCGGACCAAATACTAAAAAATACTACCGGCGCTAAAAATAGCGAAGCAGTACCACTGATAGCGACGGCGTCAAATAAGTCCTTGCTCCCAGTAGCAATAAAACCTAAGCCTGCCAGCAAAAAGCCGATCATGACTAATCTGCCGTTTCTAACCGTAGGCTTGATGAGCTTCATATCGACAGCGACGAGCTTAGCGGCACTCGCATAAGTTGAGTCGAGCGTCGATATCGCTGAAACTATCAATGCAAAACAAAATAACAGCATCACCGCTGGCGAAAATAAAGTGTTCAGTGTTTGCGTGACCTCAGTAGCACCGCCGGCATTATTCAACTGAGCAAATACACCGAGTAGACCAAATAGCATAATGCAAATCATGGAGATAGGCGCGGCATAATAAAACGACTTTTTGGTGGTGTTGCGATCTGCTAGGAAACCGCGGTCCGTCATCACTGGATCATGGGCCGGATAACTCCAAACTTGAATAAAGGCAACGATCAATAATACCCAACCTTTATTATCGGCGGCGTTAGAAGAGCTGACAATATCGGCAAAAGAGAATAGCGGGTGCATAAACATAGCGATGGCTAGCACTGTGATTGCCACGATAGTCAGCGAGGCTTGCATGACATCGGTCTTTAGCGCCGTATGTAAACCGCCGATTGCAGAATAGATCAAAGTAGCAATGGCAATAAATACTATTAAGTAGGTCTCGTTAAAGCCCACAAACAAGGTCGTAATAAAACCAAACACTAATAAATTACTAAATATCTCGCTCACTAAGCGAAAGCTAATCACCGCATTAAAACAGTGTTCGCCGGCTTTACCGAACTTAGCACGCATAAAGGTTTGCATATTATTAAAACCATGCTTGAAGCGTAGGCTATCGACAATATGCGCGCCACTAACAAAGCTAAAATAATACATTCCATAAGCTAAAACGCCCGCAATACCATAGACAAAGCCTAAAATAGCGGCATTCATCAGTGAGCGGGCAAAGATCCAAGTGGTGACTTGAGATAGTACTAGTGTCCAAAGACCTGGCGCCTGTCCTTGTCGCGACTTACCTTGATAAAAGCTAGCAACATCGTGAGACAGCTCAGAGGCACTTAGTATAGGTTTATTTGCTGAAGGGTCATTGGTGATAGCCATTTGCTTTCTTTATAGAAGTTATGATAGATAATCTTAGAATAGCATAACTTTATAATCGCTTTACGCTAAAAATATGAGCACAAAAAAAGCTTCTAGAATGACTCTAGAAGCTTTTGATTTCTTAGTAACAAGTAGAATGCTTTTTATTGCATTATTTACTAACACGATGCCATGCATCACGTGATGCTAGGCGCGCTTCTTCCCATTCCATACGCGACTCACCTTTCACCTCTTCCCAAGAACGTTTAAGGTCATTTTCATGATCTTCAAAACGAGCATCAGCTGGGTATTTTGCGCGATTAGCGTAACCTACCGCATAAGCAGGATGCAGATCACGATCGAAGTCATGACCCTCTCTGTAATAGCTTGCATTCACATGCTCTGCACGCCAGTAAGCTTCTTCATGAGTCGGGTTAATCGCCTCAGCTGAAGCATGACCTGCACCGCCGCCTACGACTGCACCGATAGCGCCACCGATTAAAGTGCCTAGTGGACCTGCCATCGAACCAATAGCCGCACCTGCGGCTGCGCCACCGACGCCGCCGATACCAGTGCCTACCGGATGCGACCCTGGCTCACCGGTAATCATATCAGCATTTAGATCGTCTTTTGATTCTTTTGACATGTGTTTCACTTCACTACGATCGATATTGTCAGGATCGTTAGTGACAACTTTTCTATCGACCATTTCTTGATCCGCCATACGGCGTGCATTATCATCCATAATGCGCTGCTTATCAGCGACTTCCATATTATCACTAGTAATGACTCGATCGTTAGCATCAATGACATTGCCATTGACATCTACTCTAGGTTCATTATTAATGATATTGTCAGTTTTATTGTTATTCATTGCTTAATCCTTTAATAAATAGTTATAAATTTAAAATTATTCAATGAGGGCTGGCTGATAGCTCAACTCGACTCGTGTAAATGAAGTAGTTTAGTTAGCTATCAAATAATCAAACTCATCATTATCTAAGTATAAAATTATCTTAGTAGTGGTAGCTACAGCGGATATGTAAACTATGTCAATGCCAATATTAGCTTACGTTACAGCATGTATGTTTGTAGCAGATTTACACTGCTTAATAGCTTATTAAGTATCTATTAATTAAACCTTTATAAAGCTGCCGTCAAAACTCAAAGCTAAGTCAGCGCGCGAGTCACGGCATTCTGCCATTTGTCTAAATGAGTCTGACGCTCCGCTTCTGACATCATCGGCTCAAAGCTACGCTCTACTTTCCAAGAATCTATCATAATACTTTCATCATATAGTCCAGATTTCAGGCCAGCTAGTATCGCAGCTCCTTTGGCGGTAATCTCCGTATCTATCGGACGTAGTACTGGTACACCTAGCAAATCAGCCTGAAACTGCATTAACAAATCATTATTAGCTGCCCCGCCATCAACTCGTAATTCAGTCAAAGGATGAGGGCTGTCTTTTTGCATGGCAATCAACACATCATAGGTCTGATAAGCGATGGCTTCTAATGCCGCACGGGCGATATGGGCCTTAGTAGTGCCCCGACTCATACCCGTTATGCTAGCACTGACATCTGAGCGCCAATACGGTGCGCCAAGACCAGTGAATGCTGGCAATAGTACTACCTCTTCGCTGCTATCAACTTGCTGAGCTAAGCGCTCTATATCTTGGCTCTCATTAATCATACCAAGGTTATCTCGCAGCCACTGCACGATAGCGCCAGCCATAAATACACTGCCCTCTAACGCATAAGTGGTTTGTTTTTTTGGGATTTGTAATAGCCGCCTACCCGACTCTACCATTTGTCCGAAGGTGAGTTGCTCAGCGCGACTTTGTCCAGCTGTTTTTTGCCAAGCTATGGTGGTAAGCAGTTGCTGCTCGCTGAGTTTCGGCATCTGACCTATATTCATCAGCATAAAACAGCCCGTACCGTAAGTGTTTTTAGCCATGCCAGGCTCAAGGCAGCCTTGACCAAATAAAGCCGCTTGCTGATCCCCAAGCACGGCTTGAATAGCGATCTGTTTGGCAAATAGACCTCTTTTAGTTTTACCAAAGTCGCCATCGGAGGGTAAGACTTTCGGTAGTATCGACATAGGAATGTCAAAGCGCGCGCACAGCTCACTCGACCATGCCAGCTTATTGATATCGTATAGTAAAGTGCGAGAAGCATTAGTCACATCGATGACATGCGCGCCACCTGTCAGCTTATAAATGAGCCAGCTATCAATAGTGCCGATCGCCAGCTCCTCGGTTTTATTAGCATCGATGCGCGCTTTAATATCCGGGTTGTTTTCTAATAACCAAGCGATCTTACTGGCGCTAAAGTAAGGATCTAAGCGTAATCCTGTGATGCTACGTACCTCTTGTGCAACGCTACGCTGATGCGAGATGGTTTTTTTGGCTAGCGTCTCACAGTAGCTAGCGGTACGTCTATCTTGCCAAATGATCGCTGGGGCTAATGGTTTGCCTGTCGCTTTATCCCAAACCACAATGGACTCACGCTGATTGGTAATGGCAATACTGGTGATGTCTGTGGCTAACAATCCCGCTTGGTTAATGGCATCATGAGCACAGCTGATTTGCGTCTGCCATATTTGCTGAGCGTCCTGCTCGACAAAACCGGCTTTTGGTGTGATAAGTTTCGTCGGCTTTTGCACGATTTTGACAGTACTGGCCTGGTCATCGTATATAATAGCGCGGCTAGAAGTCGTGCCTTGATCCAAGGCTAAAATGTACCCTGCCATTCCCTACTCCTCAACGTTATAGTTGTTTTATATAATATCGACTATAGCATTATTTGCTATTGCACATTTTTATAGCCGTTGTAACTTTATAGCTGTTATAACTTTATAGATATTGCACAACGCTTAGTCTAAACCTAAAACTGGTGTGTCAACCCTAACAGGGCTATAATGCCCTAAAATCAGCACTATATCTTGATGAGTGGTTTACCTTTATTATGAAATTTGCGTTATTGTCTCTACCTTCTATGATAATCACCCTGATGCTCTCTAACGCTTCAGGTCAGGCTTTAGCAGATACTTATACTCCTACAGCCGCCTCTATTAATGCTAATACGCAAATTGTAGATAGGAGTGCTCCCGTAAATGAGATTAGCTACCCTCCATCAGAGCCGCTAGCAGCAACCTCTAGCCTAGACACCCTCATTGATCCCATTACTCATAAAAGTGTTGCCAATAGCTACCCGTTAGAAGTGTCCAGCTTTTTAAGCTTAGAGCAAGCACAAAGCACCTTATTCCAAGTGTCGCCAAAGCTCGCCGCTAATCAAGCCGCTATCGCCGCTAGTGAATATCAGACAGACGCACTTGCGACGGTAGATCGGCCTTTTGTGTTCGCTCAATTATCTGCAAATGCCTACAAAATCCAAGAAGATATCGATTTATCATCGCTAAGAAATAGAGTCATTGACGGTGTCAATAATGTGGGCAATGGTTTTGATAGCTCAGGTATGAATAATTTAGCGCCGCCTATTCCGCCTGTACCAGATTTGCCTAATTTTGGTGAGATTGTCGGTGAGCGTCTTCCCGACTCTTACGACTTTAAACGTTCAGGCTCCACCACAGGAGCAGGTCTTGGGGTGGCGTGGCCAGTGTATACCGCTGGACGTACCAAAGCACTAACCGGAGCCTCTAACGCTCGTACGCAAGAAGCTGTCGCTGATGGTATATTAGACAAAAACGAGCTTTATAACACGCTTATTGAGCGCTACTTCAAGGCGCAACTGGCTATTATTGCCGCTTATTTACGTGAAGATGCTTATGATACTTTACAACAGACGGATCACACCGCGCAGCGATTATTCGAAGAAGGCTTTATTTCGCGAGTAGATCGCTTGCAAGCACAATCTGCGCTTGCTGATGCAAAGAGCGAATCTATCAAAGCCAATAACGATGCCCGTCTAGCCATGATTGCACTGCAGCGACTGCTGCGTACCGATTACCGTATCAAACCGACTACCCCGCTATTCGTCTCGAGCAAGCCTTTGAGCGATGTCAGCTACTATCAGAACTTAGCACTTACGAACCATCCGGGGTTGCAAAAAGTCGCGGCAAAGCGCGCGCAAGCGCAGCAGCTGCGAGCTTTGTCAGATACTGGTTATAAGCCAACCGTACTACTGTATGGGTTTAGTCAAGTTGAAAAAGATCCGAGCTGGATTGCGGGCGTATCTGCCAGTTGGAAGCTGTGGGGCGGGCTTGATAAAACGGCATCGTTAGCTGCTAGCGATGCGCGCATACGTCAAGCCGACTTGTCTGAGATTGAAGTCAGTGACAATCTGTTATTATTAGTGGAAAAAAACTGGAATGACGTCAATAATGCTCAGGCTCGGTATCAAGCACTGCAGAGTAACGTCGATCTGGCACAAGAGGTATTACGTCTACGCCGTTTAGGACTGCAAGAAGGCGTAAACACGACTATCGATGTAGTACAAGCGCAGACTCAAGCGCTCAAAGCACGCACTGAACAAGCGCAAGCTGCCAATGATTATGTACAAGCATTGGCCAGTTTGATGCAAAGTTGTGGCACGCCGCTTGCTTTTAATGCTTATCTTAACGCTGCTGATATAAGGCTCCCTACTTTATATACTGAATAACGACTAGGGCTTTGGCATCATGACAGCTGTTGATGAGCCTTTATAATGATGATGAAAAAACTAACAATAACAACGTTATTTCTAACTAAACTGTATTAACTATCTTGTGATTATTGCTTTATGAAAAAGAATAAATTAGTAAGTGGACTGCACTCTATCTTAGAGACATGGCGTATCGCAAACACCTCTAACGTTTGGGCGCACTGCGCTAGTGTAGGGTTTTTTGGTTTTTTATCTATCTTTCCAGTAATGGCGGTATTCGTGCTGATTTACGGACTTGCTTTTTCACCTGCTGAGATGCAAGAACAGATCTTACTGTTACGTCAGTTTATACCACCAACCGTCTATGACGTTCTTGACTCTCGTTTGACTCAGCTGGTCTCTAATACCGCGTCAGCGCTGACTTTTAGTTTACTGCTTTCCTCATTGTTAGCGCTTTACGCAGGCTCCAAAGGGATCAAATCATTGATTATTCTTATTAATACCGCTTTTGGTATTACTCAAGAACGCAGCTTTATTCAAGGCACCATCCGCGCGCTTAGTTTAACTTTAGCAGCATTAGTGGTCTTGATCATAGCCATCTCCTCTATCGCGCTTATTCCACTGATCGCTAACTACTTTCCTTTTCCGCAAATCGCTAAGACTATAGCGCTTTGGAGCAGGTGGCCAATATTAGCAGGCATTATATTTATTAGCTTTTTGGGTCTCTATCGTCTCGCCCCAAATCGTGATGCCATAGCGCTAAAAAAACTAATGCCAGGGGCCGCCCTCGCTACTGTGCTGTGGATTTTGTTGTCGGTGTTATTTTCGATTTATGTGCAAAACTTCAATAACTATAGCGCTGAATTTGGCGCGCTATCAGCTGCGGTGGTCATTATGCTGTGGCTTTACTATTCAGCCTTTATCGTCGCCTTCGGCGCAATTTATAACTCCGAGAGCATAGAAGATTCTAAACCTTATGCGGTTCATGTTTATTGATAAGCTATTATTTGAACAAGCTATTAAAACCTCTCTAGTGCAATGGCGTGAACTGTTAATCTATATCAGTGAGCGCTGATTTAAAACAGGTCTTGCTAGCCTTGATGTGGTTAACTTATATATCTATTTTTATTCTCAGTGCCTTTTATTCTCAACTTACTTGCTTTAGGAACGTCATATCATGGCTAACTCTCATAACGACGCTGATGATGTCAATAAATTAGACCCGGTTCATGATAGGAAGCCCTCTAATGATACTGAGGAGCTAGAGCAATTGACGATGCCCTATCAGCATAAAAAACCAGCAGACAACGCCGCAAAAATAAAAAAAGCTCTCTTCGCAATAGTGCTGCTGATAGTAATGGCAGTGATCGCTTATGGGCTATATAAAAGTAGTCAATCAAATGCGCCTAAGAGCATCACTTTGCAAGGTCAGATGCAAATGAAGCAGACCTCTATCGCGGCCAAAGTACCTGGACGTATCGCACAGATATTAGTCACCGAAGGCGATAAGGTAGAAGCCGGACAACAGCTCATTGAGATGGAATCACCAGAGATCAATGCCAAAGTCAATCAAGCACGAGCGGGTCTTGATGCGGCGCAAAGCCAATTGGATAAAGCTGAAAATGGCGCACGCCCGCAAGAGATTGCGCAGGCAAAAGCCGCGTGGCAAGCGAATAAAGCAGCCTCAGACTTGGCGGCTAATACCTACGAGCGGGTCAATCGTCTCTATCAAGAAGGTCTTATGGCACGGCAAAAGCGCGATGAAGCCTACGCTCAATATCTTGCGACTCAAGACCAGACCGAAGCGGCGCGTTTGCAATACGAGCTAGCGATGGAAGGCGCGCGTAGTGAGGATAAGTCGGCCGCTAATGCGCAAGTGGCGCAAGTCGAAGCCAAACTAGAGGAGGCATTGGTTGCAAAAGAAGAAGCCAATCTAAAAAGCCCTATCGCTGGGGTGGTGGATAATATAATCGTCAGCGCCGGCGAGGTTATCGGCCAAGGCGTGCCAATACTAACCTTAGTCAATACCGATGATCAGTGGGTTGTGCTTAACGTGACCGAAGATTATCTGAATCAATTTGCTATCGGTCAACAGTTTACCGGCACCATTCCGGCTCTATCTGCATCTGAGCGTCCCTATACTAAGACCTTCACTGTCTATGCTTCCTCTAGCTTATCAGACTTTGCTACTTGGCGACCGACTAACAATGATGATGGCTTCGATGTGCGTACCTTCGAGATAAAAGCGCGCCCGAGCAGCCCTGATACCCGCATTCGCTCTGGTATGAGCGTATTAGTAGACATCAATCCTCAAAACGTGAACTTGCCGTCTTCTAGTCAAACGGCTTCATCAAACCAAGAGTAACTAATCATGCGTCTGATACAAGCTTTTGTACGCAGTGCTAGTTACGAGCGGCGGTTTTTTGCCAAAAACCCTTGGGATTTAGCGATGATTTTGTGGATTCCGCTAGCGACTATCCTCTTAGTTTGGTGGATTTTTTCACAGACGCAAATCACTGACTTACCGATTGGCGTTATCGATGAAGACAATGGTCCGGTCGCTAACACCTTGGTTCGTTATTTGGACGCACATCCTAATCTCAAGGTTGCGAGGCTTTATGGCTCGACAGCCGACGCTGAAGCCGCTATTTTGCAACGCGATATCTACGGCGTAGTGGTTATCCCAGATAGTTTTTCGACCAATATCTTAGCTAGCAAACCTGCGCCAGTGCTGCTACAAGTCAACGCGCAATATGGCACTCACTCTGGCATTATTCAGACTAGCGTACAAGCCGTCACCGGTACGCTATCAGCTGGGGTGGAGATTCAGCGTCTGGTTAAGCAAGGGATGTCGCCCTCGCAGGCAGCCATCAATTACTCGCCTATCAGTATCCAACGTACGAGCCTGTTTAACACCGTGACTAACTATCAGCAGTTTTTGGGCTCGACAGTGATTCCGGCGTTATTGCATATCTTAGCGATGGTGGTTGGTGCTACGACTATCGGTCGCGAGCTACGCGATAAGCAGCTCGGGCGTTGGTATCGCTTTATCGATACAGGTCATCCACGCTTAAGCATAGCCAACAACGAGCAAGCCGCACCGCCTTCTGCTGATAAGCCCACGCTGACAAAAGATGAGCAGTTATTATCCGCTGAGAATCCAAAGATCCAGACTAGTCTATCCGTATTATTTTTTGGCTTACTTGGTAAATACTTTTGGCCATTACTGGCTTATAGCTTATGGGCAGCACTGGCTATATGGTTAGCCACTTTACAACAGGTGGTCAGCTTTGATTCTATTATCATCACTTACTTAGGGTTTTTGTTGCTGATGATCTTATCTTTTTGGCTTGGGGCTTTTTTTACTTTGACCTCGTTTTCTTTGCGCATGGGCTTGTCAGCGACAGGCTTTATCTCAGTGCCCTCTTATGCTTTTGCTGGGGTGACTTATCCTTATATCGCTATTACCGACAGCGCCAAACATTGGGCGGATGCTCTACCTTTGACACACTATCTGCAACTGCAGATTGCCCAAATACAAATGCATGCTCCGGTGACGATATCATTACCTATTCTCTACGGTTTACTGTTAGCGGTGCTAATCTCGATGATACTGTCAGCGCTATTTGCGAAGCGTGCCCTAGCCCATCCTGAACGTTGGGGAGCACGCTGATGGCAAAACTACCCGTAGAGCAAAGCAAAAAAGCGACTATAGACTCAGAGCCTTTAGACAAAAATGCTGTGCCAACAGCTGATAATGCGACCTCTAAGACTTTTTGGGCAAACTTTAAGCAGACCCTTGTCGATGTGTTTAGCGATAAAGGTGTGCTGCTTATGTTAATTATTGCGCCAATTATTTATGGTTTCTTTTATCCTTGGCCTTACTCTTCAGAAGTCGTGAATAATGTGCCTGTCGGCATTGTTGATTATGATCGTAGCGATCTATCTCGGACTATCGTCCGCTATGCTAGTGCTAGCCCGCAATTAGACACGGTAAACTTCGTGGATGAGCAGCAAGCCAAAGAAGCCATCTGGAGCAATGAGATAGCAGGCTTTATGATTATTCCAGTCGGACTTGAACAGCAAGTCATGGCTGGCAAAGCCGCTAGCGTTAGCGTACTGGGTAACGGTGGTTATTTTCTATTAAATAAAAACGTGCAAACCGGGTTTTTGCAGGCGGTCAGCACCGTCTCAGCAGGAGTAGAAGTCAAAAAAAGCGTGGCGCAAGGAGCTTATATGCCGACTGCCGCGCAAAACACCCAGGCGGTGCCCTTACAAATCGCGCCTTTATACAATCAAACCGAAGGCTATGGTGCTTACGTGGTGCCGGCGGTATCTATTATTATTTTGCAGCAAACCTTGCTGATAGCGGCAGCGATGCTCGTAGGGTCTTGGTATGAGAACCGTCGTCATGCTACCAGTATTCGTGGTTGGCTAGGACGTATTGCGGCGCTCGGTACGCTGAGCTTTTTAGTGGGTTGTTTCTATTACGGCTGGGCGTTTGAGCTGCATAACTATCCTCGCGGTAAAAACATGCTCGGTAGCCTGCTATTTCTGCTGATATATTGCCCAACGGTAGCCACTCTTGGCTGCGTGTTTGGCTTATGGCTGCGTCAACGCGAGCGCAGTATGCAGATTCTAATTTTTAGCTCATTGCCAGTATTTTTTATGAGTGGCTATCCGTGGCCGGCCAATCAGCTGCCAGAGGTTTTACAAGTCGTGCGCTGGCTAGTACCGACCACCCCGGCTATTAATACTTCGGTACAGCTCAATCAAATGGGTGCTAGCATCGCGCAGGTGGCGACTGGCTTTTATGCTCTAGCTGGCTTGTGGTTATTTTACTTTATACTGTTATTATTTCTGCGGCGGCGATTGGCGCAGAAAGATAGCACTGTTTATAGAGGACAGTGAGGTTTATAAAGGACAGCGAGATTGAATATCAATTTTTAGCTTAATGTCCTTGAATTAGTGACCATACTATTTTACTAAGCGTAGATACCATCTTAAAAACTCTCACTCAAACTATCAAAAAAAAGCGCCTGCAAAATATACAGACACTTTTTAATAATAAAATCTAGCTTAATTAAAAATCTAAAACACGCGATTAAGACCATTAAGTGCAGCTACTCGATAAGCTTCCGCCATCGTTGGATAGTTAAAGGTGGTATTGACGAAATACTCAAGCGTGGCATTGCATTTCATCACCGCCTGTCCAATATGGATAATCTCTGAGGCATGGTTACCGTAGCAATGAATACCTAATATCTCTAAAGTCTCACGGTGGAACAGTATCTTGAGAACGCCGGTGCGCTCCCCAATGATCTGCGCGCGTGCGAGATGTTTAAAGAAAGCCTGACCGACTTCATAAGGCACTTGCTCATCAGTCAGTTCCTGCTCTGTCTTACCGATACTCGATATCTCAGGAATCGTATAAATCCCTGTTGGTACGCTAGAGACGGGTTCGGCATCGCTATCACCAACCATAAAGGCTGCCGCACAGCGTCCTTGGTCATAAGCAGCTGAGGCTAGTGAAGGCCAACCTATCACGTCACCTGCAGCATAAATATTATCGATTTCGGTACGATAATGATCATCAACTTTTAGCTGACCACGGCTATTAGCTTCTAGACCGATCCCTTCTACATTGAGGCCTTCGGTATTTCCTGAACGTCCGTTCGACCAAAGAATGGCATCTGACTTGATCTTTTTACCACTTTTTAGATAAAGAATGACATGATCGTCATGCGTCTCTAAATGATCGATCTCTTCATTATTACGAATGAGTACGCCAAATTGTCTAAAGTCATGCGCTAGAGCATCACTAATCTCACTATCCAGATAGTTCAGTAGCTTGCCTTGGTTATTAATTAAGTCCACTTTGTAGCCAAGGCCGGTAAAGATGGAGGCATATTCGCAGCCAATAACCCCCGCACCATAAATTATAATTTTTCTGACCACATAATCCATCTGTAGGATCTTATCAGAATCAAAAACGCGCGGATGATTGAAGTCTAAGATCTCTGGACGATAAGGACGGCTGCCTACCGTGATGATGGCTTTATTGAAGGTGACGGTTTCAAAGATATTCTCATCGGTTTCAACGCGTAAGGTATGCTTATCAACGAAACTTGCCCACCCTTGAATGACATCTATCTGATTACGCTCATAAAAGCGCTTGTGCGTACTAACTTGGTCGCGTATCACTCGGCGCGCATTAGCCAATACTTTATTGAGTGGTACTCGCTGATACTCTAAAGCTTTGGTGAACATAGGATCGCGGCGAAAGTTAATGAGGTTAAAAACCGATTGACGTAGCGCCTTACTAGGAATAGTGCCGACGTGCGTCGAGTTGCCACCGACTTGTTCACGAGGGTCAATGACTGCGACCTTTTTGCCAGACTTTGTTAGCTTCATTGCGGCCGCCTCACCAGCAGGGCCTGCTCCCAAAACCACAGCATCATATTCAAATTCATGCTGATCGCTTTTAATGCGCTGTGAGTCTTTAGTAAATTCTGATTTGATATCGATACGAGTATCATCTAGCGGATTGACCAAGTCTGGATGATGCATGATGTCATCGGTCACTTGTTCATGCGTTTGCTCGATTTTTTCTTTTTTACTGGCGTCTTTGGTTTGCTCAGGCTTCGTGGTTGGCGCGCTGCCGCTATCTTTATTCGAGACCTCGGTGCTAGTATCTTCACCCGTCTCATTAGTCGTATCGGATTTAGGTTTGTTGCCCATAATATCCTCTTTATTTATTCAGTTATTAATTTATTTAATTTTGAAGCTTTCAATGATTGCAGTCATAGCTAAGACAAGCTCATATCTAAAAACTAAGATAGTATTTTCAAATTTATAAGCTAAAGATGCTAAGCGTTAAGGGGTCCCTACCATACGCTGTGTCAAAATGCTTTGCAATGTCCAATGCCCGGTGAGCTGCTGTTTGCCTTCATCGATCTGTGGACGCGCATTTATCGTATATTCAGTTCCAAGAGCCGGCTTGAAATCATCGATCCAATCATAAGGAATCTGAAATACTGAGCCATCTTTGCTCGACTTAGCAAGCAAGCACTGCATAGGCAATGCTGAAGCGCAGGCTACCCTATTTGGCATAATAGTCAAGGTTTGCGCCTCCCCTAATACAATAGAAGGAATATAACGGGGCTCAGGTACGGGTTCACGAGCGAATGGCGAGGTTTGGCACGCACTTAATAAAGTAGCAGTGCTTAACAGGGTCGCTACTAGTAACGCTGATTTTGGTGATTTTGATGATGCGTTTTGGTTTAGACTCATAGTTTTCTCTACTTTTAATAATAGGACTAATAATCAGCTAAGCAAATAGCTATTAGGGCTTATTAACCAATGCGGCGCTTTAGGCCGGTCATTTGCAGGATTCGGGTGGCAATCTCTTCTACCGACATCTCAGAGACGTCCAAGTTTGGGATACCTTGAGAGATATAAATGCCTTGTATCGCGCGCTGCTCTTGCTGCACTTGCTGATAGCTAGAATAACGGCTACCGGCGCGGCGCTCTTGGCGAATTTTTACTAACCTATCGGTATTAATGACTAGCCCAAACAGCTTATCTTTATGCTCACGCAAGGATTTTGGTAATTGGTTGTCATACAAGTCGTCTTCAGTCAGCGGATAATTGGCCGCCCGGATGCCGAATTGTAAGGCTAAGTATAAAGAGGTTGGCGTCTTCCCTGAGCGAGAAACTCCAATAAGAATGATATCCGCCATACTATAATGGCGGGTACGCGCGCCATCATCATTATCTAAGGCAAAGTGCACCGCATCGATACGCTCTTTATAAGTCTCAGAGTCGACATTATCGTGAGCATGCCCTGAGTGACCATCCGGCTCAATACCGGTCTCTTCAGCGATACGGCCAATCAGCCCCTCATACATATCTAAATTACAGCTTTTGGCGGAGTTGACTGTTTCGCGAATCTCAGGGCTGACTATCGTATCGAATACTAGCGGCAATAAGCCATCACGCTGATAGGCCATGTTGATGCGCGCCACCGCATCCTCAGCGCGCTCTATACTATCGACGTAAGGTAGAACGTGAGTTTCAAAAGGCACAGAAGCAAATTGACTCAAAATCGAGCGACCCAAAGTTTCAGCGGTAATGGCGGTACCATCAGAGATAAAAAAAGCACTTCTTATCGTTTGTGAGTTATCCAAGCTCATTGCATGCCGGTTCTGTATAGTCGGTTTATCTGGTTCAGACGGATTATTGAAATACATAACTAACAACCTCAGTGCTCTATGGAGTGTTCATTAATGAGAAGCCGCTTATTTTTAGCCGCTCTATTTTTATGATGGTTACTTATGGCTCGGTCAGCCTAAAGGAATTCTTTGATATTAATGCCTCACATTATACTCATAATAGCGCCTGAATAGGAATCGATGTAGAGGCAAAAGTGTACGAGTGTATCTATAAAAAAGACTCTCAACTACTCTACTCGCTATTAGCAATTTACTTTGCTGCTTTTATAGCGACTTCCTATTAAGTTTTAGCAATATTCTCACTACATCTAGGTTACTGATAAGAGTGGTCGTTGCTATTACAGTATCGGCTGAGCTATAAAGACACAAAAAAACTCTAAATTTTGTATCTTTTTCCAAATTTTTTCCGTTATCCTCTCGAAATTCGCAAAATATAGGGGTATAATCCACCCTTATAATCCTTACTAAATAACCTTATTTTTTGGAGTTATCATGGCAGCGCAATCTACAGCACTTGTAATCAATCTTGATCAGTTAGGAAAAGACGATATTGAGATGGTCGGTGGTAAGAACGCATCTCTTGGCGAGATGATTAGCCACTTATCAGATTTGGGTGTTAGCGTTCCTGGCGGCTTTGCCACAACCTCGAATGCTTTTAACCGTTTTTTGAACGAAACGGGTCTGCTTGACAAAATCAATAGCGAGCTGAAAACCTTAGACGTTAATGACGTCAATAAACTTGCCGCTACCGGTAAAAAAATCCGTAATTGGATTATCGAGCAGAAGCTGCCAGCAGATCTCGAAGCTGAAGTGCGTCAATCTTTTGAAGCGATGAGCGGCGGCGAAGACATCGCGGTTGCGGTGCGTTCTTCTGCGACTGCGGAAGATTTGCCAGATGCTTCATTTGCCGGCCAACAAGAAACTTATCTAAACATTCGCGGTATCGATAACGTATTGATCGCTATCAAAGAAGTGTTTGCCTCTTTATACAATGATCGCGCGATCTCTTATCGTGTGCATAAAGGCTTTGAACACGAAGGCGTGGCACTATCTGCTGCCGTTCAGCGTATGGTACGTTCAGAGACGGGCGCGGCGGGCGTTATGTTCACTCTAGATACCGAAAGCGGTTTTGATCAAGTAGTGTTCATCACTTCAAGCTATGGCCTCGGCGAGATGGTCGTGCAAGGCGCAGTTAACCCAGACGAATTCTACTTATCTAAGCGACTACTTGCCGATGGCAAACCCTCAGTAATCCGCCGTAACTTAGGTAGCAAGCATAAAAAGATGATCTATGGTGATGAAGGCAGCACTGCTAAATCAGTCAAAGTCGTCGATGTCGAAAAAGAGGAGCGTATGCAGTTCTCTTTATCTACTGAAGAGCTAACCTCTCTTGCCAAACAAGCGATGACTATTGAGAAGCATTATGGTCAAGCGATGGATATCGAATGGGCAAAAGACGGCGATAGTGGGCAGATCTTTATTGTGCAAGCGCGTCCTGAAACCGTTAAGAGCCGTCAAGACAGCAACGTCATGGAGCGTTATGTCATCAATACTGGCGATGCTAAAGTACTGTGCGAAGGTCGCTCAATCGGTCAACGTATTGGCGCTGGTAAAGTGCGTATCGTCAGTAACCTTAACGAGATGGACAAGGTTGAAGAAGGCGACATCTTAGTCTCTGATATGACGGACCCGGATTGGGAACCGGTCATGAAGCGCGCTTCTGCTATCATCACTAACCGTGGTGGCCGTACCTGTCACGCTGCTATCATTGCGCGTGAGCTTGGCGTACCCGCCATAGTTGGTTGTGGTAACGCCACTGAGCTATTGGTTGATGGTCAAGACGTCACCGCCTCTTGTGCCGAAGGCGACACGGGCTTTATCTACGAAGGTCAGCTTGATTTTGATATCCAAACCAACTCTATTGAGTCTATGCCAGATCTAGCGTTCAAGATCATGATGAATGTCGGTAACCCTGATCGCGCCTTCTCCTTTACCCAAATGCCTAACAAAGGTATCGGTCTTGCGCGTTTAGAGTTCATCATTAACCGTATGATTGGCGTACATCCAAAAGCCCTACTCAACATGAACAGCTTACCTCGTGAGATCTCGCAAGCGATCAATGAGCGTATTTCAGGCTATGCCTCACCTGTTGATTTTTATGTCGATAAGTTGGTTGAAGGTATCTCAACTTTAGCCGTTGCTTTTATGGATCAGCCGGTTATCGTACGTATGTCAGATTTTAAATCGAACGAATACGCAAACCTGTTAGGCGGTAAGCTATACGAGCCATCAGAAGAGAACCCAATGCTTGGTTTCCGCGGCGCTAGTCGTTATGTGTCGGATAACTTCCGTGACTGCTTCGAGCTTGAATGTAAAGCACTAAAACGCGTCCGTGATGAGATGGGTCTGACCAACGTTGAGATTATGATTCCTTTCGTGCGTACAGTAGATGAAGCAGCACAAGTCATTGAGCTACTAGAGAAAAATGGCCTGAAACGCGGCGAAAACGGTCTGCGCGTCATTATGATGTGTGAGCTACCAACCAACGCCTTACTCGCTGACGAGTTCTTAGAGCATTTTGATGGTTTCTCTATCGGCTCTAACGATTTGACTCAGTTGACGCTAGGTCTCGATCGCGACTCAGGTATCGTCTCGCATCTGTTTGATGAGCGCGACCCTGCAGTCAAAAAACTATTATCTATGGCGATCGAAGCTTGTAACAAAGCCGGTAAGTACATTGGTATCTGTGGTCAAGGCCCATCAGATCATCCTGATCTAGCCTTCTGGCTGATGGAGCAAGGTATCAACTCAGTCTCATTGAACCCAGACTCTGTCCTTGATACTTGGTTCTTCTTAGCTGGTGAAGAAGCGCAATAGTAGCCTATAATGCGCTCTCTTTAAGTAGCTATTAACCTTCGAAGACAGTGACTAGTAGAGATAATCACTCGTAAAAAAAGTTATTAGGGTTTGTTTGCTGATCGTCATTAATTTTGATGAAATAGCGAGCAAACCCTAAATTGTATTTACTATTTATCTAAAATCCTATCCAAGACATTGTTTAAAGCGTCTGTACAAGGTTCTAGTTTTGAATTTTAACTCCTAACCATCTGATACTAACCTTGTTAAAAGCAGATTTGTCCCAATAACATCACTTATAAAAGCTAAAACTTATCATCAGCGAATTAAGATATAACTCATTATGCAAATTTTTCTTGCTCGAAATAATGTCCAAGCAGGGCCTTACACTTTAGATCAGCTCAATATCATGCTTACCTCAGGCGAGGTAGTATTTGATGATTTGATGTGGCATGAAGGCTTAGCAAATTGGCAACGGCTCGGTGACTTGACGGCTAACCAACCTTACTATCGTCCTACCATGAATAATACAACCGTCGTTAATGATAGTGATGATGACTCTATTATCAGTAATGTCACCGTCTTCCCAGAAGACTCTGATGACGCTAGTACCAGTAAGAATACTAGCGCCAATCAAGGCGGCTTAAATGGCAAAAAGCTCTCTCTTGATAGACTCTACGGCAAGCATGAGCGCTCAGCTACAGATAGTAGTAAAAAGTCTAAAGTAGACATGACGACCAATCGTGACCATTCACCAACTAATAATGTCTCGCTCAATAAGTCTAGTAACACTAGAGTGGCGGGCGCCAAAGATGTTGTCGTCGGTGATGTGATCTTAGCGCCTATCATGTCACGAATACTAGCCACTGCGGTCAATGGCTTGCTCTATATATTAGCCATCTTTCCGCTAGTATTGGCACTGACTAAAATGGATATCGACTATACTAAATTTCAAGATATTCAAAATATGGACGCCGCTTACCAGTACTCAATGACCTTGATGGAGAGTATCCCTAGCGGTACTTTGATGATGTCACAAGTCATGGTTTTTGGCTTATTTGCTCTGCAGATATTGTTCATTATCTTACGTGGGCAGTCTTTAGGTAAACTGATTACCGGTATTCGCGTGGTGGATCAAACCACGCATAGAATACCGTCCTTTTTTAAACTTATAGTAATGCGCACTTTGCTGCTACTTATTGTCTATAACCTATTGTTTTCTTTTACCAGTTTTTTAGGCTTTATAGTGATTGCCGTTCATTATTATATGGCCTCAAAAAGTCCCGAGAATATCGGTTGGCACGACAAACTCGCTAAAACCTTAGTGGTTAAAGCAGATAGCAAACAGCTGGTTAAACAGCCTAAAGTGAAGTAACTACAGTAAACTAACTCCTCCTAATCACAAGATTTCGAAAAGTAGCGCTTAGTCGCTACTTTTTTTATGGCTAGTCTTATCACGTATAAATAATGAGCTCTAGAATTAATTCCTTTTAGCCGCATTAACCTTTGTGTTAACGCTTGAGTGCTGTTATAATACGGCGCTTTATATCCTAAGCTTATTGCTCTCTATAATAATAGCTGAGACTAAGTTTACCTTATAAATCTCCTTGCTACCTGCATAGGGCCGGTAGCTACTAATCCGTAAGGAGTCCAAATGCGACATTACGAAGTGGTGTTAATTGTACACCCAGACCAAAGCGACCAAGTTGTCGGCATGGTTGAACGCTATATCAAGTTGGTTCAAGACAACAATGGTATCATCCATCGTCTAGAAGATTGGGGCCGTCGTCAACTGGCTTATCCAATCAACAAGATCCATAAAGCTCATTATGTGTTATTCAACATCGAAACTGACGGTGAGACTCTAGAAGAATTAGAAGAGTTATTCCGTTATAACGATGCCATCATCCGTAGCTTAGTCATGCGCCGTGATGAAGCAATCACTGAAGAGTCACAGCTAGCTAAAAATGCCGATGAAAAACGCGCACGTAAAGCTACGCCACGTCGTTCAGACGACAACGACAACAACAGTGAAGACTAATTAAAGGAGAATACTTATGGCACGTTTCTATCGCCGTCGCAAATTCTGCCGTTTCACTGCTGAAGGCATCACTCACATCGATTATAAAGATGTTGAACTGCTAAAACAGTACATCAGTGACAATGGCAAAATCGTACCAAGTCGTATTACTGGTACTTCTACCAAATATCAGCGTCAACTAGCGACTGCTATCAAGCAAGCTCGTTACTTGTCGCTACTTCCGTACACTGACAACCATCAGGGTTAACCGTTAACTAGGAGTGACTCATGCAAATTATTTTGTTACAGCGTATCGTCAACCTGGGTAAACTCGGTGAAACTGTCGATGTAAAACCAGGTTACGGACGTAACTTTCTTATCCCTCAGGGCAAGGCTCTTCCTGCTACTAAAGCGAATATCGAAAAGTTCGAAGCACGCCGTGCTGAGCTTGAAGCTGAAGAAGCTGCCGAGATCGCAACCGCCCAGACTCGTGCTGATGCGTTGACTGACGTTAACGTCATCATGCGTGCTAAGTCTGGCGACGAAGGCAAGCTATTCGGCTCTATCGGTACTCGTGATATCGCTGAAGCTTTGACCAACTCAGGTCTAGAAGTAGACCGTGCTGAGATTAAGCTTCCAGAAGGTACGCTACGTCAGATCGGCGAGTACAGCGTTGATATCCAACTGCATCATGATGTAACTGCTACTATCTTAGTTACCATCCTATCTGAAGATGGCGATGACGAAGACCAAGATGTAGAAGAAGCAGCTGATGAGAACGAAGAGACTTCTGAAGAGTAAGCTTTATACCCTCTATCTGAAGTTAAAAAAGGCCAGTGACTTTATGTTGCTGGTTTTTTTATTTCTATAGAGTTTTATTATGGCCTAATAAACATTCTATAGAGAACATATCTTCAATTTGATGTACTACCGCTCAGCATACCCATTCAACCGCTCAGCACCTTCTCCATGTTCTTTGATTATGAATTTGACTATCATAAGCGCGCTTCGTTTTGATTGATAGGAGAACGAATATGATTAAGACTGGTGATAAAGTAGTATGTATAAGTGGTAATGATTTTTATGCAGAAGGACACGTCTATACTGTAGGCAGTTTCATCAATGACAAGTTTTTTGAAATACCAACCGGTTGTAATGACGAATACTGGTACGCCACAAGAGATAGTTCTGGCATCTCTATTCATTTTGATACTATGGCAACCAAAGTGAGCAATGCCCATTTCAATAAATTAAATAACCAGATTTACGCTTAGTAGAGAATTTCTCAGATAAAACCAAACTTCGTAGCCCTTCCTAAGACCTACCCTAAGCTTTAATATTGATACCTTAAACTTTATCAGTAAAATGCACTTCTTATTTAAATGACATAAATAGAAAGCTTTTCCCATAAAAAAATCCGGTCACTTAATTAATAAGTGACCGGATTTTTAGTGTTTGGTGGAGATGGCGGGAGTTGAACCCGATTACATCATATACAATCACACGCTATCAAAAACGTATTAAGTAAAATCAATAACTTACGAAAAGTAAGTTTGATAGAATGTGATAGTTATTAATAGCAAGCTGTCAAAAATCCTGTCACAACTTAATTATCTGATGCTGCAAATCGTAAATTACCAGCTACACGGCGAGCCCAACCACGGCCAAATGTTTGCCAGTGACGTAAACGCGTATAATACTCGATGCGCTCAGCATTAAATAAGAACACCACATCGTTTTTGTCCATCGCTGCGACTGCAGCTAATGTGCGTGGTCCAATCAAACCATCTTGATTTGCACCTACAGCCGCTTGCAAGAACTTAACAGCGTGGCGGTTGCCGTGGTTATATGCTGCGTCTGTTAGTTGCCATGCAATTAGTCTATCTAGTTGATCGCCTTTAACCGCTTTATAGTATGACTTCTCGGTGATTTGCTTGGCAAGTGACTTGGGTAGCTTTCGCATATCACCCCAATAGCCGTGTGCGTTCGCAACACGCTTGGTCACACCATACATAGTTTCGCCGCCAGGGTCATTGGGATGGTTGACGTAACCACCCTCATGATCCATTAATCTATCAAAAATCATGTCATAGATGCTCATGTTATTTACCTTATTTTAGACATTAAAAAAGCCCCAAAATTGGAGCTGTATTTAATGATTGTTTTTATTTATCTGCGATACGCAGCGCGAAGTAGAGAGCATTGAGTGCTGCTAGCCCGCGGCGGTAATGTTTGGGCTTAACGTACGGTTGTACAATCTCGCTATTTTTGATAGCCGTGCTTGTGATGTGCCTTGCAATAGTAATAACTTGCTGACTATTAAAACGCATAGTTTGCTCCTGCCTATTTTGAAATTAGTTATCGGCATCTTTACCTGATACCAATACACGTATCGCTTCTTTGATCCGGTCTTTACTCTCAGCGAAAGAGATAACGCTTTTTGCTGCGATATTTACTAGCTTTTCAGCGAATGTTGGACTGATAGCACGTATAGTCATCATCATAGCGCCGCCAACACTGCCACAACTTGTGCCCAGCGCTGCATGAGCGCCAAGCCGATCATAACCAAGATTAAGTAGCATAAGGTCACTACCTACCATCGCGCTTAGTACACCGAAAAACACAAATACCGCGCTTAGTGCATAGCCATTTATTTTAGCTTTCGGCAGGGTCAGTGCACACGCTCCGATTAATCCGCCTATCATTGCAAATACCGTTTGCGGTGTTATCTGTGCTTGTAGCTCGATTGCTAACGCGTTTAGCATAACCGCCGCCTTTTTTCTTGATGATAATTTTGTAGTCGTATAGGTCCATCATGCGCCAGCCGCCTGTCAAACAGACAACTGCCCAAATTCCGTAAATAAATGTGCCGGTATTTGTAAATCCAGAATTGTCAAACGTTATAGCGACAAACGTCCAGACCGGAAAGCTGCATATCAAAACAAATCCAGATAGCGCACTACACCGAATTGATTTTGCCAGCATAAATATCAGCTGAAATACGATAATAGCTGGCATTATGAGCCACCAACGAGATTGATCAAAAGGTACAAACGCGCGGTAGATAGGGGCGATATCAACAACTTCGTCAGCAAAGCCGAATACATAAATAAAACTACCTGCATATGCAATATTGATAATTTGAGCTAGATTGGTACCGCGTCGGTACGTCCAATCCCGCGCGGTTGTAACTAGAGCTAAAAACCATTTTAAGAATCTAACGATTACTTTTAGCATGTTAGCGTCCCTTTTTAGACAAAATAAAACCCCGTTTTAAGGGGCGGTAATGTCGTACTTAGACATAAAATAATTCTCAAAAGCCTGTAGCGCGTAATCATCCAAACTCAAGTCTTTTTTACAGATAACAATATTACCCACGCTGCCCTGCCAAGCACCTGATTCAAAATCAAAGCCAAGTAATCGCATCTTCTTAGACGTTACTTTTGATTTTGCAGATGCACTATTAGTACTAGCAACTTCAATGCCGTCAACTCTTAACGTCAGCCCCCTGCCTTGTGAGCGCGTGATAGCATATAAATGGAATTTTTTAGCATCCTCTGGTAGCATTGCGTAGCTTAGCTGCAAGTCCTTGTTTGTGTGCTTACCGTGTATTCGCCATTCGCCACCGCTTATGTATGTGTACGATAGATTTGGAGTGTTGTTATAGCTATCATTAGCCTCTGCCGCGCCGTATGCCGCCGCAATACCAGTCTCGACAAAATCATCAGCGGCTTTTAAAACTGAGAATACGGTGTATTCATCAAGGTCAATAGGGGTATCAACAGCAGTTAGTCCGACATGGACTACTGGCTGTGCATTATGCTTAGCAAAATCATGGCGATATGTGCGACCTGATTTTGTAAATATACTGCGCGTCCAGATACTTTTGGCAGCTCTGTTTCTTACCAGTAGCGTGTCTGCACTGTAAAACTTAGCATCTGGCTCATACCAATGAGTAATGACAGGCCTGCCACTTTCGTCAACAAAGTTTGCTAGTTCGGTTTCATTAGTCACTTCTACAGGGTATTTGGCATTCTCTTTCATTTTCTACAACTCCTTAGCTAGGTTTGATTGGTATCCATCTGCGCTCACATAAATACCTTGCGGTGAATCTTCTGTCCCTTGGTACTCTCTACCGATTAAATGAGGTGGGAGGTGGACGTTGCCTTTTTGACCAACTAAAGCCTCGTAACCTACCGCAGTTTTGTTACCGATTTTTGCAATAAAAGCAGACTCAACGCTGGAGGTTATACCGATAGGCGCATAAGCATAGCCGCCACGCCATGAGTGCGTTTCATTAGTATCCATTGTGATATTCGTATGCAGGCCGTTCATGGTAAAATTGTAAAACTTCCAAGATCCTGAGTTCTTGTTTGCTATCACCTCACCTGCACCAATCTTACTGTTTTTTACCCCAAAGTCTCGGTCAATGTAGGCAGCCGCAAAGCCAAGTGTGTCAGACTTAACGACGGTAGCCCAAGCGTTAGGTGCTGTTTCCAAAGTTCCTGCAACCATTGCGCTATTATCTTTGTAAAAACCTTTTCTTACACCGTTGTAATGACTAGCCGCAACATTCCACCCATACCCCACTAACTGTGTTCCACCCTCATAATCTATACGCAAAGGCTCTAGCGCGGTGGTCTTTAGTATCACGCCAACATGTCCTGTCGTAAAATCCGCAAAGACGTTTTGCTGCAAAGTAAATCTTTTTTCTACAATAGTGTTACTAGCATACAACTTATTAACCCACTGGCACTGCACCGAGTCAGCATAGCCAAAAAAATCATCAACTAGCATTACTCCGTTAACGTAGAACTCGCAGTTAGTCATGTATGCAGTCAACTCACCTTCTCCGCCCACCGAGCCATGATTACCCCCTGTTGTTTTTGTGCCTATGTCGGTTCTATCTCCTGTTGTCGCCTCAAAGCTGACAGGAGGGATGTAGTCTGTAGTTACCTCTTGAATAAGCGTCCAATCAGCAGATTCGGGATTAGTGCCACTTGCGTAGCTTATTTTCTTAAAGTTAAAAAGAGAGTTGTGACCGTTTGGCGACCAAACACTTTTAAACATCATGTTTTTTGAGTGCTGCCAAGTTACCGCGAGTTCCCCAGTATCATACTTAAACTCGATATAGATATTTTTCGATGTTAGGTTTTGAGTGGGTGCAACACCTGTGGCGCCCACACTGTTAATGCCATCGTTATAACTATCGTACAATACACATTTCAACGATGGGTTTGTCTTTACAGCAAACCCATCGTTATAACTTGCATATAAACTATAAGGAGATTGCGAAAGTATTTGCAGTCTATTAGTTGCACTCATACTCTCAACGTATCTTGTTTTTCTTACGTTCTCTATTATAGCTTCATTTGTTAAGACGCATCCTTTACCGATAGCATCGGTAATTGCATCGGTCAAAACAACATCCATAGCTTCTGATAAATGGCCGTTATCACGAGCTAGTGACGGCGGTAAGTTACGCTTCGAGATTGCTGTATTGTCAGCAGCCGTTTTAGTTAATCCTAATTTTAACCAAGTTGCATCATCAAACAAAATGTCATTAATACTTAAGTACCTAGTCCAAAACCTAGCTCTTAGCGCCTCGTTAACGTTATTAACACGGTCAGTTCTTGCTGTTGAGCTATCGGTGTTTGAAAAGTGACCAAGTACAATAAAATCAGCGCCAAAAGGCAGTCCTTTTACCACCTCTATAGTCTTGTCTATGACGTACTGCGTGTTATCCTCTGGTGTTGTTAAGTCATTTTTACCGGAGTTAATAATATAGGTAGCATCTACTGGTCGCTCAGCTAAAGGTTTGGCATTAAAAACAGTTGATTCAGAAACAGTTGCATTGCTATTTGCTTTGAATTTTGAATTGAAAACATTAAGCTTGCCTGTCACGCCATTGTCTAGCTCAAAATCTACGACTGCACCAGTTTTTCCGAAACTTTTGGTAAAGGTAACTGGCACATAAATATCTTTAATTAACTCGCCACCTGTAACCTTGATAGTTACCTTATTTACACCTGATAGCATTCCAGTGCCTGCGATAGTGTCGCCGCTGACAGCATACGGGTACATCTTAATATCTTTATTATCTGCAAATGACTGCAACTCATCAGCCAAGTGAGCGAGTGTTGACGACCCGTAGGTAACGATAGACTTTGTTTGCTCTCCTTTTTTTACAAGCAAGTCTGCATTATTACCCTTCCATGAAAACCAAATAGTGCCGTTATAAACCCTTTGGTAAGTACTACCTCTTGCGTTAATGTATGTTTGAAAAACAAAACCACTACCATCCGCCCTTGTGTTTCCGCTTACATATAACTGACCGTTTTGGTTCTCGGGTAACTTTAGCGCCTCTGCGATAGTGGCCGTTGGGATGTGGTAAATCCCAGCAATAAATAATTCGTCTATGTCGGAATCAGCTTCCAACCTTTGCGGCTTAAACAATGGGTTGGCATTAACATACTCTTTTGATTGCTCGATGGGATTCCATTTAAGCAGCCTCCAGACACCAGATTTTTTTTGCCAAAAACCATTTTCAGCTATATCGCTATCATCAGTAACTACAGCGTAATCACCATTAACTAAAGACGATGCAATCATTAGTGCCTTAGTAGCGAATGGCGTTGCCCCTAACAAGCCGTTCTCAACAACTAATCTAGATACCATCGGTGCGGATGGGTACTCTAAACCCTTTCGAGCAACAACAACTTTATCTTCATTTGCAAACTCTCCAAGCGTACCCGCGTCAATATGCCCGTCAGCCAAATCCTGCAACGTTAATAGTCCAGCCATCTTTCTTTTCCCCATAAAAATGCCCCGCATATGCGAGGCTTTGAGTGATTGTTTAAATTAGTTTAGGCTATCAAGCCGTTTTTGTAGTCTTTATCATTAGGGTAGTAGCGCTTGTCATAAGACATCGCGCTGATAGTAGATTCAAACAAAGCTTTTGATGACTTTTCAGTGATCAAGTAGGCATCTGCTTCGACCTCAGTCGCTTCAGTAATGTTAAAGACAGTATGAGTAACGCCGCCGATCACCAATGGCATCGTTGGGATGCGCGCTACTTCGATTTGATAACCATTAATCTGACCAACGATTTCAATCACATCGACGATGTTATTTTTCAGCTGCAGATGGATAACGTATGACTTGCCAGCGTCAATCTCAACCGGATAATCAAGCGTAAGTATCGTATTCGCTTGATCTTCGATTTGACCGCTGCATAACATCGGTACTGTCGAATCTACGACCGCAATTCTGTCTCTACGAGTTACCAAGTCAGCTTCGCCATACGCGGTAAATTCGATAGCTTTGCGGTTGTATTTCAGCTTATTCCATGCGCGGTGTGCCAAGAAATGCGCTTGAATATGATTGGTGACGCCTTGGCTATCGATGGTCTTATAATTCGTACGCAAGTCATCGGGTAATTTGATTATAGCTTCTGAGTAATTATCGTCCGGGTCTCGCCATTTGAACTCTACGCCCTCGTATTTATCTTGGATGCCAAATGACTCAGTGACCACCATGCTCTCTGGCGCAATATTGCGATGATTAAATAATGTTAAGCTGTTTTGCGTCTCTCGCTCGAAGCTGAAGAAGTGCTCTCCACCTTCGCGCCTAGCAGTACAAAAAACAGCTTCAGCAACAGCGAATATCATCTCTTGATAGCTGGCGTATTTGTCATCAAAGGTATAATTAAACTCACACGCTTTGGTAGTACCGAAGTAAGCCGCTATTGCAGTGCTCACTTCATACAGCCCAGCTATATCGACTTCGTTTGGCGTCATACGACCGATATACTCATCGAGCGCCATGGCTATAGAGATATCAGCAAAGTCGCTAGTAGGTACAAAGCCGCTTGTAGTATTGAGCTTGCGATGGATGATGGCGTTGAGCTCACTGGCATTGGTCCCAGAGCCGATAGCCATCCGGCGTAGGCGTGCTACGGTGTCATATTCATAAACCGACCGTTTTGTTGTGTAGTAGCTGTAAGCACTCTCAAAGATAACATCGTCTATAAGGCTGCCATCTTTGCCTTGGTAGTCCCGATTATCATTGGTACGTCTCGCTCTAAACCGAAACGGCCCTGCCACTAGTAGGTTTATTTTTATGGTTCTGCCAATAGGGTTTCTGTTATTCCCGGCGCCGTACATCGTTTCGTTATAAGTATAAACATCCCCTGTCGGCTCTCCATTAACTAACATTTGATATTCAATCTCAATATCTACTTGCTTGTCTAAGTCGTCTTGAGAGATACCGTTTTGCGCCAAAAAGTTTAATATAAAGCCGGTGCTATCTTTGTTGCCAGCGTAGTACCAGCCAATGAAATTGTTTTTTGAGCTGAGAAAAGTAACCTTTCTCTCCAAAAACTCATTCGCTTGCACGGCGGTAATATCGCTTATTTTATTCCAGTCACTATTCACAGTGGACGGATTTACGAAAGTCAGCTCGTTAGTGGTCACGCTAGCTATCGTATATTCGCCAGATAAGTCAATATTGTTACTACTTCCAGTCAGCACACCAGATGTAACTCCAACTGTATCGTTGGTTAGTAGATAGAAACTAGGGTTAACCTCTTTATAACCTACGCTCAGAGTAACTTCATATACGTATAGATCACTGCTTCCCGACTTAATGATTGAATCAACATCATACTCGCCCGCTAGGTTTAAGCTCTCACCACTGTTGCCGTCTACCAATAAAGAGTTTATGCGTATTTTCTTATACTGGTTTGAGTTTGATATATTGGCTCTACTTGCAATCGTCAAAATACCATCAGTTACGTTGACGTTTGTGTTGCCCGATACCGTTTTATCTTCTGCACTACCGAAAACCGCGTTTTTTACATTCACCTTTTCACCGGTATTAAACTCATCTACAAAGTCATTTGTAGAGAACAGTATTTTATTCGGGGGCTCAATACGCAGACCTCGGCGGGTGACGTAACCCTCGCCTGGTGATTTTAGGGTTTGCTTACCATCGATTGATGAGACTTGTTTGGTCACAAGCGGCAACTCATTAAACGCAGCGCCTATCTTGATTTGTGGATTTGGGTCGATGAGTGATTGATTTGGCTCGTAAATACTAATAGAGGCCCCTTCAATTGTATTTACTGGCGTCTCACCTTCTTTAATGTCATTCTCATCGATAGCAAACCAACCGGTGCCAAAATCGAGTAAGCACTCTTCGACTTGTATATTGTCTTTGTAGTATCGATAAACTGAGGATATAAGATCGGGCGTAGATTTGACCTTGCCATATATGTCGGGCACGCGCTCATTAACTCGGTGTTTGTTTTGGCGTTGGGCCAAGCTGTTGTTTGGAGAAGATTTAACATCTTGCGGCGTATTTACATCTGGCATATTTACATAGGTGTAGACAGCCGCGCCTACTGACAATACTGCAGCGATAATACCCCAAGTCGCAGGCTCAAGCCCGGCATGACAAAGTATTTGATACTCACCTATTACGTCTTTGAGTGCCCACGCTTCAGCTTTGGTTTTTGGCGTGATGTCGTTCTGCACGCATATCGTCTCTTTATAAAGCCGTGCTTGCGGATATTGCTCACGCGCTGACATCCACTCGGTCAATAAGCAATCGAAGTCATGATCAGTGAAGTCGCTAGCGTCAAGCTCATTATGAAAAATCTTTAACGTCATAGAAACTTACCTTTTTATATCGGCGTTTAATGCTGCGTAAGGTCTCAAACCGTGGGCCAGCTTCTGGCAGATGCAGCACCCTATCGCAGTAACACAAACCCACATGATGTTTATTGTCTAAAGTGAGCGCTAACATGATAGTGCCATCAGACGGTTTATCAACTGACTCTACTTGTCCCATCCCCGCCTTTGTCGGACGCAGCCCGGTGTTTAACGAACCAGTTAAACCCAAAAAGCATCGGCTAAAGTCATGATTGAATAAATGCTTGCCGGCATCTATTAAAAAATGGACGCAGTGATAATAATCACGGTCAAACTTAGCAGTTAGTAAAGGATCGATACTTTTCATAGCAGCGCCTTTAAATCTAAATAGTAATTGGGCGAGTAAGGCCGCCCCGTCTTAACGGTATTCTTATCCGGCGTCTTGGCGTCAAACGTAGCAGCTTGATGGTCACGGCTCATTTGCTCAACGAACAAACCCTTCATGATATCCATAGGCTTTTCTTTAGCGAACGACATACTAGCGACATCGTAGGCATATTCGCGGTAGATAACTTCAGGATATTCATCGGTGGCGGCTTCGCGCAGCTTCTTAATCAGTGGCGGTAGTATCTCACCTAAATCGCCAAGAGTAATACCGAGGTTTTGGTCAAGGTCATCGGACGTTTTACCTTTATTAATAAGCAATGGCGCAAAATCGAAACGGACTATCTCGCCAGTCTCTAACATGGCATCGACGCCATCTTCGTGGTTGGTGACAATGCGGATAGGCTCCGGCCACATGCTATGGCTAATCTCTAATGTCTCAAGAGGTGCGATACTAGGCGAGCTATCGAGATGGAAGTCTTTTATATCGTCTATTGTTAGTGCCATTACAGACTCCCAAGCGCTTCTGGCAAATCTTCGTTCACCAGTTTTTCGAGTAAGTTCAGCATTTTGCGCGGGTCACCGTCATTCCACAGCCCAATGATAGTTTCATCGAAATCCTTGCCAGTATGGTTTGGTTTTAAGCGCAGGCCAAACGATACGCTATAGACTTTACCGTCGCGCTCATTAACACGTAGCGAGCCTGCGACAAACTGACAGACGTAAGTGGTTATTTCGGTATCATCGACAATCAGGCGCCAAAGAAACGGGCGTGGGTTTGTTTGATGACTGCGCCAAAACGCCCAAAAGTATTGCTGCTTAATCTTTTCATCGAGCATGACTGACGCTGTGACAGTGTGCACATTATTCACAAACTGCACGCGCTGACGGGCGAACCCGCCCATTAGTTGTTGTTCTAGTAGATTGTTCGCTACTTCAGGCGTGTAACCGCGCTGCAACGGACACAATGCAAAGTTATTCATTAACGTTTTACCCTCGCAGTCGTGTGACGTTGTATTGATTTGCTTTCGAGTGAGTTGGCACGGCCAATGCGTCGAAATGATTTTTCAATCATCTTATCGACCATATCGATAGTGACCTCACCGTTCGGTTGGCGGCGGGCGCTGACCTCTGCGCTAGAATTGTTGTTGATGGTAATATTGCCTTGAGTGGCCCCTTTATTCATAAAGTTAGTAAAATCTTTATTCTGGTTAGGAGAGAGTACGCGCTCATCTCTTTGCAGTAAGTAAGTCGCTTCTTCAGGCACGTTGGTTAGACCGCCGTGGGCAATACCTGCTACCGATGGCGCGTTCATGCCCTGAATACTAGCAGCACTTGCGACTTGTATAGCCGACGCGGCTGCGGCTCCTGGGGCTGCGATATAAGGACCGACCAGCGGGATAGCAGAAAGTGAGTTGAAAGTATTAGAGTAGGTTTCCTCTACATTCATAAGCGCTTTATGCACGGCATATGCTTTCTCTGCAGCGAAGGCTAACTTATGCATTCTCGAGCTTTCACCAAAAAACACGGACGCCGCTTCGGTCATGCCAGCGAACAAACCCTGATAAATAGCGACACGCTGAGCGGCTTGCTGCTCTTCTAGCGTTTGGGTCCTTAAAGCAAACTCTTGCTCCATAGACCACATGGCGTCTAAGTGCTCTTGCTTGGCAACTTCTAGCAGCTCAAAACGTTCAAGCTCTGGCAATGCATATTCGCCGCGCTCATCGACAGCGTTGATTTCGCTTTGCCGGTTGGCATACTGATCATTAACTGAATTGAATGCCTCATCGTGGTCTTGACCTAGTCGCCAGCCTGCATAGTCCTTATCGCTCATGGTGCGCTGAGCCATAGCATCAAGACCAGTCCCCACTGAGTTGATACCGTTTGCGCGAGCGCTATTAGCGATAGACTGATAAAGCTTGTCTTGCGCGCGCGCCTTGGCTTGTGATGCAAACTTAAAGTTATCTAGGTCCTCTTGATAGGCTGCGTTTTGAACATCAATATACATTTGACGTACGCTATCATCTTGAATATTAGCCGCTTCGATTTCTTTGAGCGCTTTTTGATGTTTGGCATGGATGCGTTCTTCTTCGCTTTGGTACTTCTCCATAATAGATAGAGCAGCAGCATTCTTTTCTTTAGCGTAGCGCGCCTCTTCACGCGCCATATACTCGGTGCGTTCAGCAGACCCTTCAGCGTAGGCTTCCTCGATAGATTCGACACGGGCGATATGATCAAGCTCAATCTTCTCTTTATCGCTAGCATATTGATTGGCGATAGAAAGTTGAGCGCGTTCAATTGCTTCTTGCCGGCGCAGTGCTTCAGCTGCGAGTCTTTCTTGTTCGCGCTGTGCATCAGCAGCGGCTTTTTGTTGCATTGCAGCAGCTTTGCTATTAGCGGAATCTATAGAGTTGTTACCGGTGCTTGGACCTTTATCAAGGCCCATAATGCCGGGCATTTGGTGCAGCAGATCAATGGTGACGCCATCTTCAAAGGCGATAGTAGAGACATAACCGCCGCCTTTTTCGTCATGCCATGTTTTTACGTTTTTGACTGGTACAGTAGTTGTGATTGGTGTGTTCTTTGGTACGCCAAAGTCAGTACCGCGATGATATTTTGATGCGCCTTTGATGCCTGTGTTGCGAGGCCCGTAACCTGATGTTTTAGCATAGTCAGTTACATTCTTGCCGCCAACTTGGAACCTGGCTAAGTCAGCAGCACTGACAGCGCGGCTTTTGTCTCGATACTGTACGTGCAGGTGAGCGCTACCAACACCAGTGTCGCCGCTAATCCCGACCAGTCTTTCCTTAGCTTTGGTCAGCTTGTCTGCCGCTTTGGCTTGGGCCTCTATCGCTTTAGCGTTCTCATCAGCAGTCTTAGTGCTAATGATGTTGCTTTCCTTTAGTAGCTCCTGTTCGCGGCGCAGCCTTTCAAGTTCACTAGTAGCGCCATAATTCGCGCTAGTCGGAATGGATGCCGCGCCAGTATTTCTTATGGCTTCAGCGGCGCGCATGGCTTCATCATGGAATCGCTGGTTGGTTGACTCGCCAGATGCTGCAAACGACCTGCTACCTTCTTGTAGTGCTCTAACTTTTGCAAACAGACCATCAGCGTTAAGAAATGCCGTACCTGTTTGGCCAAGTACAAAGAACTGATCCATCAAGCCTTGAAAGCCAATAACCGCTAGATTGACAACAGAGCTAAATCCGATTATTGTTTTGGCCACACCGCTAATAACCACGCCGATACCACTAACACTACTTGCAAAGCCATCGCCTTGCTTAGCGCCTTCTGCAAAATAGCCAACCACAGAGTTCAAGGCTGGCGTAGTATAGGTAACTAATTGATTGGACATTCCTTGGAATTTGCGCTGAGTGTCTTCGACTTGTAACTTCAATAACCTTGATTGTTCGATAGCTTCTTTGGTTCTAATGACGCCTGCATCATTTAAAGCTCTTTCATACTCATTGATAGTTTGACCACCAGACTCCCAAACATTAGAAATATCACCGAGTCCAGACGCTAACGATTCCATTGTGAAGCGAGTGGTTTGAGCAGTAGAGTTCGCCTCTTCAAGCTTATCCTTTACCATCTGAATAGCAGTCGCTCCATCGACATTGGATAACGACACGCCAAAAGCTTCGACTTCCTCAGCGGTCATCTTGGTATTATTTTGTAGTAGTTCTAATGTATCGACTAGCCCGCCTGCACCGCTCGCAGCAAACTCACCAAGTTTTTCTTGGACGTCAGCCAAGATATCGCTTAAACCTTCGTTATCGACACCATACCTCTCAGTTGCAGCGGTAAGGACCTGAAACTGAGTCGTAGTGACATTCGCACGTTTGGCTAACATTTCAAGCTGCTGATCTGTATCAGCGACTTGAATAGCCATGCCAGTCAAAGCGACACCAATACCTACAGTTGAAGCGATAATGCTTGCAGCGCCGATCTTAGCCGCGCCCGCAATGCCGTTATCGCCAAACGCTTCTGTAATAGTGCCTAATCTATCGGTAAGCGAATCAATAGCGCTACCAATAGGAGTGCCACTAAGATCATCAATCATCTGATCTTTAAACTTACTGACCGACCTACCCATATTTCTGGTTCTTTCTTCAGTAGCTCGTTCAGCCGCGGTCAAACCGTCGGTAAAATCACTTAGGCGAACCGCCAAATCGAGTGTGAGCCTGCCTAGTGAAGTGGTAGCCATTATTAGTGCCTTATCTTGGATGATAAAAAACCCCAATCATTTACGATTGAGGTTTCTGTAATTAATTAGGTTATAACTTCTTTTAAAGTAATTATTATTTCATAGTTAAAATGCAGACCACTCTAAATCAGAAATATTAAATTTAAACTGCTCAGCGCCATGATCATAGAAATTCACTTCGACTATCAACTGCTTCGACTGACTTATCTTTTTTGCAAAACTGCTAATATTGTTTGCTAAGAACAATACTTCACTACTGCCAGCTTCGGCTTCGCTCGCCTCATAGTTTTGCACATCGGCATTATCAAACTTAACTGTTACAGAACAATCTCTGTAACTACAGAAGATCTGGCCTCTATCTGCGACAAACATTATATCGTCACCATTCTTATAGTCATTTCTCAATATTATATTGAGCTTTATGTCGTTACCGTAAGGAAAACCTAAATCTACTGTGTTCAATGATGCGTTTGTTGCGAAGTATGAACTCTCTCCTCGCATCTCATCTAATGATTCATCATAGACCCAATTGCTGGCTTTACTGGATTCAGCAGCTGATAGTTGTTTGTCAACCAAGGCATTATTATCTGTTACTTCGGAAGCGATTTGAGGTTGTGAATTAGTGTCTTGCGATGCAGACTGCGTTTCTTGTAATGGCGGCTGAGAACAACCTTTCATAAAAGCAATAAAAAGTAGAAAACCAAAAAAATACAGGACCCATTTTGTTGTTTTAGACATTGAACACCTGAAGATGAAATAGTATTCAAAATATAATATTACGAAACCATACAAATATCTAGCCTAGTCCTCAATCTGATCTTCAAAATTAACAACCACATCATCTTCATGCGGCATAAATGTCAGCGGCTCGACCCAGCCATCTGCTTTACGGTCTTTATTGATATCCATAGCAATCATATTACCAACAGCCTGCTCCACACGCCTGCCTATATTAAGACTGCCACGACGGTATCTATATTCAGCCCATTGTAAAATCTCTAATCGGGTCAAATTACTCTTAACTTCGTTAACACTATTGCCGCCGATGCCATTCATCGCTAGCTCATAAAGCAATTCAAGCTCGCCGGCGATTATTCCTTTTTGTTCTTCGCCGCCTGCTTCTCTACAGCCTTTTTTATATTATCGATGCCCCACACTTTATCGAAGATAGCGCTGCCCATTGCTTGCACAAAGTTATCTTCTACTTGCTTTTGGGTAAACAGCTGCTTACCGTCATCATCCACAAGCGCTTTACTAATCCATTCGAATGTCACATCTTCTTTATTATTCATACGCTTATGCAAATCATCAGTGACCGCAAAAGGTAATTGTTTAATACGAATATCTACTTCATACTCTTCGCCGTTATGATAAAAGCTCACCGTTTCGTCACGGATTTCTGATACCAAACTGCCCGCCTTTACATCTGACAGCAAGATCTTAGGTGCTTTTTTTTCTTCTATAGGCTTTTGGGTGGCCGCGGGCTGCGTAGCTTTTGGAGTCTTTGCCATCTTTATAATCCTAAAAATAAGTAAACCCCAATTAAGGGGTTTGGTTTGATAGTAATTAACTACTTATTGCTTTGCGCTTATGCAGTCGTTTTGTACGCCGTAATCGCTTTTGACTGGCGCTTCATAGAGATGGTATGACCCACCAAAGAATCAGGCTCAAAAGTTGGCGCGCTGTTCTTAAGTAGGGCTGTGAATGATGTCCAAGTGCGACCGTCAGGCAGCGTTACAGTGTCAGTTGCTAAAGTGGGTTCAACAGTGCCATCCGACCAACCTACAAACACTTCAACATATTCGCGATCATCTGCAAGCTGCAACAAAGTGATGTGCGTGGCATTCTTAGGATCGGTATTGATAGTGATTGATCCTTCACCTGGTGTATTCAGTCCATAAGTAGAGGTTGCTGAATCAGTCTCTTCGAGACAGGTATCGGTGATATCGGTAGGCGTGTCATCGCCCAAATTGATACCAGTGATACATATCATCTTGGTAATTTCAGTGGCGGTATCCGCGCCATGCTTAATCCATACTTGCGTGCCTTGCGTGAGTACGCCTTTTCTAACTTTAGCCATGATGCTAATCCTCTGTGGTTGAACGATCCGATATCCAATTGGCATCAAAGCCACGCCCGTATAGTCGAGCGTTGGAATCATATTGATTGATTGTTGGGTTTAATATCCATGCACGTGATTCTAATGCGTTTCGTATAGCGCCACGTAGCGCGCTTGCATACTTAGAGCTAGTGTCATAGACCATGATTTGGAATTGTACGTTGTCAAAATTAGCGGGTGCATCCAAGTGGTTCTCAGCTTGTCCGCTGATGATTTGCCAAACTACATAAGGCGCTTGAGTGCCCTCTGGTGCAACACCCTCCCAAACCTTGGCCTCTACGTCTATAAGCGCAGTCACGCCAATGTTTGCATTAAGCGCGCGGTAAATAGGCAAATCGCTCATAGTTTGGCAATCTCTTTATCAAGTTCAGCGCTATAAGCGCGGGTAAACTCCGCTTGTACAGCGTTGATATTATTATTCAGCGCAGGACGTAAGAAAGGATCTGCGTTATTAGTAGCGGACCCAAACTCTTTGAAGCGCCAGTACCAAGTGTCGCCGCCGGGGTTCTTTTTGCTGCCTTGGGTTTGATAGCTGCGACCAGCGCGGTTTGCTCTTCTGTTAGCACGGGTGTTAGCGTATTTTTTAGCGCCGCCTCTGACGCCGACTTTCATCGTTACGTTGTCAGAGGCTTTGGTTTTACCAGCTTTAACGACGATGTTCTTCCAAATCTTTTCAGGACTGTCTTTATCATCGATACGTTTGGCATTCTCACGCGCGGCTTTTTTGACGATGTTCATAGCTTTGCGACTAGCGCGATTGGCGGCGTTTTTGGCTTTGCGCTTATTGCCGAGCTGTCGTAATTTAGCTTGGACTTCATCGAGACCGGTTATATCGTTCGCCATGATCAATCCCTAAACTGCTCAACACCGCCATCAAGATTGAAGGTCATATACTCGACGCCAGTATCATTATCCGGCAAGCCTTGGCTATCAATCGCATAAGTACGGCCTTGCCATATCACGCGCATAGTCGTATTGATATTAAGGCCGGTACGGTAACGAACCATCATTCTGGCTGTTATCTCTGACTGAGCCGCTTGCGCAGTCAATAAATCTTTAGTTGATAACGGCGTGACTTTGGCATAAATCTTTCTATGATCAAGCCATTCTCCACTTAGTTGATGGCCATCCTCATCACGCCCGCCGCTAACATAACGCTGCACAGTAACTCTGTGACGTAACTCGCCTGCCTTGACTACCATAATTAATCCATATCCAAAAATTGTGAGCCCGTCTCATCATCTTCTTGATCGATGAGCTCCGACAGTATTTCGTCATTCTGCTCAATGAGTTGCATGATGAGCGCTTCGCGTTCACTTGCTTGCTGAATCAGTATCGTGTTTTGTTCGACTATCTTTGTCATTAGCGCCGCTAAGTCTTTGCAAGAGCAGCTTGGTTCTTCGCTTTGCTTCACTAGTTCTGTCTTTAATCCACTCACGTCTGGCCTCGCATCCTTTACAATTCATTATCTTGTCTTGTAGCTATAATCTTTTCGGTATCATAAACACCAACATTGAAGACACCATCTGAATCTAGATTGCCAATAAATGTAACAGTGACTTGATCAGGGGTGCCAACGCCCTGTTCTATTTTTATGCTGGTCTGACTAGGAAGTAACTCGTCACCCAAGTGTAGGCCGTAATAATTCTCACCATTTCTATTAGTGAATACTTTTGCTGTTAGTTTTTTCATATCAAACCCCCATTCGGCGGTACGGCTGTAGTACATGATAAGCACCCATCGGCACCTCAACCATTGATGAGTCACTGACTGACTCACGATGAGCGTACCAATGCGCGACGATCATCAATGTCGCTTGATCAATAGACGCATTATCGATAACACCATCGGGATCAGTGGATGGTACCGCTGATTCGTAGATAGTGCGGTCAAGGTACATCTGAATATGATCTCGAGCGGCAGCCACATAATTAAGCAATAAAGCGTCTTCGTCATCATGATCGATGCGGCATTGGAACTTTACCTGCTCAAGAGTCACCATCGTTAATCTGCCTTGTCTTCTTTAGTCTTGCTGTCAGTCTTTTTGGTTGTTTCCGGTTTTGCTACAGCCGGTTGAGGTGTGGCCAATTCAATTGCAGCACCTTTGGCGACTAGCGCCTTACCTTCTTTTTCAGTGACTGAGACTTCATCGTCTTTTTGTACGATGGTTCGGCCAATCATTATTCGCTTTAGTGTTTTGATTTTCATGATTATTACTCAGCCTTGTTTTTAGGCTCTTCTTCAGCCTTATTTTTGGGTTTTGGCGCCGCCTTAGTTTCTTTTTCAGCATCCGCCGCGGCTTTCTTTTTAGCTTCAGATGCTTCTTTATCTGCTTTAGCTTTGTCTTCAGCCGCTTTCTTTGCAGCTTCATCGGCTTCTTTATCTGCTTTAGCTTTGTCTTCAGCCGCTTTCTTTGCAGCTTCAGCGGCTTTGGGATCCTCAATCATTCCCATACGTACAAGCTCTTTTGCGTCTGAGTCATTCTTGACTTTGCGCGTATCGCCTTCGAAGTACTGACGATCGCCCCAGTGTTGCTTAGTAACTTTATATTCCATGACGTACTCCTTTTAGTAAGACAAAAACAGCTTTATAAACTGGCTTTGGCTTAATAAAAAGCCCCACCAATATGGCAGGGCTTTGCTAGTCGAGGTGTAATTTACACCAGCTACGGTGTAGTTTTTGCAGCGAGCGTGCCCGTAATAAACGCCTCTGGACGATAGACAGCCAGTGCCAAACGCTCTTCGCAAAGAATAGTGACTTTGTTTTTCACAAAATCATCTTCGTTCTGAGTGGCGACCGCGACAGACGATTGCTGACGATCAAACACTTGCGCTGCCATATCGAATGCGCCAGTCAAGAACTTACCGTTACCCATAGCTTGAGTAGCAACAACAGGTAGGCCCCACAGTGTTGGGCTTGCAGTCCCTTGCGGCTGACCGATGATATAACGACCTTCGTTATCTTTGGTCAGCTCAATCTTAGCCCAGTCAATTGGGTTTAATACGTGGCCACTTGCAGGGTATTCAGCGAGTACCGCTTGCAACATTGCCAAGCGCAGCTGATCCATGATGGTATAGTTCGCCAATGACGCAGGATCTGCAAATGCAGTGGCTTGCGGGATGATGCCTTTGAGGTTACCGGTCAAACCATCACCGTTGAGTAATTGACGATCTTCGACCAACTTCAAACCATACATAAGTCGCTGGCCGATGTATGACTCAAGCTGTGAGGCGTCATCTAAGATTTGTCGAGACGCTTTAATAAAGTGCGCCAACGTACGCACAGCCGCTGTTTCATCATCAAACTGCAAATCAGACTGACCTTTCAAATCACCTTCATTTGCTTGCGCTTTTGCATTATTAGTAAAGCCAGTTTCGCGCACATACTCAATGGAGTTGCTATCGGTCTTGCCTGGAGCGATGAGATCTCGAATGCGTAGCACTTGATTTGGCGGTGTGATGATACCCGCCATATGCTGCGGTGTAGTTAACGCGCCTGCAGAGCCGGGCGCGGCGGTTGTAGCGCTAGTAAGGTCAGCCTTAACTTGTAAGGTGGCGCGCCCACCAGTACGAGGGTTATCAACAAACGACTTGAACTGGTCGCTTTCGTATAGTTGACGGCCCAGTGACTTTTGCTGTTCTGGCTCATTATTGCCGCGGCGCGCCTGTTTCTGTTCAAGCTCTTCATAGCTGGCTTTCGCTTCATTCATGGCAGTCAATGCTTCGTCAACCTGACCTTTTAGGTCTTCAAGACCTTGTTCGCCATGACTCATTTTGCCTTTAAGCTCTTCGCCAAGGGCATTCACATTATCGGTCGCTTTTTTAAACTCAGCGGCGAGCTCTTTAACTTGATCTTCTGGTTTCATAACCAATCCTTATGCATTGATACTTTTTAAGATACTGAGCGCATCGCTCATATCGGTGTCAGCTGATTTGGTATCATCAGGCTCGCCCTGATTCAGTGAGCGCAAGCCGTGCCCAGCTATGGCAGTCGCTTGCGATTTGGAGAAGCCGCCAGCATCGCGCAGGAACTTCTCAAATTCGGATAGTGTGGGCAAATCGCCCTTTTCTAATTTAGATTTGATGTTATCGACAAGGCTTTCATCATTAGCAGGAAACGTCACGATACTGACTTCTTTTAAATCAATCGCTAGTAGCTCAAGCACCTCCTCATCTTCGTTGTATGACCACTTATTGACGCGGTAACCGATAGATAGGCCATCAATCGCGCCATGCTTCATGAGTGCATGAGCTTCGCGCGCCTTAGCCACATCTTTAACCAGCAATCGACCTTCGCCATACAAGCCTTTTTCATCTTCGACAAGCTTGGTCCATACGCCGATGACATCGCTACGGTTGTGCTGCCACAGGATAGGTGGCATCTTGCCTTTGTCAGCCCATGCTTTGATAGTGTCGGCATACGCGCCGGCTTTGACGACATCGCCGTAACTATCTTCGACATCGAATACGCTGCAATAGCCGCTGAATGTGCCATCATCATCGATAGCCTTTACATCAAAACTAATCTGTTTGGTCTTTAGTTTGCTCATCATTGCGTCCTAATAATTCAAGCGGTGTGAGGTTGAGCTGCACAGTTAATTGATCAGCCCCTTTGTACTCTGGCAGGTCTTCGAGCGCCCGCACATCATTGCGAGTCATGATGCCGTTTTGCACTAATGTACTGTAGAAGCTAGCGCGGCCTTGACTGTCTGCTCTGAGCAAGCCTTCGACTGAGAACTTAGGGCGGTATTTGATACGGTCAGCGGGTGACAAAAGCTTTCGCGCAATGGTCTGCTCGATGCGCACTAGCGTTGGTTGTAGCGAGTAAGTCAAATAACCTTGATTCATCTGCTCAAGGCTAGATGCCCATGACGATGCCTTATCTAAGTGGTAGATAAGCTGCGGCGGTGTCTTAAACGTTCGACAAATCTCCTCAACACCAAAGTTACGCGATTCGAGCAGCTGTGCATCAGCAGGATTAATGCGAATATGGGTAGCGCTTGCAGGCTCCATGCCAGACTCAAGCACCATAAACTTACCCGCGTTTTCAGGTAAGCTAAATGTTGCCAAGTTTTCACGTAAGCGCTCACGTTGCTCTTTATTGAGATTTTTTTCGCCGGTCTTTAAAAACCCGCCAGCCTTTAGATTATTTTTAAATTCAGCGCCTGCAGCATTGTTAGCGTCAATCTGAGCGCCGATAACATCCGACTGGTAGCGAATTGGAGACAAGCCAACTAAGCCATCAAGTGTGAAGCCTTTAATGTGTAAGATATCGTCTTCGTGATACTTGCCATCGTCGCTTCTTTTGTCATACTTGTACTCAATCTCGCCGGACTTGCTGCGGCGCACTGTCATGCACTCGGGATCCAAGATATCGAGTGCGATAACGTCTTTTTTTGCATTGCGATGAATAAGCGCGTAAGCATTGCCCCATAGGTCAAGACTAGCAATCATTGCCTCCCAAAACTCGCTAGCAGTCATATCAGCATTAGGTTGATCATGCAAAATGCGGTAAAGCGGATGATTAACAGCTATGTTTTTCTCGCTATCGCGCAGATGCAGCGGTAGTGATGCAATAGTCTCGCTACGCAAACGGACACACGCCCAAACTGTTGCCAGTCTAAGCGAGGTATCAGCACTAACTCGATTGCCTGACTCGGTGCTGTTGCCGTTAAAGGGCGGCGTTTCGCTGTCTTTATCTAACCGGTTAGTGCCTGAGCGCCATGCGCCGCGAAAGCGTGACCACCAGCCGACGTCATTTAATGTACTCATGCAATTATCGGGTCCTGTAAAAAGTCGTCTAAGCTGCCATCGTCATCGTTATGCACGATCGCGCGTGCCAGTGCCATAATTCCTGCCACCGGGCCATCAATTTTGTTTTCTGCTCGCTCTTTGTTTGGGTAGATATTGTCTTTGGCGTCGAGCTTGGCGACTACGTTTGACATCATCCACGTCATTATTGGACAGCCGCCATGTGCCCAGCGCTGTGATAATACAAGCGCCTCATTCTCTTTCATGGGCTCAGATATGTTTTGTACGGTGTGGCGTATCTCAACCATAGTCACGCCATCGTTTGATAAGTTTTGCGCTAGCTGGGCTGCCTGCCAAGGATCGTAAGCGACCTCACGCACGTCATGCGTTTTCATATCTTCAGCGATATCATCTTCAATCATTGAAAAATCAACGACCTCGCCATCCATGACGGTCAGCAGCCCTTCTTCATCCCATTCTTGGTACCGCTCACTATTGACCTCGCCTTCTTCATAAAGACGCGCTTCTGGAATGTAATACTTACCATGGACGTGATAATTAGGATCGCCGCCGTATGGAGGAAAGACCATTACTTTGGCAACCACATCAATCTTGGTTGCTAAATCAAGACCGATGTAGCACGGACGGCCCTGTAATTCTTCGAGCGATAATCGCTCTGGCGCTTGATTCCACTTGGACATATTCATCCAAGCAGTCTTAGCACCAACAAACTCATTGACGTGCTTTGTGCGAAAGGTGTTTTGTTTGCGTGCTGACTGCTGAGCATCGCGGCTTCGATTGGCCAAAAACTCACCGCCGACCGATATATCATAGTTTGGATTGGCTTTGCGTAGCGCGATGTCGCTGGTCCAGTCGTCTTCCTCATCCTTGGTATAGATCATCGCCCAAAGATCAGGCATATCCAGCACGCCTTCAAGCATCTTTTGCGCGTCACGTACTAATAGATAACAAGGACCACCGATACCGCTACCCGCTGTGGTGATAACAACCATCATCGGCTGCTCACGGCTACCCATGCCCGTTTCCATCGTGTCGTACAGGTCTGAGTCTTTATGCTCATGGTATTCATCGATAAGCGCGCATGATGGACTTGAACCATCGCCAGGCTTACCAATAATCGGTTCGAAACGGCTTCCGTCTAACGCTACGTTTAAATTTGACGCATTGGATTCAACGCCGTAGTGATCTTTGAGCGCTGGCGTTCGATCAACCATTTGCTTAGCAGGACGAAATACCTCCCACGCTTGCTTCTCAGTAGTGGCGCCGCTGTACACTTCTGCGCCAAACTCATCATCAGCAACAAACATATACAAGCCGATGCCGGCGGCAATGATTGACTTGCCATTCTTACGCGGTACAAAGATGATCATGCGTGTATAGCGGCGCAGTCCGTCTTTTTTCTTAACCCAGCCGAACGGGATGCAAATGCTAAAAAGCTGCCACGGCTCAAGCTTTATCTTTAGCTGTTTTTGCGCCCATTTGCCTTTGGTATGCGGCAACAACTGAATAAACTTAGCTATCTTTTCAGCTTTAGCAGGGTCAAACTTATACGGAAAATCCTTTGAACGGCTGGCTTTCTTGTCGTCTAAATGACGCTGACACGCAAGCTTTATCCACTTGCATGCGATGATTTTGCCCGCAACAACATCACGAGCGTACTTTTCAGCTTTCGCGACGTTAGTGTATTTGGTACGGGCCATTTCATAGTTTCTTGTCTTTTGTTGGACGTAAAAAAACCACTGTTAAGGTGGCGGTTACTTATGTGGATTATGCAAAGGTTTAGGCGGCGCTTTAGATGAGATGGGCGTCATGTTCAATTCAGGACGGTGCGGATTAATAGTGGGTGGTTCTGGCAACATAATTAAATACTGTATAAGTAGACCGCCAACAAATCCTGATAAAAATAACAGCGTCAAAATGACGGTATCACTAACATATATGCACATATCAAACCCTATAAATCAGCAAATGGATTGCCGCTGCCTTGCTCACCTTTTGGACCTATTAATCTTTGACGACTGCTAGGATCCAAACCAAGCAAACTACCAAACTGCACCATCTGCCGCTTGGCTTCATTGACTACTGTTACTGCTGGGTTTTTGATCACCGTTTTTTCGGTAGTAATAGTAATTCCGTTTAAAGTAATATCTTTTTCAGCTTCACGCCAGCGACAATACGCCATGCAAAACGACTCAACGTTATGCAGGTCTGGCACGGTCAAAACTTCATTGGCCAACAAGTCAGGCACGATGGTCTCCCACATACCGATAGCAATATCAGGCATCCACGCAGGCGCTTCAACTTTGGTCAGCTTAGTAAATTCAGGCTCGTTATTATTGAGCGCACGCTTGCCTGGATTACCCGCCAGCTGTTTTTGACGTGTCGGTTTTGGCTTGCGTCCTCGCCCAGGAACCGTTGCAATGCCACTCATAATAATCACCCGTTGTCTAGTATTTTTGCATTGACCTAAGTTTTTAATTTCGCGGTCGTAAAAATGTGTCTTAGGGGGCGGTCACGCGGGGCTTCCGGCTGAACAATTTTCCCACCCTCCCCCTTATACAACAATTATTAAGCGAAATCTAAGCAGTTAAGCGCTTTAATTCCTCATGTAACTCAGCGTTCAACTGGTCGATTTCTTCTTTTGTTTTTGCTGCTGCCGCAAGCACTGATGAGCCATTGCTAAGTGTGATTTGTATGCACCAGTAGTAACTGGAATTGTATTCATTAACTCGCTCAACAACAGAGGTTAAGACAATGTTATTAACGTTAATCAAAGACTTTCCAATCTTAATAAACTTAGCCATATCTATTACTCATTAGCTGTTTTGGTTCGGTGACACTTTTTACAGAGCGATTGTAGGTTTTCAAGCTCATCCGTACCGCCGTTGGCTTTATTTATTATGTGGTCAACGTCGGTGGCTGGCACGTATCGGCCTGAGCGCTTGCAAGCCATGCACAGATGACCATCACGATTAAGTACTTGCGTGCGAAGCTTGCGCCAAGCGTGTCCATATCCGCGGCTCGTTGTGCTACCGCTCCGGTCTGGCCGCTTGGTCCAGTTGCTGCGCTGGTCTGCATGGTCATCACAGTATCCTTTATCTTTACGCTTAACGAGGTTAGGACAGCGATACTGTCGGCATGGTGTTGATGGCATTACTTGCTTTCCTTGGCTTCGATAAGCCGAATGAAGTCTTTAGCTTCTGGGTTGCCGCGGTCAGCGCGGTCTTGTAGTAACTTGCGCTGATGGTCCTTGAGTACCTGTGTCTCAGCATTGTCGTAGCTGTCATAGAGTTCTTTGCTTGAGTACTCGTATCGCATGCCAGCAACTCCATGACCAAACGTTAGACATAAAAAAGCCCACGCTATTACTAACGTGGGTAAATCGATTAGGTATTATCACGTATTAAGTAATAGCTACTTTTTATGTGTTCCTTCTACACCACGACGCATACGCTCAATAGTTCTTTGTTGCAACCAGTGCTGCGCTTCTTCAATATGAGTCAATGCGCAGGCATTTTCTTTGCAGCGATATTCGCCATCTTGAAAACCGCGCAATCGATCCGCAACAATCTCAAGCAACACTTCATTTGTTAAGCCATTTACACCATGTTCGTTAATAGGACCGTTTTGAAAACGAACATCAACTAGCGTGCTATTGTCATGCGTTACTTGATAATGATGATTGGCATTGCCCTGCCCTTTTTCATCCATCGCTACCAATGATAATGTGTCATTAGTTGGGTTAATGATGTGACCTTTAATCTCTCTCATGATAATACCTACCAAACGTTAGACATAAAAAAGCCCACGCTATTTCTAACGTGGGTAAGGAAGATGTTTGGTACCGTCATCGATGACGGTACCACTTTGATTTGGCCCGTTGGGCAGGACTCGAACCTGCGACCTCATACATCAGTGTAATGCGCTCTACCTGCTGAGCTACCGTCGGGATAAGAAGTTCGTCAACACATCATGATGATTACACGCCACATGCAACGTGCATCAATCAGTGAAGACTTCGATTTGTTTGCGGGGCCATCCGCTGGCTAGTGTCTCAGTGGCATGTGCTGATTGTGGCTAAATCAATCAGGCATAAAAAAAGCCCTATCAATTAGATAAGGCTTTTATAATTCTTCTTCTATCTTCTTTAGATCTGAGTCACGTAAGAATAAATCGATAGCCGTATTATGCATAGTAGTTGCTATCATAATTGAGCGCTGACTACGATGATACTGGTTACTATTACTATAATCCTGATCAGTCGATAGGCGCTTAGCATTCTCAAGCTTGAGTTGTTTAACTAACTCAGCCTGCTTTAAACAATAACGTCTAACTATGCGCTCAATCATTTGGTTCTCAGAATAAAAAAGACGATTGGCTGTTGAACCTATCGTCTTATAATCTTTTGCTGCTTTACCTGTAGGATTTAGCAGTATGACAAAATCATACCTCACAGTGCGTCATGGGTCAAGTGCTCATTCTTCTTCGTTTAATTTACGGCGGTACCAACTTACAGCATCGTTAATTGTTATCACTAAACCTTCTAAATCAGCAAGCATTTGCTTCTGGTACCATAGGAAGTGGTTGCTATATGTCCGGTCATTCATTTCGATACCACTGAATAGTAAGCGACCTTTCACAGTATAGACATCCCACAATTGATACAACTCAAAATACAACACCATACGCGCCATGAGCTGGGCTAAATCCGTTAGATTATGTTTGCAGCCTTTAGGTTCATTACGATCATGCTCTTTGCATTGCGCTATCATATGAGATGCTAAATGATTAGTAACCTCATTAAAAGCCTCTGACCAATCCCAGGCGCTATCGTTACCCCAAAGTATTATACTAGCCAGCGATTTTGCAGGTCTATTGTATACACTAGCAATGGCGGCGCACTTGTCTTCCCAATTCACTTCCGGGGCCATACCGCCTTGACCGATATCAAACTTCACTGTCTTGGCATGCATGCCGCGCTCAAGCCACTCTTGATGTGCAAGCTGTAGTATTTCTGACTTTCCTAAGCTTGTATGCAGTTCGTCAATTATTGCGAAACTGTACTGCCCCGCCTTAGTGGGTTTCGTTTTTGGTTCGGATGGTTGTTGTTGGCTTGCTGGCTTGGCTTGATTAGTGAACACTTCAATAGTGACGGTACGCTTGACGCTTGGCGTCTCTGGACGATTAAACACTAACTCATCTTTATCATAATCAACCGATAGAACTGTGAGCGGCTTACCTTTTTTATCTATCCATTCAGTTTTTGGTTCGATAGCTATCATTGATCTGGCCCTTTTAGTATTAAATCTCTTATTGTGTAACAGCTTGGACAGCACAAGAACGGGGTGTTGAGTAAATAATTCTGATCAAGATGATGCTGAGTTAATTCTATACCGCATGATTCACACCTTTTTACTTCATTTTCTTTCGTACGCTCTGCCATATTCACCTCCTCAATCAATCCCGTTTAAAGCTTGCGCGCATAACACAGAACAATGCAAAGAAACCAAGTAACGCTAATAGCGAACCTGATAGCTTATACAGCTCAACCACAGTGAATGACACAGCAATCACCAACACCACGTTATAAATCATCGCTAACAGTGCATGAAAACACTCTGGCCAATATTTCCAATCCATCTTACTTACTCCCTTTGTTTTTAGTAGGTGCTGGCACGATGACCACGCCTTTTTCAATCAGTCGATGGTACTTATAAATCATCATGCCCGCATCGCGCGCATGCTCAGATGTACGGCCATTCCAGCCGGTGATCATTTTAAAGTCTTTGGCGTTACGCTTGGTGTCAATGTTTGCTGGCGAGACAAGCAGATGAGGAATATTATATCGCTCACAAAACTCTTGCCAGATTCCACAGTCGCGCTTAACTGAACCAACCCCTTGCATCCGCTCACGCCCTATACTGCGATCAACCCATGAGCGTTTGCGAACGTCCTCAATGCAGACAGCAAAAGAGATATCTGATGCCTGTGCCTCTTCAAACGCTTTATGCACTTTATCTTGTGCGCTTAGTATTGTCTGAGTAGAGACTTCTTGCAGTACGCCGTCAATACTATGCGCGTAGCCTGTTTTGACGCCGGTGTCTATTCCAATTAGAATCATTAGCGAACCTCGACATTTTGAAACGGGATAATACTTTCAGGTTTAAAGATTATCTTATAGTGATACTTTGATGCTGTCGTGTGGTCGAGCTGCTCAACTGTGTATGTCACATTGTCGCTATAACCCAAAAAATGTTTTTGATATTTATCTTTACCAGTCTTACATATTGCCTCAAGCTGTCTATCTGCACTGTCAGCATAAATTGAACAATAACCAGTCATTTCTAAAATATATTCGCCACGTATAGCGTTATAGAACACAACACGGCGTAACACTTCAAAATTATCAGCATCTTTACTAACGTTTTTTGATGCAATCTTAGCGTCACCTTCACAGCCAGTTAAAACTAAAGAAGACAGTACAGCCAACACTATTAATTTATTTCCGATCACTTCTTACCCCTTAATAATCTGATTGAAACTGGTTCGGCTCATGGTTTCCTTGCTGCCGTCCGTGTAATAGACCTGTACCGTGTTACTTGCTATAAACTCGTATCGTTGGACTATTTTCTTGTTGTAGATGTTCTTCATGCTATATCTCCAAAAATATCCGGCTGCACCTGCTCACAGTTAGGTGATATCCAAAGCACTTCTGTGCGCTTAGTACTGCCGTGCCGACTACTGATAGCTGTCTGTCTTAATGATTTAGTCCAGCCAACAAGCTTGTCGTTGTAAAGTTCATTGTCATAGCCACTGATCACAAACATGCCTTTTGACTTTAGAGTCAGCTCGAGTAAGCGCTCATGCTCAAACTCGTCCATTTCAAACTTACCGTAGCTGTCTTTGTTCGTGCGCGTATCAAGTGTGTACGGCGGATCAAGATAAAATAGCGTGTCGCTGCGGTCGTGTTGTCCAATGATGTGATAAGCGTCTGCATTTTCGATGATCACGTTACGCAAGCGCTCAGTTACCGATAAAACAACTTCGGGTAACTCACTCCAAAAGGTTCGACATAGCAGTTATGCTGCGGGAAGTGGCTAATAATCCAAGGCGCTAAGCGCCATTTTGCACCGTGATAGCGCATTAGAGGCTTAGTGCTCATACCGCCTCCTGAAGTTCATTAAGTAAACGATCATAAGCTTCGTCAGAGGACTCGCCGGGCATTTTGCCCTGCTTCACATATTCGTAAGTGTCATTAATCGTCATGCTTGGTAACGGCTCTTTGAGCATGCCATTGAATACGCAGCTCTTGTTAGGGTCGCACTTTGGTTGTACCGGTTGGCTATGGCTCGGATGGAATACTGGCGGTAAGTCGCTATCGTGTCTGTTAGACGACGTGCCAGCGCTGTTGCTCCAATCTGCGTTATCAATATTAAAACGGCCTTTGGCTTTGTCCTGACGCGCTTGCGTGGCTGCTTGCTTGTCAACCTCACCCGCTAGCCATTTACGGAGTTTGGCTTTGCGATTTGATTCAGTTACTAGCGGCTTACCAAGCAAGGCTTGCTCAGCGTAATGCGATTTAAAATCTGAAACGTGCAAATCATACTGATCATCAGTGAGCTGCATCATCTTGCCGGCTTTGAATAACTCGCCGCGCATCTCGTCAATGGTAGGTGCTTGCCAGCATTCAATATCTACAGCATTAAGACCTCGAATTTGATCAGCCTTGGTTTGAGTAACTGCAGCTTGATTATCATCAGTAGGGTTATCCACAGAACTATCAACAACCGAGTTTTCCTCGTGTGTTCGTGCGTCCTCACTAATTGGTTTATGGTTATTGGTTATTGGTTCATAGTTCTTAGTTATAGCGGCGTTTTTTGCGTTACTAGCGTTACAGTCATCGTTACTTGGCGTTACACCCTGCGTTACTATTTCTGATGCATCGTTTACGGCCTTAGATGAAATGCTGTCAGAATGTTGCACATATAAGCTTCTTAGCTCACCAATCTTAATGCCTTTATCAACAGCAACACCAACACCATTAAGGCTATCAATCATTAGCTTACGTTCTTGACGAGACTTACGCACACGCTCGGTGGATGTCATAGGTTCGTCATTATCGTTACACGTAACGTTACACCCTGCGTTACTTGGCGTTACACCTTGCGTTACATCAAACGTTACACCGTTACGAGCAGCGTTACCGCTTGCGTTACCTTTGTTTTTATTACCCCATTTATAATCTTTAAGTATCTTGTCCCAAGCGGCGCGCTTGTAGTACTTGCCTGCCTTCTTGAACTTATCCTTTAGTACGAATGCCAGTGCTTGCTTTTCATCATCGCTGATGACAGATAGGCGGCGCTGCAATAATTCCATGTCGCTACCATCGATAGGTTTTTCTTCTGACAAGTAGAGAGAGCGCAAGTCAAGATAGATAGTTTTCTCGATGCGGTTAAAATGTTTGGTCTCAAAGTCGTGATCAGTAAAGTTGTGATTAACAAAATGCATTAGGCCACCCCTTCACTTACTAGGCGCTCAATGATCCAAGCTTCACCGCGTTTGGTGAATAGGGCTTGCGAGTAGCCTTGGTCAGTCTGCTTAACTTCGCCTAATCCTTTGTCGATAAACCATTGCTGGAATACACGAGAGCGCTTCACTGCTCTGTTATAGACACCAAGCTCATCAAGTACCTTGTTCATAGCAACGGCTGATAGGTGAACCTTTTGAGCGACTTGCGTGGCATTGAGCAAGCCTTTACGCTCGACTACGTTGTCATAGTGCATAACTTTGGGCTTGGCAAGTTCTAACTGACGGGCTTGATTGGCAGCTAGTTGTAGAGCTTCAGCGTAGCTTTGTGGGATGGCTGGCGTGTTTGCTTGTGCTTCGAGCTCTTGCCAGCGTCTATTGATGCGAACTCTAAGGTTTCGGCTGTAGCCCGTAATTAAGTCAATGGTCTGCGCTTTGCTTAATAAGTATTCTCTGTATTGCTGTCCGTTATCAGCGATATATAACGACCCCCCAATTTTGGGGAGTGATTCTTCAGATAAGGTTTCGTTCAGAGACTCGATGTCACGGCAAACATGATCGTGACGCTTATTGCATAACTGAGAAATTTCACGACTGCTCATTGTTTGATTATTTATTTGCAAAGTTTGAATATTCATTGTAGTATTCCTTTATCTAGTTTTTGCTTTGAAGAAACGCCTAAAGCCCATCAGTTCCCGCTGATGGGTTTTTTGTTTGCGTGTCACTTTTGTTTTTGGCCTGACTGGTTCGCTCGATACGCTCAAACTCACGCTTGATAGCAAGGTCATCACCAGTGACCGATGTTGTTGCTATAAGGTTGCAATATGAGCATTTACAATTCATGCGATCTGTCATGACTATCTCCCGTTGCACTTTTCTTCTGCGTGCTTACTAAGAGTGCGCAGCGCTACGATCATGTTTTGAATGTTGGTTTGGATTGACTCGTTCTCTTTGCAGTCAATAATGCCGTCCTCGAGCGCTCGATACATCTCAACCATTAATTCGCCTTGGCATGCAGACGCCGATAAAGCGGTCATGAGTAAACTTGCCTGCGGCGTGGCGCCAGTCGATGTCGTAAACTCACCACCAAGCTGCTGAGCCATCGACTGGATGATTGAGTTGTCACCAGTGAACTGCATAATCGTCAGCGCTTCGTCTAAGCGTAGATGATGGGTGTCAGTATTCGGATTTACTTTATTATTCAGTACAGTGCTAGACATACCCATACGAGCGGCCAAAGCAATAGCGCCACCGTGTTTTGGGTTATGAACTGTCTTATGTGCTGCGTCAATTACGTTCATCGTGTTCTGCCTGTTTATAAAAACGTGTTATGTACGTTTAATTGGTTATATTGTTAGGTTATGCAGTTGGGTTTATACGGCCTTCGTTACTGGCTGAGGTTTGAATGAGTCTTTAATAGCGGTAACTGTTTCGCCTGATAATTCTGAAAGAATATCTGAGTAACTTGTTTCATCAGAGTATTCAGTTCGTGGCAAAGAGCCGTTGGCTGTCCACTTATAAACAGCTCTCGTGCTAATACCTAGCTTTTCAGAGACATTTGGCACACCGCCACAATCGCTATTAATAAAGTCGATTAAGGATTGCTCAATCACTGTTTGATTCCTATTTTAAGAACATTTGGTTCATATTAACAGGTACTGACTATTCATTCAATAGGTAAGATAATCGAACCTATAGTTCATAAGGTGGATACAATGAATAGCGCTGACTCATCCAAAGAAGCATTTGCTGCTAGGATTCATAAGGTTTTAGACGAAATGAATTTCACTAGTAGAGGTAGAGCACAAAGAATAAAGCGCGAAGGCGGTTTTGAGATTTCTGATAGGGCTATTAACAAATGGCTTAATGCTGAGTCGATGCCTGACCATCACAACATAGAGTCATTAGCCAAGTTTCTAAACGTAAACTTTAATTGGTTAGCTGCTGGTCAAGGTGAGAAGAATATAAAAGCGCCAAGTGCAAAGGCGCTTCAGCAGAAAATACTTGATATGCAAGGTTCAAAAAAAGACTCCTCTGTTGAACTTAACATGCCTTTAGAAACAAAAAAGATTAACCTTAGTGATGGTAATAATGATCAGGTGCCAGTAATAAGTTGGGTTGCTGCCGGAAGCTTCAGTGAGGTAATACCAGTTACGATAGATGATGTTATCGAATGGATTCCTAAGCCGCGTCACCTATCTACACGCGCTTTTGGATTGGTTATTCAAGGTAGAAGCATGTGGCCTGAATTTAAACCTGATGAAATCATATATGTAGAACCTGAAATATCTCCTTGGGAGTTAAAAGACGGGGATCTTATTGTCATACATTGCAACGATGATAAGCAGGCGACATTTAAGCAGTTGGTAGTAGGTGATAATCCTAATGATTTATACTTAAAGCCACTTAACCCCGATTGGCCTGACCAGGTGATGATGCCTATGGGTGAATGCTCGCTAGTAGGGATAGTTGATAGTAAATATGTCAGGTATAGATAAAGGAAGGACTATGAAACCTTATGAGTATTATTGGATTGAGCACTTTTTATTATCCGCCGTGCTTGTTGATAAATTACCGCTAGGTTGGTGTGTTTATCGAGAGCCTATAGACTTTGAGTAATTAAATACGAACAAGCCCGCTAGTAATAGCGGGTTTTTTATTGCCTAGAATTTGATGTAGTTCATTTATTATGAATTAAAGGTTCATTAATATTTGACATATAAGAACCATTGGTTCATAATAAAATCATCACATCGACACAGAGTAATTATTATGAAAAGAGCAATTATCAACATGATAGCCGCTATCGGCCTTATGTCTTTAGTTGTTATCGCGCTCAATACCGCCAATGCCGGCGCTAGTGCTGTTTCTGATGCTTATGAGCGTCAGCAGGCAGCACAGCGCGCCAAGATTGAGCTACACAAGCTTGACTACCCTGCCAGCGATGATAACTACGTCACTGATCCTATGAATGGCTATGACGAAGAAATCGCGCTGCTAGAGCAAGCTGAGAAAGATGCGGTAGCGGCTCATGCGAATGCTTTTTTGGCGAAGGTTAATGAGGATTAACCCTCGCTTCTCAATTTTATTATTAACTTAAGGGAATACAACCATGCCAAATCATATTACAAACCGAATAACCGTTATCAAAGGTGAGTACGACCTAAGCACAATAAGCACCTTTAATGCCGTAGTACCTATGCCACCCGCTTTGAAAGAAATAGAACATAGTGACGTAGTTATGGAAGTTGAGCATATGTTAGGAATAGCATTAACATATTTCAGTGAAAGACCAACCTTGCCTCAGCTAGAAGCTAAGTACTCAGAGCCAAAAAACAAAGATGCTTTACGTCAAGCCATGAGTAATCAAATTATGTATGGCGCTACTTCTTGGTATCAATGGTCAGTTGATAATTGGGGCACCAAGTGGGATATGTACGATGTGTTCTATAACGATAGTGTCAATGTTCTAGTATTTGATACGGCGTGGTCAGCGCCTATGTATTGGATAGAGGCGTTAGCAAAATCGCTGCCTGAAGGGGTTGAGCTTAAGGTTGAGTACGCTGATGAAGATGCTGGTAATAATGCTGGCATCGTTACGCTCTCTAAAGACAAATGTGATATCAATCGTTTTGATAACAATAGTGACGAAGCGTGGCAAATGGCGGTTGACCTTAAAAACCTCGGTGACTTATATAAAAAAGTCGATGGCGAATGGGTCTGTACTGAGGATTAATTGCTAGGAGAAAACGATGCCAAAAGACATTTACGCGCTAACCGGTCACTTGCACGATCAACTTGACCGCATATCGAATCCCGACATGAGCGCAAAACAGTTAGAGGTTGAGCTGGCACGCGGGGCCAGTATTACTAAGATAGCGGCGCAAGTGATAGACGGCGAACGAGTCATCAATGAGCGGGCACGTATCATCGCTGAGCACGCTCCCAATAACCTTGTAGACGTGCTACGAGTTGGGGTGGTCAAAGATGATTAGAAGACACTATACCGCCGAAGAGCTGATATGGATTAGAGCCAACCAAGCAGATATGACTCGCCAGCAACTGACCGACGCATTCAATGCTAATTTCGAACGCTCAGTCAGTTGTAATGCCATCTCTCTACTGTGCATACGCAAGAAGTATAAAAGCAATGCTGAAGCTTGGAACAAGGGCATGGCGCCCACTGGTAGACCATTTAAGAAAGGCCATAAGGTACGCTCCAAGCCTATCGGTTATGAGTGCCAAAGATCTAATGGTGATATTTATATCAAGGTGGCCCAGCCGAATGTTTATAAGCGCAAGAAGTTTATCGTTTGGGAAGAGCATCACGGCCCAATACCAGCGAACCATGAAATTAGGTTTTTGGATAACGATAAAACAAACTGCACTATCGATAACTTGATATGTGTACCTAGCGACATATCGATAAACGTCAACGTACACAATCCGGCTGACACTGATCAACCAGAGCTGAACAAAGCTATTTATCTAACTGAAGTGCTGAAGCGTGAGATTCGTGAAGTGCTTAAACGGGAAAAGGAATTGCATTATGGCTGATGACATTGATCTCGCTCAAGAGCGACAAGATTTAGAAATGGCAGCACGTATGCAGATAGCGCAAAGATTTGACACCCCTTCTCTCACTGAGTGTGATGATTGCGGTGAAGATATACCAAGTAAGCGACAGTCGATTGGTGGCGTTACTCGCTGCGTAGACTGTCAGAATCATTTTGAAGGACGCCGCTGAACGCAAATGAGCGCAAAAGGATAACCTGCGATGCTAATTGAATTAAACAGAAACTACTTAAAAGCCATGCGCTTAGTCACTGCCAAAGAGGATGTGCGTTATTACTTGATGGGCATCTATTTCGTGGGTAGTGAAGGCAAAGTGCTAGCTTACGCGACAGATGGACATCAGCTTATGCGCTGGATAGTCGAAGATGAGTACCAGGGCGATGACTTTGAGTACATTATCAATCGCCGCGCCATCAAAGATGCTATTAAGACCAAGTATCATATTCACTTAAATATCGAAACTGGAGAGCTTGTCTGCGCTAAAGATGAGGATTTTAGAACATTCAAAGGGTTAATAGATGGCAAATATCCTGATGTTAAAAAATTGGTAAGCCGTTTGATTGAAGATATACCAAAAGAAAAAGTGAAGTCGCTTGCTTTTAACGCTTATTATCTTGCTAATCTTGGCAAGATTGGATGTATCATCGGCAAAGAATTTGGCCAAGAGAGATCTCCAGTGCGACAATTCAATCGCGCATCAATTGGCGGCATTGAGAATATCTTTACTTTCCCACAAGCTAATAATCTGATGTATGTCGTGGCTAACATTAGGCACGAAAACATTACTGACAGGGAAAAATACGCGGTCATGATGGATCACAGCGCCATAGAACGCGAAATCATTGAAGATATTGTTGATAGCGGGTTTTCTATTAAGTGCGGTGTCAGTCGTCATTCTTACAAAACGGCTGTAAGGTGCGCTAAGAATAACTCAAGAGTCGCCTTCATTACTGATTACGATGATAAGCACTTTATAGACTGCAATGGTGAGATATGGGACTTCGCTTGCCGCATAGAAAAGGAGCATGACCATGCAAAATCAAAATAAAACGCTTATCGAAACGCTCCACGAACTTGGTTTAACACCTCTTGACTGGGTAGATGCCAAGCAGTTTGCTGCGCTGACTGGCATTGCCGAGCAAAAGCTTACTCACCGTAAGCGAGAGTGGCCAGAAAACGTTGTTTGGATGAAGCAGAGTGGTAACCTATATTACTCAATAAGAGGATATAACGAATGGATGAGTCAGCAAGCAGAACGGCGCTACCGACAGGCGTGCGGCTTAGATCGGGGCGCATCCAGATCTACTTTAGCAGAGACGGTAAGTCCTATCATGTCACGCTCCCACACCCCATCACTGCGGAGGGCATCAAGGCAGCTGCTAAAATTAGACGCGACCTAATCACCAAGGCTGAATGGGGTGTGCTCACAGAAGCAGACCTCGCCAGCGCAAAAGGTGAATTGGTTAATGATGATAGCGTCATCGTCGGCGATGGCGCCTTATTCCAAGAAGTTGCCCAAAAGTACCTAAAGCACTGCGAAGCCAATACCGACTCTAAAAAGGATTATGTCAGCGCGCTAAACAAGCACTGGATGCCGCGCTTGGCAATGCTGCCAGTACATGAAATAACCTCTGATCTAATACGTGACATCATTGCTGATATCGACTTCAAATCTGACAAGACGTTTAATAATTGCCTTGTACCACTGCGCGGCGTATTTGATAAAGCGATTGAGTTGCGCCTTATCACGCCAGCCGACAACCCAATGTCGATGATCAAGAATAAGAAAGTGCAGTCTGGACTACCGGACCCATTTACGCGCGATGAAATGAACGCGCTACTCTCTTGGCTTGATAGTAACTTAAGCGGCAAAGATAGGTTTTATTATTGGTATTTTGAAGTAGCGTTTTGGACAGGGTGCAGACCAAGCGAATTGGTTGCGCTAAGATGGAAGGACATCGACTGGTTTAATGGTTCAGTGATCATTAATAAAACGCGCGTGCGCGGTGTTGAGAAGCAAGTCACTAAGACGCACAACGTGCGCGAAGTTTATCTGAATGATAGGTCAAAGGCGGCATTTGAAGCGCTTGAGAAAATGGATTTAAGCAATGATTATATTATGATATGTCCACAGACAAGCCAGCCATTTTATAATGAGAAGCCGTTGCGTATTCGTCTAGTCGATGCAATGAAAGCTACAAGAGTGCGTCACAGACCCGCATATAATGCGCGGCATACTTATGCCACCATGCTATTAATGGCTGATGTAAACCCGGTGTTTGTTGCTAACCAATTGGGGCATAGCCTACAGATGCTCATTAAGCGATACGGTCGATGGATTCATGGTGATCAGAACAAGATTGAGATTTCTAAATTGAATACGGATTGAATAATTTTAACGGGAGTTGTTGATATGAGTCCACCCATAACGATGAAACAAGAAGCGGAAGCAAAAAAGCGCTGGAGAGAAGAGAAGGCTTTTGAAGTTATGCGAGAGTTTATAAGAAGAGATGATTTTAATCATCGAAATAGCAGCACCATTGTTAATATGTCGATAATAATGACAGACAAGCTAATCGAGAAGCTAGAAAAGCCCCAATAAAAAACAAATCATGTCAAAATCATGTCATAAAAAAAGCCAGCCACCTAAGTGACTGACTTCTTTAACAATATTTGGTGGAGATGGCGGGAGTTGAACCCGCGTCCGCCAGCATTACGCTCATGAATCTACATGTTTAGTTTCTGTCTTTAGTTTTAGTCCGCACCGATCCGACAGTCAGGATGGATTGGACGATTCTCTACTTTTGAACCCAAGCGATTGAGACAATCTCTTGTGGCGAACCTATATACGGACGCTTCAACTGGGCTAACCAACTATAGGTAATCGGCAGCGCAGTAAGCAGGGTTTAAGCTGCTAGAGCGTAAGTTTCGTCGTTTGCGACTATAACAATATATGTTTGATTTACGAGAGGACATACACTCTCGACATGCATCATTGAGTTTCATCACCAGCGTCGAAGCCAGAACATCCCCAATAAGACTGAGTATTTTAGACTAACTTTAGCTTTGACTCAACCAATAAAAGATAGTTATTACATTAATTTACAGGCTGACTATTACTTTTTAAGCTTACGTGTTTGCCTTAATCACTCTACTTACTATATAAGGTCAACTCACCCAGTTTCAATAGCTAAGAGACTACTTATAAGAGATTAATAATAAAAGAATATTAGGCCAAAACCTTATTCATCCATTTACCGATATTCTGGATTTGCGGCATACAGACTTGATGCGCCATCGGATAAGTATGATATTCAACGTTGTAGCCTTTATCAGTCAATAGCTGCTGAGCTTGCTGACCTAATACCACTGGCACCACAGGATCTTGTACCCCGTGTTCAATGAGGACTGGCAAGTCTTTATTGATATCACTATAGCTCAGGCTATCATTGGTTGCCAGATAGGTAGATAAGGTCATCAGCCCCGCCAAACGCTGTGGATATCCCAGCGCCACATGGTAAGCCACTGCCCCGCCCTGCGAAAACCCAGCAATGACGATATGCTCAGGCTTAACGCCTCGTTCAATCTCGCGTTGAATCAAATCGCGAATCTGCTGCGAGGATTTCTCAATTTGTGTGACGTCAATCTTACGATCGAGACTCATCTCAAGAATATCGTACCAAGCTGGCATTATCATGCCACCATTGATGGTCACGGGTATTTGCGGGGCATGTGGAAAAATAAAGCGCACTGCCATATCTTTACTAAGGCCTAACTGCGGCACGACTGGCTCAAAGTCATGCCCACTGGCTCCGAGGCCATGTAGCCAAATCACCGCGCGATCAATTGGTTTGTTCGTAGGATTATGCTCTACCGTGACCACGTCCAAATAGTTACTCATACGATTTCCTTATTTAAATTAAGACAAATTATCATTGCCTACAAAGCCTTTTCAAGTGTTGTGATTTTTAGAATATTCATTATTCATCGATTTTTCATAACCTTTGCGTGCTTATCACATAGTCTTATCAGATTTCCATGCTAGGATAGTTTGATAAGCGGTGATGAATACTATTAGCGAATGTTCAACCCGCTCTACTAATTACCTCTATTTATGATGCTAGCCTGCGACTTTTCAATGGTCAAGCTTATAAATACGGTAGTTGTCTTTTAGATACAACCTAAAAATAATTAAGATAGAGCCCTATGACCCACATCCTATTAGTAGAAGATGACCCCGCCATTGCTATGTCGCTCAAAATCACTTGTAAACGTGAAGGCTGGCAGATCACTTGGCTCGATAATGCTAACAGTGTGTTGCCGGTGCTGCATAGTTTGCCTAGCGCAGAGGCGCAAGAGTTGTCGGCGATCATTTTGGATGTTGGGCTGCCAGACGGTGATGGCTTAAGCTTATGTCAACAAATTCGTCATGCGCCTGACCTAGGTAGTTTAAAGGATATTCCGATTATATTTTTGACGGCTCGTAGCGATGAGGTCGATCGTATATTAGGACTTGAGATGGGCGGAGATGACTATTGTGCTAAGCCTTTTAGTCCGCGAGAGCTGGTCGCGCGCCTAAAAGCGGTTTGGCGACGTGAACAGTTATCTCGTCAGCATTCAAAAGATTCTGATAAGACAATCGATGATGCCAACCCAGTCTCAGAATCGCCCATCAGCTTTACTTATAGCTCAGGAGACTGGCATTATCAGCCGCTAAACTATTCGCTCACTTGGGATAAGCAAAAACTAGAACTGAGCAATACCGAGCGCAAAATTTTATTGGCTTTATTGCAAGCGCCCAATCAAGTCTTCAGCCGTGAACAGCTCTTGAATGCAATCAGCGATTATCCCGATCATCGTTTGGCAAGAACCATAGACAGCCATGTCAAATCTATTCGTAAGCAGCTGGCGACTATCCATCCTGATATCGATGTCATTCATACCCACCGTGGTCTAGGCTATGGACTGTGCCCTGCCTAATGGTTACTTCTAAACACCAAAATCGAGATAATACAAAAGCTAATAGTGATGCCGATGTTAATCAAAGCAATTGGTATACTAAGCTGCATTCCATGGGCGCCGACAAGCTGCAAGCGCAGCCTAAACAGCCGCTGAATCTAAGTATATTTTTTCGGATTTGGTTAGCAGTCGCCTTGATCTTGATAGTTTCAGGGGCGGTGGTTTTTACTCAGCTGTTTGAGCACGTCAAGCCAACCGCGCAGCAAGTCATTGAAGATACTTTGCTCGATACCAGTAAAATGATGGCTGCCAATCTACAAGCACCTGTGCAATCAGGGCAAATATTAAATCCTGCCTATCAACAACAGTTAGATAGCGCTTTTATCGCCCAGCTCACTAGCTCTAGAAATCAAGGTAATAAAAGTAAAACGGCTAAAACCGCTTATAATCTAGATAATGAGCCTGAATATAAGCAAAAAACAGCGAGTAGCTTTCGCTTATATGTTACTGATAGTCAAGGCATCGTTCTGTACGACTCCCTACCCGCATCTGATAATGCTGAAGGTGCCGACTATAGCCGCTGGAATGACGTGTATCTGACATTAAGAGGTCAGTACGGCGCGCGCAGTACGCCTGATGCTAACAGCATCCGCGACAGCTCAATTATGTATGTCGCCCAGCCTATTAAGGATGATTTAGGGCGCCTTATTGGTGTGGTTAGCATCGGCAAACCGGTCGATAGTGTCTTGCCCTATCTCGATAATACGCGCCAGCGTATGCTGATTACGACTCTACTTATTAGTGTTGTTTCACTGATTTTGGCAGGGTTAGTCGCTTGGTGGCTGCAGCAAAGTATTAGTCTTGTGACTCGCTATACACAAGCTTTGGCTGAAGATACCCAAAAGCCATACTTCTATTTAGGTCATGAGCTTAACAGCCTGACCGATACTATTGAGACTATGAAACATCGGCTAGAAAATAGAGCTTACGTCAGTGATTATGTGCACACCCTAACTCATGAGCTAAAAAGTCCACTGACTGCCATTCGCGCAAGCGGCGAGTTATTAGAAGATGAAAATCTGGATAGTGATGATCGGCAGATGCTAAGCCAAGCGATTGGCGAGCAAAGTATTAAGATGCAGCAACTCATTGATCGGCTGTTATTATTAGCCAAAGTTGAGCAGCCAACTTTTAGATTAAATCGTCAAGCTATCTCGCTAATTCCTATTATCACTAGCTTGATAAAAGACAGTAGCGTTAAGATTCAGCAGCGTAATTTAGCCTCTATTAAGTTTTTTATTGATAATGAGCCAATAAATCATTTCGCCACTGAACAAGATTATCCGCCCGCTCTCTTAGCCAAGACCACTATTGCAGCCGATAGCTTTTGGTTAGTGCAAGCGCTGCAAAACGTCTTAGACAATGCCATCTACTTCGCTATCAATGAAGTGAGTATCGAGGTGACGACAACGCATAGTAGGACGCATAGTAGCGTAACGGTTGATATTTTTAACGATGGTCAGCCGCTTGCCGATTATGCTATTGTTAAAGCCTTTGATCGTTATTTTAGCCTATCTCATCAAAAAAAATCGCCACAAGCCAACGGTCATAATTTAAAAAAAGGCACGGGGCTCGGCTTAACTTTAGTCAAGCAAGTGATTGAACATCATGGTGGTAGCGTTAGTATCAATAACGTAGATGATAATAAGGAAATTGAAAACATTAGCAGTCTCTCCCAAGGTGTTTTGGTGCGTCTTACCTTACCTTTAGCTAACTAAGATTAATTCATTAAACTTCCATCATCCCTGCACGGGTTTTATACCTCAATATTCTACGATAGCTTTATCCAAACTTGCTATCTAGACAAGGTACAAACCCTATGAAAGAATTAATTCCGACTCATACTCAAGCTACTAACTCAACAAACGCTTACTTAGGTTATAGCCGTCAGGATTGTCGCCAATTATTAGCGACAAATAATATCGAAAGTATTACTTTTGGACACTGGCTCGCTATTCCAAGTCAGCAGCTATTATTGGTTTTTAAACACCAGCGCTGCGTAGCCGTTGATTATTATTCAAAAGTAGCTTGATAGAGAATAAAGCTAAGAGCAACTTATACCCCTATTTATTATAAGCACAAAAAAGCCTTTTACCTTTAATGGGAGTCATTAAAGGTAAAAGGCTCGCTACTAATTAAACGACTTCAAGCTACTCAGTAATCGACGCAACCGGGGCGACCACATCAGCGTTTTGACCGCGGTGACGCAAGTAATGATCGAGTAGTACAATCGCGAGCATCGCCTCAGCGATAGGCGTCGCTCGTACGCCAACGCAAGGATCATGACGGCCTTTGGTTAGCATGTCAATCGCTTCGCCATCAGTATTAATACTCTTACCAGGGGTGGTAATACTGGAGGTGGGCTTAAGTGCTATACTAACGCTGATATCTTGCCCAGAGGAGATACCGCCTAAGATACCGCCTGCATGATTGGCGGTAAAGCCATCAGGGGTCATCTCATCGCGAGACTTATGCCCAAACTGACCGGCTACCGCCATACCATCGCCAATTTCTACGCCTTTAACCGCATTGATGCTCATCATCGCATGGGCAATCTCCGCATCCAGTCGATCAAATACCGGCTCGCCAAGCCCAACCGGCACGCCACTTGCGATAATATCAAGCTTAGCGCCGCAGCTGGTTCCCTCACGGCGTAGACTATCGATTAAGGTTTCAAAGCGCACGACTGCTTCGCTATCAGCGCAAAAGAATGGGTTGCTATTCACAAAGTCCCAATCGATTTGGCTTGGATCAGTGACTTGGCTGTACTCATTACCAATCTGCGTCACATGACCATGAATCTGTATACCTAAGCGCTCAGAAAGATACTTCTTAGCGATAGCGCCTGCTGCCACACGCATAGCGGTCTCACGTGCTGAGGAGCGCCCGCCGCCGCGATAATCGCGAAAGCCGTACTTCATACTATAAGTATAATCGGCATGACCGGGGCGAAAAGTGTCTTTAATCTCGCTATAGTCTTTGGATTTCTGATTGGTATTACGTATCAGTAGCCCGATAGAGGTGCCCGTCGTTTTACCTTCAAAGACACCGGAGATTATCTCGACCTCATCGGACTCGCGGCGCTGGGTGGAATACTTAGAAGTCCCAGGCTTACGGCGATCCAAATCGACTTGCAAGTCCTCGCTAGATAACGCCATACCTGGCGGCACGCCATCGACGATAGCCATCAGGCCAGCCCCATGCGACTCTCCGCAAGTAGTGACACTAAAGAGTTTTCCTATACTATTGCCTGCCATGTCTATCCTTACACGCTTGATACTGCTTTGCTGTTAATATTGGGCTACTTTCAATCTTGCAATCTTGGCTTAACTTATTTCTTTACTCGTAAGAGCCGCCTGTTATTGCACCTGATTATTCTCTAGAAGCTGTACATAATGAGCAAATAACTGGCGATGTTCCATCAGATCATCATAAGTCATCGCAAAGATACCGTGACCCCCATGAGCAAACTTTAACCAGTCAAACTGAATATCAGGATAAGCTTGCATCAGCGCCCATTCGCTATCGCCGACCTCACAAACCAGTAGACCTTCTGGCGTCAAATAATCAGCGGCTTCATATAAAATCTTATGCACTAAATCTAGTCCGTCTTGACCAGCGGCTAACGCATGATCAGGTTCGTACAAAAACTCGGGCGGCAAGTCGGCCATGATAGCTGCATCAACATAAGGCGGGTTAGTGACGATAAGCTCGTACTGATTACCGCTTGGCAGCTTAGCAAACAGATCAGACTCAATCACATTGATTTGATGCCCTAAATCATGATGATCGACATTGACCATCGCTACTTCAAGCGCGCCTTTGTCGATATCAGCGGCGTCTATCAAAGCATCGACAAAGCGCGTTGCTAGAGCGATAGCGATACAGCCCGAACCGGTGCATAAGTCCAAAATACGCTCAGGTTGCGTCAGCTGCTTCATCTCAAGACCATGCTCGAAGAACTTAGTGGCTGACTCACCTGCCTTCATATCGTTTATGCCATTAATACCAAGCGGCTTGGCAAGCTCATTGGCGTCAAAATAAGGATAGAACTGCTGACGGATCAGCTCAGCTATCGGCGAGCGAGGAATAAGGACACGCTCATCGACATAAAAAGGCAAATCACAAAAATATGCTAAATTAATCAAGTAGCTCAGCGGCTTACGCTTAGCGATACGCGCTTCTAATAGCTCTAATACCGCTTGCTTCTCTGATGCAGTCAGGCGGCAATCTAGAATCTGCTCATTCGCTGACCAGTCAAGCGACAAAGAATGCAAAACGATAGCAGAAGCTTCAGCGAATTCGTCGGTCGTGCCTTGTGCTACTACGACATCATAGTTACGCAATTGCGTAACACAAAAACGAATGAAATCGCGAATCGTCATTAATTGCTGACGCGCCTCTTCAAGCTCACTGTGGAAGTTAGCAAATTCACTATGATCTGTGTCTTCAGCATTTAGCTCATGACCGTCATAGTCGTACTGATTCTGATTTTGCTGCTGAAATTCTTCTGCACTCATTATCTGCTCGTCTGACATACGGCCTCTTTAATTATTTGTTTAGTAGCTTTAAGTTTATAAGATTAATGGTTTTAATTTAAGGCATTATAAACTTAAACCGAATATGACGCCAATCAATCGAGCAACTGATACATCTAGCAACTACTAATAGTAAACCTTTGGTGAAACTCTACTAAAGCCAAACCTTATTTCTATACTAACCGTGCTACTATAGGAGAATATTTAACTCGTGTCTTATCTTGCTCTACCCTTGCTAAGAGCCTGTTTTGCGCAATATAACCTTTAGATTATGACTCAATTCTCTCTACCTAGTAATCAAAGCGTCAACGCCTGACGCCTATCCGCTCATTACTACAAAAAGAGGGGTTAAAAATTTGCGAAGCGTCCATATTATGCGCATAATACCTCCATTATAACTACCATGTTGTGACCTTTATGATGAAAATAAAACCTATTGTAATTGCAATCTCTATTGCCACGCTGAGTCTTAGTGCCTTTGCTGCACCGACAGACAATACCCGTACTTTGCCTGTAAATACTGTAGATAATCTACCGGATATCGAAAGCTTATCTGGTATCAACTTAGAAGAGAATCGTAGCAGCTCTGCAGATAATGGCACTCGTATTACCTTGCCAAATAATGCCGCAGCAAACAACTCTCAGCCGCAAGATAGAGTGAGTACGCCATCAACGCCTGATAGAATGGGGCAACTGATTGATAGCAAACGCGCCGCTCAGCCTAATATCGATACAGACACAGCGTCTAACGCTGTTGCCGCTGATAATATGAGCGTAGAAGAATTAACTCGTAAAGACCAGCAGTCTGATACGACGGATGACATTAGTGATGGCCAAGCCCTAGCAGGCCCTAGTAGTGCGGCAGCTGATGTTCCAAATTTTGAAGTAGCCAATAGCGCACAACTCCAAAACATCGGCGATGAGTCTGCTATCAAGAGCATCGAAGACAAAGACGGTAAGACTTATACCACGCTAGATCTATCTAATTATGCCAAGCAAGTGAATGGTTCGTCTTGGTCGCCGAATATGAACGTCAACTCAGCGATGACTATTAAATTGCAAGCACTGCTCGACTGGAACCATGCCTCTCCTGGCCCTATTGATGGTGGCTGGGGTATGAACAGCAAAAAGGCGCTAGTCAACTTTCAAAACATGAAAGGCTTGCCTGCTACTGGTAAAATGGATCAAAAGACCTGGAATGCTTTGATTAAAAATATTCCCGCGAATAAGCCAGTGTTAGTCACTTATACGATTACTGAAGATGATGTGAATACCAATTTTGCCACGCTACCTGCTGGCTCTGAGGCAAAATCAAAAGTCAAAGGCCTTTATTATCAGGATATCAAAGAGATGCTAGGTGAGCGCTTCCATATGGACGTACGCTATCTCGATAAACTGAACAAGAATAAAACCTATAAAGCCGGTGAGACTATCACGGTGTTAAACAATCGTGAGCCTCTCAATCAGCGTATCAACCGTGTCGTCGCTAATAAAGCTGACAAGACTTTATATGCTTATAACGGCAATAAACTAGTTGCCACTTATCCGACTACTATTGGTAGCGCGAGCACCCCTTCCCCGCAAGGTAGCTTTAAGATTGTCAATAAAGTCAAAATGCCATGGTATAAAGCCACAGTCGGTGAAGGCAGCGCAAAAAAAGTACACATGCTACCACCAGGACCTAATAGCCCAGTAGGGGTAGTATGGATGGGACTGTCAAAACCTTCTTATGGTATTCATGGCTCACCTAAACCTGAAGGTATCAGTCGTCAAGCGTCAGCAGGTTGTGTGCGTTTGACCAACTGGGATGTGTTAGAAGTCTATGCCAATATCGAAAATGGTGCGACTGTTGAACTGCAATAACTGCTAAGCTACGACAGTACATCTGAAGTCAAAAACAGTTTTTAATGACAAAAAAACAGCCTTTCTAATAGGCTGTTTTTTTATACTTAAATCATAACGTTTAGACTAAAAGCCCTTGCTAAGTCTGTAAGCTGGACTACGCCCAAAACATTTTCAGGCCTTATAGCCTTCTTCATTACCTGTGATGCTACCTATTTTTTTGGTGAAAAACAGTCCTACTGGAATAGCGACTAGTAGCCCGATGGCTATGGCTATCTGAATATGTCGTATCTCATTAAAGCCAGTCACTAAAGCGGCAATCATCAGTAAACCAACGATAACAGTAGCTGCCATAGAGTAAACAACAGAAAGTAGTGGCCAGTTCATAGTCTAATCCTTATAATTTGTGTGGGTATACTTACTTTATACCTTAAACCCATATAAAAAGTAAGTCTTTATTCTAACCGCTAAAGCCATTAAAACTAGGCGACTAACGTCAAAAACCATGCTATTATTAGGGAGTTATCTGGCGTATTAAAAACGTTCAATTTATTGCTTACTCTTCTTTGTAAAGCTAGCTCATAGCAAAAACCTATACTTCCTCGCCTATTTATCTTTACAATAGTGATTTTCTTCTTGCCTCTAAGAAAGTCCAACACTATGACCGCTAATCCCTCTAGCAGCTCTAATCACTCTGATAGCCTTAATAACCAGGACGCTCATGAGTCTACATCTACCCTTGATAGTACTTTTGTTGAAGATGTCAACGATGTCGAAGACAATACTGACGGTAATGCCGACGACAACGAGCCTTTAGACTCTGAACATGAAGAGCAGATAAATACTGCAGAAGCAGGCAGCTATCATGATGAGTCGAAAGTGACGATGAGGGCTATCAGCGAAGAGGTGGTTGTCGCGACGGTTGAAGATAACACACCTGAAATGGCTCAAGTCCAGGCTACCAACTCAGAAGTTGTCAATATTGGCTTTTCTAACATCGACTTTTCTAGCTTAGCAATGGCTGATTCAGTATTTACTAAAGCCAACAGCGCAAATACCATTCATAATAATCTATCAACTGATAAAACGACCCTTACCGGGCATTCAGGGACTAGCAGCCATGTCGAAACTGCCGATATCGATAACGATCAGCCTGATAACCTAGCGCTTTCAGCGATTCCTGCTGATGAAGGGCTGATAGAAAATAGTAATACAACAGAGGTTGCCGGTAATAGAGATTCTGGCAACAAAAATGCTAGTGGTAAAGACGCTAAAGAAACTGAAAACGACGCTGAGAGTGCTGCAGAAGAAGAAAACGCAAAAGAGCAAGTGCAAGAAAAAAAAGAAGCGAAGCTTGAGTCTTATAAACAATTTGTCGCTGAGCAATTCAGTAACCAAAAAGTCGATTATCCAGAAGTACGAGTCAAAATCGAGGCCAATGCGCTACCGAGTAAGATGTATTTTATAATGAACATTCTCTCGGCCATTATCGCAAGCTATGGCTTAGTAACCAATTCAGCAGCCGTTGTCATTGGCGCTATGCTAGTAGCTATGATGTTAGGACCTATTACTGGTGTGGCGCTCGCTATTATTGACCACCGTATGCCACTGCTATGGAAATCGCTATTTACGGTTATAGCGGGCGTTTCTTTGGTAGTATTAGTAGGCTTTTTGATCGGTCTGCTCCACAACGATCAGCCTTTAACCTCAGAGATATTATCGCGCACTCAGCCGACTTCAATGGACTTAATGATTGCGCTAGCCGGTGGTACGGCTGGTGCTTATGCGATGGTATCACCGCACCTATCGGTCGCTGTCGTTGGGGTCGCGGTAGCCACCGCTTTGGTGCCTCCTCTAGCTGCGAGTGGTATTTTATTCGCTCATAGCGAGACGCAATTAGGTCTTGGGGCGCTGCTGTTAGCTATTACTAATATTATCGCTATTCAATTCACTAATGCGCTAGTACTCTGGCTGCTTGGCTTTCGCCGCCTAGTCGATGATGATTATAAATCAAACACCTATCTAACTTTTTTACGCCGCAATGCAGTGACCTTATTACTGCTTGCCGGACTCGGTACTTATTTGACTATCAACCTACAAACCAATGCTAAGCAGCAAGTCTTTGAGAGTAGCACTAAAGAGGCGATAAACAATTATTTCATCGATAAAGGTAATGTACTGACCAACACTCAGTTTGACACCTCAGATGAAAACCAAGTCGTACGCGCAGTCATCCGCGGCGAGAGTACTCCTAGCTCCTATGACGTCCAGCAGATTGAAGCGCTTATCACTGCAGACATGGTGGAGAACTTCCCGGAGTACCTACCGATTAAGCTACAACTGCGCTATCTGCCCGTACAAGTGATTGAAGCCAATCCGCTGAATACCGATCAGCTAGACAAAACAGACGCGGCTATCTTGACCAATTAACGGCTGATTTATTGCCCTAGTTTATTAGCCCTAACAGTGACTATTTGCGAATGTTCAACAGGGGCGGTATGTGCTAAAATCGCGGACAAATTTAATACTCTATACCTATCCGAAAACTATTCTTTTGTAAGGAGCCGCTGTGAGCCAGCCATCTCAAACAGCCGATATTCGTCAAGCTTTTATCGATTTTTTTATAAGCAAGCAGCATACCCCTGTCTCCTCATCGAGCCTTATTCCGCATAATGATCCTACTTTGCTGTTTACCAATGCCGGTATGAATCAGTTTAAAGAGACTTTTTTGGGGATGGAATCACGTGATTATACGCGCGCGGTCACTTCACAAAAATGTGTGCGTGCTGGCGGCAAGCACAATGATTTAGATAACGTCGGTTACACCGCGCGTCATCATACTTTCTTTGAGATGCTCGGTAACTTCTCTTTTGGTGATTATTTTAAAGAGGCCGGCATTGCTTATATTTGGGAGTTTTTAACCTCCAATGACTGGCTAGCTATCGACAAAGATCGTCTCTACGTCACTATTTATGAGACTGACGACGAGGCCTTTGACATTTGGCATACCAAGATTGGTTTGCCAGCGGAGCGTATTATCCGTATTGGAGATAATAAGGGCGCTCCTTATGCGTCTGATAACTTTTGGACCATGGGTGATACTGGTCCTTGCGGTCCTTGTACCGAAGTCTTTTATGACCACGGCCCTGAGATTGAAGGCGGTCTGCCTGGTACGCCTGAGGAAGATGGCGACCGCTACATTGAGATTTGGAACTGCGTGTTTATGCAGTTTAATCGACAAAAAGACGGTACCATGCTGCCACTACCTGCCCCAAGTGTCGATACCGGTATGGGACTTGAGCGTATCAGCGCTATTATGCAAGGCGTGCATGGCAACTATCAGATTGATTTGTTCACCCATCTCATGGACGCCGCGGCAGAGATTTTGGAGATTGACAATGAGCAGCAATCCTCACTAAAAGTGATTGCCGATCATATTCGTGCCGTGTCCTTTTTGATCGCTGATGGCGTGATGCCAAGCAATGAAGGCCGCGGTTATGTACTGCGCCGCATCATCCGCCGTGCGGTGCGTCATGGTAATAAGCTTGGCTCTGAGAGTGATTTCTTCTATAAGATGGTCGCGCCCTTAGTCTCTGAGATGGGTGACGCTTATCCTGAATTAAAAGCAAAGCAAAGCGTGATCGAAACCGCTATTCAAAAAGAAGAAGCACAGTTTGCCAAGACCTTAGCCCAAGGCTTACGTCTGCTCGCCACTGAGCTTGAGACTTTACAAGATGGCGATATTCTCTCTGGTGCAGCGGCGTTCAAACTCTATGACACTTACGGCTTTCCTCTTGATTTGACTGCTGATATCACCCGTGAGCGCGGTATTACCATTGATGAAGCAGAGTTTGACGAGCAGATGCAAGCGCAGCGCGATCGCGCTCGTGATGCCGGTAAATTCGATGTCGATTACAGTAGCGTCATCCAAGTGGAGACGCCGACTGAGTTTATTGGCTACGATCAACTGAACGATGATAATGTCAATATTATCGCGCTCTATCAAGATGGCAATCCAGCCGAATCTCTAGCAGAAGGTAGCGAAGGCGTTATGGTCCTTGATCGAACGCCTTTTTATGCCGAAGGCGGCGGACAAGTCGGTGAGCTGGGCGAGATACGTAGCGAGTCTGGCGTTTTTGCGGTACAAGACACTAAAAAGTCTGGCCAAGCCATTATCCATTATGGTGTCGTGAGTATGGGTACTGTTAGCGCAGGCCAAAACGCAGAGGCACAAGTACTCTCAAGCATCCGGGCTGCTAGCGCCAAAAACCACTCAGCTACGCATCTTTTACATGCCGCTCTTCGTCATATACTCGGTGATAGCGTCAGTCAAAAAGGCTCGCTAGTCTCAAGCGAAGTGCTGCGTTTTGACTTTGCTTACGATAAGCCCGTCAGCCCAGCTGAGATCGCTCAAATCGAGCGCCTAGTTAATGAACAAATCCAAGCCAATACGCCAGCCTGCATAGAGAACATGGCTATCGATGAAGCGATGGAAAAAGGCGCAGTAGCATTATTTGGTGAAAAATATGGTAGCGAGGTACGTGTGCTAACGATGGGCACAGAAGCCACCATCGATGGTAACAAGCAACCCTTTTCTATTGAGTTATGCGGCGGACTGCACGTGCAGCGTACCGGTGACATTGGCCTATTAAAGATCACTAGCGAATCTGGTATCGCCGCTGGTATTCGCCGTATCGAGGCGCTCACTGGCATGGGCGCTATCAAATACATCCAACAAAACGATCACCAGCTAGCGACTCTTGCAGAACAGCTAAAAGTCAAGCGTCCACAGGTTGCCGCGCGCGTACAGACCATGGCAGATAAACAGCGCGATTTAGATAAGCAGCTTGAGCGCTTACAACAAAAGCTCGCCAGCAGCCAAGCGGCGGATTTATTAAGCGAAGTGGAAACCATCAAAGATACGCCTGTGCTTGTCAGCACCCTAAGCGGTGTTGACGGTAAGTCCATCCGGCCGCTAATGGATGATATCAAGTCCAAGCTTCCTGATAGCATCATCGTGTTAGTCGGGGATAAAGACGAGCAGTTAGCGCTAGCCGCGAGTGTGGCTAAGTCGATGACCGCACGGATTAAAGCCGGTGATATCATTCGTCACTTGGCAGGTGAGCTTGGCGGTAAAGGTGGCGGTAAACCTGACTACGCGCAAGGCGGCGCGCCGAAAGCTGGGAATACTCGTACTGTGATAGAGGCTCTGCCCGCTTGGATCGAAGCGCAGCTAAGCTAGCTTAAGCTTGGTCAATACAAGCCGTTTATATAACAAAACGCTTAACTTACGTTTGATTTGTGTTTGACCTATGGCAGTTGGTTATAGCATTGATAATTAATTACCATATATCAAAGCGGCGCGATGACTTAAATTTGTGCTTTGATTATGGTATAAAGGTCAGCGTTCAAATAATAATACGACTTTATCACTACGAACGTTAATTAAAATACGATTGGATTTAATTGACGCTCATAACTGATAAGGGATGAATAATAGGTAAAATCTTATGGCGTTAATAGTACAAAAATACGGCGGCACCTCGATGGGCAGTATTGACCGCATTAAAAACGTCGCCAAACGCGTCAAACGCTGGCATGATAACGGTCATCAAATCGTCGTCGTCGTCTCTGCGATGAGCGGAGAAACCAACCGTCTAATCGATCTAGCGCGCCAGATTAGCAATAACCCTGATCCTCGTGAATATGATCAAATGGTTTCCACTGGCGAGCAAGTTTCGATCTCACTACTCGCTATGGCCATTCAGGATCTAGGTATTGGCGCGCGCTCAATGACGGGTCGTCAAGTCGCTATAAAGACGGACACCTCACATAATAAAGCCCGTATCGAAAGCATAGATGATAAAAATATTCGCCAACAGCTAGATGCCGGTAATGTCGTCATTGTGGCAGGCTTTCAAGGTATCGATGAGCACGATAACATCACTACGCTTGGACGTGGCGGCTCAGACACCACGGGCGTCGCTATCGCTGCTGCTCTAGGCGCTGATGAATGTCAAATTTATACCGATGTCGATGGCGTTTACACTACCGATCCACGTGTTACCTCAAAAGCTAAAAAACTTGAAAAAATAACTTTTGAAGAAATGCTCGAGATGGCAAGCCTTGGCTCCAAGATTTTACAAATTCGCTCAGTAGAGTTCGCTGGTAAATACGGTGTGCCCTTACGAGTGCTATCAAGCTTTGATGATAACAACGATGGTAGCTTTGATGACGATTTTAAAGATAACGTGGGCACCCTAATTACGATAGACGAAGGAGACAGTATGGAACAGGCAATTATCTCAGGTATCGCCTTTAACCGTGATGAAGCAAAGATTGTAGTACGCGGCGTCCCTGACCACCCCGGTATTGCCTCAGCTATTCTCACGCCTATCGGTCGCGCTAATATCGAAATCGACATGATAGTACAAAACCTCTCTGCCAATGGCACTACCGACTTCAGTTTTACCGTCAACCGTACTGATATGGATAAAACTTTAAAGGTGCTAAACGAAGAAGTCAAAAACGAGATCGGTGCGAAAGAGGTCTCAGGCAATAGCGAAGTGGTTAAGATATCATTAGTCGGTGTCGGTATGCGTTCACACGCTGGGGTAGCAAGCTTGATGTTCCAAACCTTAGCCGAGAACAATATCAATATACAAATGATCTCTACCAGTGAAATCAAAGTCTCTGTACTTATCCAAGAGCAGCACTTAGAAAAAGCAGTCAAATCGCTGCATACTGCTTTTGGCTTAGATCGTGAGGATGGTGATAGCCAAGTAGCTGGACAATAAACCCTAGCTATTCTTTGTTTATCCGCACTTAGCCACTGATAGTTAGCTAAACTGCTAAGATAACTTATAATACATAAAGACAGAACCTGTTACGGTTCTGTTTTTTCTTGCTGTTATGGTCATAGTTGCCACAATCGCAGTGCATATCTGCTCACTTATCACTGCTAAATAGTCACCAGACTTCTGTTTTATCCAGTAGTATTGTTAAAATCCGTGACAGTACCGTCTATGGGACTTATAATGGGGCGTTCATTTGGGCAAAATGATACCTATAATTATTGACCCTGTTTATCTCGTTTGAGACGATATATTCGCTTGTGAATTAAAACCATAAACAGCTTGATAATGGTTCATTTAATGATATTTAGTAATTGAGAAGTCATATGATAAGTAATCGTTTTTTACTGCGACATAAGGAGTGTGACGCATGTTAATTTTAACTCGCCGCGTTGGCGAAACTTTAATGATTGGCGATGAGGTCAGTGTTACTGTGCTAGGCGTCAAGGGTAACCAAGTACGCATAGGGGTTAACGCACCAAAAGATATCGCGGTACATCGCGAAGAGATCTACCAGCGTATTCAGCAAGAGCGCACCGTACAATCACAGATGCAGCATCTTGAACAAGGCAATTTTGCGCCTTCTTTTGATGACGAAGACTATTTTAATCGTTAAAATAAAGTTTTATCGTTTATAGCGGACTCGTTTACGGGTATGAAGACTATAAGCGCTTACTCTTTGTAATTTTAATCTTTTTGAGGTCACTTACTATGAGCATCCGCCAATCCGACGTTTCGGCTTTACTGAATGGTTTGAACAAAAAAGCCATAGGTTTTAACGATGTGATCAGCTTTATTGACGATTTTTATCGTTATTCCCCAGCGCCATTCGTCAATGGTATGCAGCATAATGCCGCTGGCGAAAACGAAGGTAGTGCCAAAGTTTTTGGTTTTGCTAAGCATCACGGCCTAAACCAGCTTGATACCCTTAAACTATTCGGTGAACATTACGATAAAGTACAAGCCACTCCTAAGGGTACTGACCACGCCAATATTCGCAATTTTTTGCATTGGGGTTGGCAAGGGTTTTTGATGCAAAAAAACCCACTAACACTCCGTCCGACTGTCGATACCACCGCTTTGTAAATTAACAGTCACTCTCTTAGTTTTATAAAATTATTACATAAAACTAAAAATCCACGCTATCGATGATAGTGTGGATTTTTAGTTTCAAGATTACTCATTATTTATCGCGGAATTTAACCGGTTGAATCGCGCCTTTAGGATTAGGCATATTAGGATAATGATGCTCGTGCTCGACATCGCATTCAGCGCCGACGATACTGCCATCATCTTTGATAGGTTTATGAATAAAGCCCACGCGTTCAGACGGCGCTAGATGTTCGTGCTCCCACATCATGACCGCTTGCATACAAGTTTCGCGCTGCTCAGCAGTCAGTTGGCGGCCATCTGGCCATTTGCCAATCTCAATGGCTACCCGGAATTTATCTACTATCTCAGGGGTCAAACTGGCTAGTATTGTCTCTTTATTCATCTTAGCTCCTCTTCTCTAGCTATCTTTAACCTGTCTAAAACTTAGTGGCTCACTCTGTTTTTGTACCTATCTTCTCGGGGGTAATACTATGATCATCGGCCTCAATATTATGGTGATCAATGTTATCCATCTCAATGTTCTCAACCTCAGTGCTTTCAATATCAATGTCATCATCGTCATCGCTATCCAGACTGAACTCTTCGGCATGTACATTCCAATGCAGCTTAGTACGGCAAGCTTCATAGAACTCAAACCCTGGTGGATGCAACAAAGTCAGCTTATCAGGATGCTTACGGATATATAGTCGCTGATCTTGTTCAATAGGTACACTAGGTTTACCGTCGGCACTGACCATTGGTTGAGTGCGATTGTCTTCATGAATACGAATACAAACCTCACTATTACCACTGACCACAATAGGCCTGCTCGATAGCGTATGCGGATGCATGGGCACTAAACAAATCGCGTCCATACTAGGGTGGATGATAGGTCCACCGCCAGAGAGCGCATAGGCAGTAGAGCCGGTCGGTGTAGCCGCAATGAGGCCGTCACTATGCTGCCGGTAGACGTCTTGACCATCGATCTTCATCTGAAAATCGATCATGTGTACTGACTTGCCGGCATGGAGCACAATATCATTGAGCGCCATGTCTTCATGCAGGATATTATCTCCTTCACGAATCTCCATCGTTAGCAGAAATCTGTGATCAAGCTGATAATCACCCATCAATACTTGCCGTAATTTAAAGGCGACCTCATTGGGCTTAACATCCGCCAGAAACCCAAGGCGACCTCGGTTAACCCCAAGTACAGGAACGCGATAACGAGCTAGTGCTTCAGCAGCATGCAAAATAGAGCCATCACCACCAACCACAATCACTAAGTCGCAAATCTCACCGATCAAACTGCGCTTGACGATTTTTACCTTTTCGATGTCTACCAAGTTCAAAGTAGGTAAATTAGCGGTTTGCATATCCATAATCAGCGTTAAGTTCATCTCATTGACAGTATTTGCTACCTGAATGAGACTCTGAATAACACTACGTTTGCCCGCGCGACCCATCAGACCAATACGGCGAAAGGCTGGGTTTTTGATAGCGTGAAACAGCTCTGATTCGTGCAAATGTGGCAATCGGGCTGACTGCGCAGAGTTTTCCATAAAGCGACTCGACCAAACTTAAATAAAGAGGTGCAAAGGTAATTGATACGATGAAATCAAGAAAGCAACATACGTTATTATGACTATTTATTATAGCTATTGCTAATCATAAAACATCGGTATCTTCGATAATGATAGCGATAAATAAAGCGTTAAACTATCATGTTTTATCAATCATCGTTGTTAACTGTCGTAATCGACCCCATCTATAAAAGAGTAAACGCTTACTTTGGTTGAGTAACTTTTCTTAAATGATCTTTTTCTAATTGATTTTTATTGACCGATTTACTTATTAGCTGCTTTATTATGGTCAATTAAAAATAAAACCGTCATAAATCGAAATGTGCTACTGGGATAAACTTTCCTTGCGTGCTGCTGACACAGAGGCTGCGCAAAACTTATCCCAGTAGCGCTACAACACTTTTGTCTTGAATCTACTATATGACTCATTTTTACTTAGATTCGATCTATTTTAACTATTGTTAGTGCCTTCTTGTGAATGTCCACTAGACCCTAGCAACAGGTAGATGATATCAGGGCTAAGCCTTGATATCGGTCACGCAAAGACAGTTGACAATAATGCCGATTTTGCTAAAGTAACGTTGATTTATACTATTTTATATTAAGGATATATGTATGGCCAATCCTATTGTCAGTCGCGCAGAATTTGCGGTCGGCGGCGAGCCTATGACCGTCAAAGGTGTTATCCAAAAAACCAGTCTGTTACTTGGACTGGCGGCTATCACGGGCGTAGGCTTTTTCTTTTATGCCCTTATGGCAGGACTGTCACAAGGTTTTATTACTATGGCCGCTTTTGGTAGCATGTTTGCCGCCTTTGGCTTAGCTATTTTTATGACTTTCAAACCCAAAAAAGCCAAAACCTTTGCTATCCCTTACGCCATACTTGAAGGTATATTTTTGGGCGGTATCTCGCTGTTCTTTATGCGTATGTACCCAAGCGTACCTGTCACTGCTATGTGTGCAACCTTCGTCACCGCGGCAGTCATGTTAGGGCTTTATCGTTCTGGTTTGGTAAAAGTTACCCAAAAGTTCCGTTCGATTGTCACCTCAGCACTTATCGCTATCATGCTGGTTTATGTGGCGCAGTGGATACTATCTCTAGCCTTCGGTTCAAGCCTACCTTTCTTATTTGAAGGCGGCGCTATCGCTATCGGCTTTAGCTTGTTTGTCATTGTTATCGCTTCTTTTACCCTACTCCTCGACTTTGATAATATCGATCGCGGTGTAGCAGCGGGTATCTCTGAAGACTACGAGTGGTTATTTAGCATCGGTATCCTCGCAACGCTAGTGTGGATGTACATCGAATTTATGCGTCTGCTTAGCTACTTACAAGACTGATCTGAAAGCTATTCGCTATTAACCTTTTAAAAATAAAAACCGCCTGTTATTGCTAACAGGCGGTTTTTTATGGACTAAATTTTAACCTAACGCTCTCGTTTGTAGCTTATATTTTAAGCTCGTTTCAGACGTAGAGCATTGAGCACTACTAACAAGGAGCTTAGCGACATACCGATAGCAGCAAGCCAAGGCGGGACATAACCGAAGATAGCCGGCAGCAGTACAATACCGTTATAGCCTAATGCCCAGCGAAAGTTTTGTTTAATAATACGTTCTGTCTTATCGGCGATACGCTTAGCAGCATTGATGCCTTCGACTTGACCGTTCAAAATAATACTATCACTAGACACTTGCGCTAGATCAGCAGCGCCGGCAATAGAAGTGGAAACATCAGCAGCGGCTAGCACGGGGGCATCGTTGATACCATCACCGACCATCAGTACCACCGCGCCGTTACTTTGCAACTGTTGAATGTGATTGACTTTATCAGTAGGTGATAGACCATTGTAAGCAGCGCTCATGCCAAGAGTATCAGCTATGACCAAGGCTTGCGGACTAGGATCACCTGTTAGCATCACTGACTCTATCCCTAGCTGCTTTAGAGTATCCAAAGTTGCTTTGGCGCTATCACGAACCTTATCATTGAAATAAAAGCAGGCCAGTGCTTGCCAGCTAGGCGCAGTATCTTCGGAGCTTTTAATTAAAGACTGACAAGATAAAACCACCGCTGAGCTGGCTCGATGGGCAATCAAATCGATATTGAGCGACTGAGCACTGCTGCTCGCATCGTCATGGGCAGCGTCCATAGCGAAATCAGCATGACCGATCCGGTATAATACCCCATCGACTATCGCTTCAACGCCGCCTGCCGGGTAATGTTGAAGGTTTTGGGTAGTTGGCAGATGTAGCTGATAGGCCGCCGTCAGCAGCGCATGGGCAATCGGATGACGACTGCCCACCTCTAGCGCAGCTGCTATCGCTAATAGACTATCTTGCGAGTCGGCATGAGCTGATGCTTGAGCGTTTAATAGCTCAATATTTAATAAATTGGGCTTACCGTAAGTCAGCGTACCGGTCTTATCAAAGGCCACGTGCGTAATCTCAGCCAAAGTTTGCAGCGTGTGACCGCGCGTGGTCAAAAATCCATAGCTTGCTAGCCTATTGGTCGCTACCGTCAGCGCAATAGGCGTTGCCAAAGACAAGGCACAAGGACAAGTCGCTACCAACACTGCAACAGTGGCCCAAATGGCTTGGCTAGGATCTACGATATACCAGCCAATAAACACTAGGACCGACAGCACTAAAATACGGGCGACAAACCAACGTGCCAGCTTATCAGCTTGCTGAGCCAGTTTAGGCTTTTCACTCATAGCGCGGTTCATCAGCCGATCGATCAGTCCCATCTGACTGTCTTCTGGTAAAGCCGTCACCAACATCTCAAACGGCTGACTGTCGTTTTGCGCGCCGCCAACGATATAATCCCCTTGACGCTTGATAATCAGGTCGCCCTCGCCGGTCAATAAGCTTTGTGACACTGTCGCGGTTGGACTGAGCAAGATACCGTCGCTAATGATCTCTGCACCCGCTTCAATCATGATAATATCGCCAACTTGTAGACTTTGGGCGGTAACCATAGACTTATCAGCGTCAGGCGGCGCAGTCGCTGAGGCATCTGAATGTTGCCAGGCCAGAGCGACCTTTTGCGTCAGCACTTGAACATTAGCGTCCATATTTTGCATAAAGTTAGGCAATGGACTGGCAATGATATCATCATTAGTATTAACAGCATTAGTGACTTCGCCAACTGCTAATGGTGCTACGTCAGTCTCAGCTTGCTGTTTTAAACGCTCTAAAATAAGAGCAGCTGACGCTTTATCCTCAGCAATTTTTTGGACTAAAATCGGCTCAATCACTACTAGATCATTCGCCATAGTGGCTGCTTTTAGCCGAGCATTATGCTCGATGTAGCGCCCTGCTAGTAAGAAGAAAATAAACATACTCACTGAATCGTAGTAAGTCTCTCCTTGCCCGGTCACTGTGGCATACATACTAGCGAAAAAAGTGACGATTAAAGCGACACTGACCGGTACATCCATATTGACTTGGCGTGCGCGAATCGCCGACCATGCTGAGGTAAAGAACGGCACGCCGGCATAAAAGAAAACTGGCGTGCTGACAAATAACGACACCCAGCGCAAAAAGTCGCGCTGAAAGACGAGCATATCGCTATATTCACCAAAGTATAGCGCCACTGCATACATCATCGCTTGCATAGCGCCGAGGGCAGCGATACCGAGTCTGAGCAGCATTTTATTATTGTGCCGGGCTAACATCGCCTCATGCGTATCTTGCCGATAAGGTTTGGCGTCGTAACCGATTTCATTGATAACGGCTAAGATACGGCTAATGGGGAGCTTATTTTCATCCCAAATAATACGCATACGCTGATTGGTCAAATTGACTTGGCATTTATCCACGCCATCGATCTCGTAAAGCCTTGACTCAATCAGCCAAGTACAAGCCGCACAGCGCAAATTATTCACCGATAGCTCAGCGACTGATAGACCTTCTTGCGCGTAGACAAACTGTGACTTGATCTCATCGTGATCATAAGCTTCAAGCTGCGTCAGCTGAGTGGGCAAACTTGCGGTACGATTAATCTCTGAGCGATCCAGATAATACTGCTCAAGCCCTGCTTCTACGATACTCTCGGCTGCCAACTGACAGCCCATACAGCACATTTCACGCGCCTCGCCTAATATTTGTGCGTGAAATGGCGGCTTGGGTACTGGATCGCCGCAATGAAAACAATGCCCAGCGTGCGGCAGCACTAACCCTTGCGTGATGGAGCTATCGTCATACTGAGAATGGGATACAGACGAGGATGAAAAAGAACTAGACATAATCACTCTTATTTTTAACAGGATTATTTTAAGATCAGTAGTAGTTTGGACTTGCTAATCAATAAAGGCGACATACTTTGCTCTTAATAGTCGCTGATTCACAGAAAAAACATAATGAGCCTTACTCTAAGCCGTTATCTTATATGGCAGCTATACTCTAGGTTCAAAGCAGGAAACAGCATTTATTCATTAAGCTGCTATTACAGCACGATAAGTTGTGCTTATTATAGCGGTTTAATGCTTGCGTGTGATGAATGCTAAGACTGAGATGATAGATTGAAAATTTTGTCAATTTGCGTCATTATGAGGCAGTTTTTTTATGTTAAAACGGTGTGTTATCAGTGCAAAAACCTAATCTTCCCCCGCTGCAGTCGCCTAGAGCTGCGATGAGCTCCCTGCCCTCTAAACAAGGCGGGATTGTTTTTAGCAGTATCTTACTCATTATTGTCATTGTGGCTATGGTGTTGTTGGCCCTATATCTGATCAAGCTTGATCGTACTATCACCCATAAGTTTGAGGGCAAGCGCTGGGATATTCCGGCCAAAGTATACTCGCAGCCGCTGGAATTGTATCAAGGTGCTAATGTCGATAGAGACACGATGAAGACTTGGCTTGATCTACTGAACTATCAAAGCGATAAAGCTTATGATCGTACTGGTAGCTTTCACCGCTCAGGTAATACCTACTTTATCCATACTCGCGGTTTTAGCTATAGCGCTAACGATGTCGATAAAGCACAAGTCATCAAAATGACGCTTGCTAATAACAAGATCCAAAGTATTCAAAGCACTGAGCAAAACGATACGGGTATCATACGCCTAGAGCCTGTCAGTATCGGCGGTATCTATCCTGATAGTAACGAAGATCGCTTGGTCGTCTCTTTAGACGAAGTGCCTCAGCCGCTAATAGATGCGCTGATCGCTACTGAAGATCGCGGATTTTATGAGCATAAAGGCGTGTCGATACGAGGCATTACTCGTGCCGTCGTCAATAACTTCTCAGGCGGCTCTATGCAAGGCGGCTCGACTATCACCCAGCAGCTGATCAAGAACTTTTATCTCAATTCAGATCGTACTCTCAAGCGTAAAGCCAACGAGGCGCTAATGGCGGTACTGCTAGAGCTGCATTATAGCAAGGATGAGATACTACAGACTTATCTAAATGAGATTTACTTAGGTCAAAACGGTAACCGCTCTATTAACGGTTTTGGCTTAGCGTCACAGTTTTATTTTAATAAACCTTTAAACGAGCTGCGTCTAGATCAGCAAGCGATGTTAGTGGGTATGGCAAAAGGACCAAGTGTCTATAACCCTCGCCGCCATCCAGAAGCGGCCAAAACGCGTCGCGATGTGGTGTTGAGTAATATGCAAGCGATAGGCAAGCTGACGGCAGAAGACTACGCGGCTGCCACTGAAAGATCTTTAGGAGTAGTCGATAAGCCCGTTGAAGGTAAAAGCCAGTTCCCTGACTTTTTGGACATTGTCAAACGTGAGCTCAATGACGTCTACTATGCTGATGATCTCAAAAACGAAGGGCTGACTATTATCAGTACTCTTGACCCTATTGCACAACTGGCAGCAGACAAAGCCGTCGATCGTAAACTTGGAGAACTGCGCCGTAATAATAGCAAAACCAAAGATCTACAAAGCGCTCTGGTCAGTGCCAATCCTGAGACTGGTGAGCTGGTCTCTGTCATCGGTAGCGGTAGTGAATTCACCGGCTTTAACCGGGCGGTAGATGCCAAACGTCCAGTGGGCTCGTTGCTAAAACCTATCATCTATATGACTGCGCTTGAGAGTGGGCGCTATAACCTCGCCAGCTCAGTAGACGACTCTCCTATCACTGTTAACTTGAGCGATGGCGACTGGAATCCCAAAAACTACGATGGCCGGGATCATGGCTATGTTCCTCTAACCACTGCGCTAGCCAAGTCCTATAACCAAAGTACGGTACGTTTAGGAATGGAGTTTGGTTTAGACACTTTTGCTAGACAATTACGCCGTATGGGTATCGAAGAAAAAATCTCACCTTATCCCTCAGCATTATTAGGTTCGGTCAACCTCAGCCCGATGGATATGCTCGGGGTGTATCAAGTCTTTGCCACCGGTGGTTTCCGCACTCCTATTCATAGTATTCGCACGGTTATTGACGATCGCGGTCGTATTTTGCAGCGTACTGGACTTAACACGCAGCGCAGTGTACCTCCTGAAGCCAACTTTTTGACCAACTATGCTCTACAGCAAGTGGTCAAAGAAGGTACGGCTCGCCGAGCACAGTCTTTGGGTAGCGAGCTCAATCTAGCGGGTAAAACTGGAACCACTAATGATTACCGTGATGCTTGGTTTGCAGGCTATAGCGGCAATTATGTCAGTGTCGTTTGGGTGGGCCGCGATGACAATAAGCCTATTGGTCTAGGCGGTGGTACCGGAGCGTTACCGATTTGGGTTGATTATATGCGCCGCCTAAAGCTGACACCCGTTGCTATGGCAGAACCTGAAGGGATCGAATGGTTATGGTTAGAGAACAACTCAGGCAAGCTATCTAATGAGCGCTGCGCTAATGCTCGCTACTTACCCGTTATGTCCGCCTATCTACCTGAAGAAGCTAGCGAATGTGCTTTGCAGCTTTATCAGCAAGAGCGGGCACGTGAACGCGGATTTACTATCGAGCAGCCACAGTCAGAAAATCTGGAGAACCCTCAACAAGCCGCCGATGAAGATATCGAGAATAATGAGACACAAAGAGGCGCTGATACTTGGTACGACCGCGCGCTTGAGTGGTTTTAATGCTTTGTTGAATAGCTACTAACTTATTAAGTCGCCGGCTATTAGGGTGTGTCCTCAATTGAATCATGAGGTCATGCCCTAGCAAAGTGCGCCAATCAAGTTATAATAAAGGCTTTAGTATTCACTACAGTCCATTATTTATAGCTAGTTATAATCATTAGCGATGGCTTGAATAATGATTCGCGCACAGTGGCATGATAGCGACATATAAATCCTTATGAGAATGAAGTAACCATAACATTCAGTAAATTTTTTACTGTTTATAGATGATGTAATATTAAGTAGAGGTAGCAGGATATGACGATACTAAGGCAGCAAAACTCACGACTTTTGGCAAGCATAGCAGCAAGCTCATTGCAGTCAAAGCGAGTGCTTCTCCCTACTCTAATCATGAGCGCCTTAGTTATGAGCGCTTGTCAAACAGCGCCGTCTACAACTGCTAGCAATAGAGGGTCGGTAACTACTATTAATCAAACGACCGCTGTTACTAACGCTAAGCAGCCTACAACTAGCCACACCAACGATGGCTATCCTATTGAGCCTTATATTCCGTCCAGCCGAGCCCCTACTACTTATGAAAGTAATGACAATCGCCAAAACCCCTTAACTCAGTCAAGCTCAGCTCCTACTCAGCCCATACCAACGCTCCCTGATGATAACGTTTTAGTCATGCCGCTACCGGACGTAATGATTGAAGAGCCACCCGTTTATGACGCTAATACGCCTTCTCAATCGCCAACATTACCCTCACATAGCGATTTATTAGAGCGCGCCCGTCAAAACTCTCAGCAGTCAAGTCGGCAAGCTACCAATAATAAAAGCGATTTACCCGCTTTCCAAAACCTGATGCAAGTCGGTACCGCGCAGCTGCAATCCGGCAATCTAACCGCAGCAGAAAGTAGCTTTACTCGTGCTCAGCGTTTAGCGCCAAGATCCTCAGCGGTGTACTTCTATTTATCTCAAGTCGCTCTAAAAAAGAATCAACCCCGTAAAGCAGAAGCGATGGCTCGCCGCGGCCTTACTGTCTCACAAGATGCTAGTCGTCGCCGCTCTTTATGGCAGCTCATTCTCAGATCTGGACAAGCACAGAATAATACTCGAGTGATTCGTGAAGCGCAGCAAGCGCTTCGCTAGCACTAAAGCTTAGCAGCGAGTCCTCATGCGATCGCATTCAATTCTATCATTATTTTTAAACTCACTTTTATTAAGGCATTTATATGGCATGGCAACAACTGCATCTACAGTGTATAAAAACTAACGTTGATTTGGCTGAAGCGTTGTTATTAGAATCGGGCGCGCTGTCCATTATGTTGGACGATGCAGGCGATCAACCTTTATTTGAGCCGCTACCAGGCGAGTCGCCATTGTGGGATGAGGTGGTATTGACCGGTATCTTTGATGCCGCAAGCGCGCAAGGTAACAAACAAGCTCTCGAGCAGTTAAGCCATGATATCGCTGCACAAGTAAATGCTAGCCGCACTTGGCTTAGCGCTGTGGATGACAAGGACTGGGAGCGCGAATGGATGACGCATTATCAGCCTATTGAATGCGCCAATAACCTTTGGATTGTACCTGAATGGCTGACACCGCCAAATCCTGAGGCGACCAATATTATTATGGACCCAGGCTTAGCTTTTGGTACGGGCTACCATGCGACCACGCGCTTATGTCTAGACTGGCTAACAGCAGAGCCTTTACAAGATAAAGTCGTCATTGATTATGGCTGCGGCTCTGGTATTTTAGGGATAGCCGCTTTATTATTGGGCGCGCGTCAAGTTTATGCTGTAGATATCGATCCACAAGCGGTATTAGCTACTAAGCAAAACGCTGAGCGTAATAAAGTTGATGAGCGTCTATTGGCTTTCTTACCAGAAGAGTTCAACGATTATTGTGCTAATAATGAGGTAATACCGGTAGATATGATAGTTGCTAACATCTTAGCAAAACCGCTTATTGGGTTGGCTCCTTATTTTGCAACGCTTATCGCTGAAAAAGGTAGGCTGGTTTTAGCAGGTCTCATTGAGTCGCAGACTGAGCAAGTCACTGATGCTTATCAGCCGTATTTTGCTCTCGACCCTAAACATGCTTTTACCACGCAAGAAGATCATCACTGGCAACGACTCTCAGGAACATTTACAGGCTAGCAACATTTAATTACATCTGTTACGATATTAGTAGTAACTGCTTATCGCCAATTGTGGCTTAGTAGAATTAACGAACATCGTTTTCGGACTTGATAACATGACTACGTGTATCAGAACTCAGTGTCCTAGTTGTGAGATGTATTTTGATCTGAATGCCGAATTGCCAGAGCTTTTACACAAGCCGAGTACGCAGATGCGCTGTGCTCATTGTCAGCATAGTTTTTTGGTGAATGAACATCTAATTGTTTCTGCTCATGATGACTCATTAGCTGGCGCAGCCAAACTAGAAAACAGTACTCTTTCGGATAATAATTGGCTCGAAGAGCTGCTCAGCAAGCATAGCAGTAGCTCTATCGGTAACCTTAATCGTGATAAAAAGCCTGGTCATACTCAAGCGCAAGCTTTTGATAATAGCGCTTCTGAATCGACTATTGAGTCAACAGCTCTCTCAACTAAGCCGCAGCTGTTGTCCTCTAACAAAGCTGACCGGACTTTGAGCGATGATTATCTATATCAACGCTCAAGACAGCGTAACTTAGCCCAAAACGAAGAGCTGCGCTTGAATCCATACGATGATGGGCCACAATCAGTGGCGATGTTATTGTGGAGCGCTGGTTGTTTAGTATTAATCCTATCTTTATTTGCACAATATATTATTTTTAATTTAAATACTTTGATCAAAAACCCAGACCATGCTGCCCGTTTAGAGGCTGTCTGTGTAATAGCAGCGTGTCGCTTACCCTCTGCTGACCTAGATGCTTTTGCGATCTCAGATCTCACATTTAGAGCAAGCAAGATCAAAGCGGCCAACGCTTTTAGCGATGTTCAAGCTACGCTATCGAATCAAAGTGCGCAGACGCAGCTGGTGCCTAGTCTTAAGGTTAGTATTTATGGTAGCGAGGCGTTAGTTGGTGAGTTCATTGCTATGCCAAACGATTACTTGATGGCTCATCAAAGCCAGTTATCTGCCAATTACAGCCAATCTTTTATGCTTACTATCCCTCTGAATCCCCAGCAAATTGATAGGATTATTATTGAACCTATTTACTGATCATCTGCCTAATATTGAGGACATCACCTTATGACACCATCTGTGCAGGCCTCTGCTAATCATTTTGCCCAAAGCGTTGATTATGTAAGCTCAGAGAGCTCCGAGCCTTTACGTCATCATGTTGAGCGTGTGGTTCGTGAGTACTTTTTAGCTCTAGGCGATGAGTTACCGACTGATTTGTATGAGCTCATCCTAAAAGAAGTTGAGCTGCCACTATTAAAAGTAGTCCTCGAAAAGACTCGCGGTAATCAAACGAAGTGCGCGCAAATATTAGGGTTGAATCGTGGAACCTTACGAAAAAAGCTAAAATGCTACGATTTGATGTAACCCTTTGGACCTATAAGGGCTAAAGCGTCGCATATTTTAACGAATTATTTTGAGCAAAAAAAACAAATTTTTGTACCTACTAGCCAAATGTTTTATCATAGCGACCTTTTTGCTATTGCCTTAATCACTAATCGTTATGACAGTAGTAACTATATAAGCAACTACATATTTTATAATGCTTATCACGACTTACTCATGGCAATCATTGAGCCAATTAGTTCCTGGCTTGTTTTGCTTATATCCCCTCGCCTGAACCTATAAGGTATAAATTGCTAGCAACCCATGCTTGCGGTTTAATGCCTTCTATTCTCAGGATTTTTATGGAATGATTTTATGATGACAAAACCACTAGCTCTCCTCTCCGTATCAGATAAAGCAGGAATTGTAGCATTCGCTCAAGGCCTAATCGAATCCGGTTTTGGCTTATTATCTACCGGCGGCACTTTTCGCTTACTGCAAGAGAATAATGTCGAAGTCACAGAAGTCTCTGACTATACTGGCTTTGCTGAGATGATGGATGGCCGCGTCAAGACTCTACATCCCAAGATTCATGGCGGTATTTTAGGCCGCCGAGGTACTGACGACGCGATTATGAGTGAGCATGCTATCGAGCGCATCGATATGGTCGTTGTCAATCTATATCCGTTTGCTGAGACGATTGCACAAGCTAACGTGACTATGACTGAGGCTATTGAAAATATTGATATCGGTGGCCCTACTATGGTTCGTGCCGCAGCAAAAAATCATGCTGACGTCGGTATCGTAACTGACCCTAGTGATTATGAGCGTGTTTTGTCTGCTCTAAATAAAGGTACGACTCTCACCTCAGCATTACGCTACGATTTGGCCGTAAAAGCTTTTGAACATACCGCTCAATACGATGGCATGATTGCAAACTTCTTAGGCAGCCGCGTCAATGAAACGCAGCAGCCAGAAGCTTTTTCTCGCACACTTAATCTACAATTCGATAAGACGCAGGATTTGCGCTACGGTGAAAACCCGCATCAGCAAGCGGCGTTCTATGTCGAAAATGCCACTTTAAACGACAAAGAGGCTTCTATTGCGACCGCTAAACAGCTGCAAGGTAAGGCGTTATCTTATAACAATATCGCCGACACTGACGCCGCTCTTGAGTGCGTCAAAGCCTTTACCGCCCCCGCTTGCGTTATCGTCAAACATGCTAATCCTTGCGGTGTTGCCGTTGATCTCGATCAAGTCACTGCTTATCGCACGGCCTTTAGCACCGATCCTGAATCCTCTTTTGGCGGTATCATCGCTTTTAATACTAAGCTTAGCGTAGCGGCGGCAAAAGACATCATCGATAACCAGTTTGTTGAAGTGATTATTGCGCCAAGTATTGAAGATGGCGTGCTAGAAGTAACTGCAGCGAAGAAAAACGTTCGAGTATTGGTTTGCGGCGAGCTGCCAGTATCAACTAAGCGCCAAGGCAAACTCGACTATAAGCGCGTTAACGGTGGCTTACTAGTACAAGAACAAGACTTAGATATTATCACAGCTAACGACTTGCAAATCGTCACTGACGTACAGCCGACAGAGGCTCAAATTGCGGACTTATTATTTACTTGGACTGTCGCCAAATACGTCAAATCAAACGCTATCGTTTACGGTAAAAACAAGCGTACTATCGGCGTAGGCGCAGGGCAGATGAGCCGTGTCAACTCAGCTCGTATCGCTGCTATCAAAGCCGAGCATGCAGGTCTTGCTACTGAAGGCGCGGTAATGGCCTCAGACGCCTTCTTCCCTTTCCGTGATGGTATCGATAATGCTGCTGAAGTAGGTATTGCTGCTATTATCCAGCCCGGTGGCTCTATGCGTGATGACGAGACTATCGCTGCGGCTAACGAGCATGGCATAGCGATGGTATTCACCGGTATGCGTCATTTCCGTCATTAATAAGCTTGATTAATTGTTAAGCACTAAAAAGCCACCGTATCGACGGTGGCTTTTTTATGATTATTCTTCTATTTAGCGAACTTGAGCGTTAGCCATATTCGCCTCATTGATCTCAACATTATAGACTAAGCGTAAGTAGTCTAAGTAATCTTGCAACTGATCCTGACCTAAATTATCACGGATAATAGCAGCGGTTTGTGATTTTTCTGCTGCCGATAACTGTGATTCGCCCTGAGTTTCTATATGATCACCCACTAATACTGACGCACCCTCTTCCGTAGTACTCGCTATGGCAACTACCCCATTCATAGGCGCTTGCTTACTAAACGCAAGGCCGCGCTCTTTATCAGATAATAAAGGTGTCTGACGAGTAATTTCACCTAACGCTTGAAAAGTCACGTTTTGCTTGGCGATATCATCGACAGTATCAATAGCGGCGGCTGTCTTTTTGGCATCAGCTAGAGCCAGAGCACTGGCTTTTTGTTTGAGCAAGGTCTGAGTGATGATCGGCTTGGCAGCGGCTAAGCTCAAAGTCTCAGTAGGACGATAGTTACTCGGCTGCGCCCAGACCATACCATTACCGACTTCAATACCAGTCGTCACCGCTTGATCTTGAATCGTAAATTCATCAAAGGCTTGCTTGATAACTGCCGGCTGCGCTAGTACTGAAGTGTTATTTTGTTTACGGTAGTCTTTGATGCGTTTAAGCGTCACATTTTCTTGTTGAGCGATATCCTCAATACTAAAGCCATCTGCTGCTAGATCATTAATCGCAGTGACTTTATCCGCATAAATAGTCTGACGCTTGTACTCTTTGGCTTTGGCAGTCAGCTCTTCACGCATACTCTCCATAGTAGGCACATCGCCGCCATTGTCTGCAGTGACCTTGAAGATTTGGTAACCAAAGCTCGTATTAACGGCTGGACTAACTTCTCCTACTTCTAATCCTTCAAGCGCGTCTTCAACCTTAGCCGCATCATTGCCAAATACCGAAGGGTTAAAACGGCCGATAGCGCCGCCACTAGTGCCAGTAGGATCATCAGAATACTGTTTGGCAAGCGTAGAAAAATCAGCGCCTTGCTTAAGCTCAGCGAGCACTTTATCGGCGCGCGCTTTGGCATCATCACCACTCAAAAGGATCTGGCTAATCATGCGCTCATCAACCACACCAAGCTGCTGCTTATAGCTTTCATACTGCTGCTCTAACTCTTCTGAAGTTACTTGATTGACTTCGATGTTCGCCGGTATCAGCTGAATATAAGCAAGATCGACCATAGCGTCGCTTTTTAGCTTGTTTTTATTGGCATTATAATAAGTCTCTACATCCGCTTGCGTGACTTTTACTTGCTGTTGATAGTCCTGCCAATTGAAGCGATGAAGCCAAACCTTACGGGTTTCAAGTTGCAAGTCGATCAGCTGATTGACAGCGCGCATCGGATAAATAGCCGTTCCTACGATACTGGCATTAAGCTGATCTAGACTCAACTGATTGCGAAACTCTGCAAATAGCTGATCTTTGGTCATCCCGCGCTGACGCAAAAAGTTCGAAAATTGATCGTTTGAGAAGTTACCCTCTGCGTCTTTAAATATCTCTTCTTGCAACAATAAGCGATTGATTGTGTCATCAGATACGGTCATACCCAGCTTACCAGCTTGCTGCTCAAGTAGTGTGCGATCAATCAGACCCTTTAAGACTTGCTCATGTAGCACGTCTTCATTTATCAAACTGGCATCATCGACTTGATCCAACAGCTCAGCACGTCGACTGTTCACCGCAGACTGGTACTCGCTAAGTCCAACGCTAGCCTCTCCTACCTGAGCGATTTGGTTGGGATCAACACTCCCGCCAAAATAGCTCTCAACACCCAACAGCGCTAATGGCGCTAGGCATAAAATCAATAAAATGCGACCGGGCCAAGTTTTCAAAAAATCGCGCAATTTATCCATAATTATTTCTGCTTTATTAAACCGTGTTGGGAGAACCATTATAATAGTATCAGTCTTAATAAGATCGATAATGGTCAGAATCAATAATATACAATACTTGTCAATATATAAGTATTAAGGCAAAACATATCAATGCTAAAGAGAAGAGAATGACTGCTATTTCAGCGATTGAGCAAGCTAGACCTGCGCGCCTATGATACGTGATTTTTGCAATAGACTCAAAATATTCGTCTCGCCTTTCATAGCTTTTTTACCCATAAAAAAAGCACCTCAATTAAAGATGCTTTTTTTGTGCTATTTGCAGTGTTATCTCAATATAGTTAGAGTCATAAATATTAGCTCAATGAACATAAAAAGACGGTACTAACTAATAACACTGACACTGCTTAGAGTATGGCTTAGTTTAAGCGCTCTTTTAGGTTTTTACCGGCTTTAAAGCTAGGTACTTTACTAGCTGGGATAGCCAATTCTTCACCAGTCTTAGGGTTACGGCCAGTGCGTGCCTTGCGATCTTTAACACTAAAAGTACCAAAGCCTACTAGTGAGATGCTCTCGCCAGCTTCTAGTGCTTCACCAACGCTTTCCATAACAGCGTTCAATGCATCACCAGCTTGAGTCTTATTTAGACCGCTTTTGTCTGCAATGCTATCAATTAATTCTGACTTATTCATAAAATTTCCTTCAAGTTTAAGGGCTGTAATAAACGTTAACCATAGCTATTGTATCGCTCTGATGGTGCTTAAGCAATAACGATAACTATAGGCTTACGTGTTTGTGGGTTACGCTTTATTAAAGTCTTTATATCAAGGCAGCATAGGGAGCGCAAGCGATTTTACATTTTTTTGTGTACGCTACAACGCATTCGACACTTAACGTTACGTAAAATACCAGTAACTTTCTTGCCCCTATTTTTATCGGTGTTACTTTTTATCTCTAATCAGCTCGTCTAACTCATTATTTTAATTGCTAATTCTGTGAATGATTTATTTTCTAGACCCAATGACATTGCTAGCAGAGCAACAATTCGGTTACTGACACCAGATAACATTATTTTTATGATAAGTTTGTCAGTATGGGAGCAACAGCATAGCTGCAGCAATCCTAAACTGGCTAATCTAAACGGACTAAGCAGCTAAATTAAAAACGCTAGGACACATATTAATTTTGACAATCCGCGTTTTTACGCTACTCTTAGCAAGAATTTGCATTATTATTGCTTTGCTCACTATTTCGTTACTCCCGATAATTCACCCCATAACTATGGATAATTGACATGAAGCGTTCTACATTGTCTCATTCTCTGCTCAATATCATTTTGGTTTTTATTGAATCAGCAATGACGTTATTATTACGCTTAGATCCTGAGCTACGTAAAGCAGCATACCCTTTGGCTAAACAAAATACGTTAGTGTGTTTGCGCTTGTACTTACCTCATGTCGAGGTGTTTGCCACTTTCAGCTATAAAGGGGTGCTATTAGATGCAAGCATGCCGGCAGATCGTAGTGAGCCTGATGTCATTATCAATGCTTATAGTATTCAAGTGATTAATGCGCTAACCACTCATGATGTCGAGACTACTGAAAAGCTGCAAGTACGCGGGGAAGTGGTTCAAGTACAACTGGTTAAACAGTTTATTATGCAAATGGGTTTAGGCGGCATCATTCAAGGACTCATCAAAAAAATAAAAGGTAGTGGAAAAACCAAACCTAGTGATGCTGAAAAGCAGGAAAAAACCGATAATTACAAAGCGCGCATCGCTGAACAGCAAACGCAAATTAATACACTCACCATAAAGAACCGTGAGCTTGAAACTACTCTTAAAGAGTTGCAGAGTAAACAAAAGCTTCTAACAATTATTACTGTTGTAGCGGCAGTCATTGCTCTAATCGCTGTTATTGCTTTTTTTGTAAATTAATAATAAACGGCTATATTTTAAGCATATAACTGTAAGCGATAAATACTAGTCCTTCATCTTAAAGATACATAGTAGTAGTGCTTGCTCTACTATTATGTATCTTATCATTATTTACTTCCTCTTGAGCATTACTATACCAAGCAGCTTGATTCAAAAGCTCCTCTTTTCCCCCTTTCTCGTGATTAGTGACCATCCCTGCTATTCTCAATATAGAAGTAACAGTAGTATATTGATTTTGTTGGCATTCTCATCAATTAATATTATTAATCGTTACCTTAAATTTAATTAATGCTTCAACAACACTTTAATCTTGACTAAATTACTCAGGATTAAGTATAATACTTCTATCGCGACATTTATTGGATTAACCATCTGTTGTGAGATAGCCATAGCGTATGACTTACTGACCATTAGTTTGTTGTTCATCAGCGACTAACTCGTTGGTTTCAAGCTATTCGTTGGGGCAATAGGTTTAAGACATAACCAGTCCAATACTGGAATGTTAAAAGCAGCACTTTACCTACTTAAGCTTACTACTAATCAGTTTGGAGATCTTTCATGCGTTTAACTACCCGAGGCAGATATGCCGTCACTGCACTGCTAGATTTGGCACTGCAGACCAGTCAACAAGATAGTGCAGTATCTTTATCTGACATCGCTAAGCGACAATCAATATCGATCTCCTATCTTGAGCAGCTGTTCTCTAAGTTACGTAAACGAGGATTGGTCACTAGTATTCGCGGTGCTGCTGGAGGTTACTATTTATCAAAGCCTCTAAACGAGATTGATGTCATGAGCATCATCTCAGCCGTAGATGAATCCGTTAATGCTATGCAATGCGAAGGGCGAGGCGACTGCCAAGGCGGCACTATGTGTCTGACTCATGATTTATGGTGCGCTTTGTCAAATCATATTGAGCAGTACTTGAAAAATATAACTTTAGCACAACTATTAGATATGGAAAATGTGCAATCGATTTCAGAGCGTCAGCACAGCTCCTCTAAAGAGATTTCATTAAAAGACATCAATACCATTACTTTATCGACTAGCGAGGCAAACCCAGCATGAGCCAACATAATAATTTAATATACTTAGACTACGCCGCTACTACCCCTGTTGCTCAGCCCGTTGCTGCAAAAATGAGCGAATATCTAACGGTAGATGGTATCTTTGGCAACCCAGCTTCACGCTCGCATGGTTACGGTTGGCAAGCAGAGGAAGCCGTGGAAACAGCGCGCGGACAAGTTGCAGAAGTGATCAACGCTGATCCGCGTGAGATTGTCTTTACCTCAGGCGCAACCGAATCTGATAACTTAGCCATTAAAGGCGCGGCTCATTTCTATCATTCGCGTGGTAAGCACATTATCACGAGTAAAATTGAGCACAAAGCGGTACTAGATACTTGCCGTGAGCTTGAACAAGAAGGCTTTGAAATTACTTATCTTGAGCCGCAAAAAGGTACAGGGCTGATACTACCAGAGCAAGTTAAAGAAGCGTTACGTGAGGACACTATTTTAGTCTCACTAATGGCGGTCAATAATGAGCTTGGCACGATTACTGACATCACCGCTATCGGTGAAATCACTCGCGAAGCAGGCGTTATCTTCCATGTTGATGCCGCTCAAGCCATAGGCAAAATAAAAGTCGATGTCGAGACGACCAAAGTTGACTTAATGAGTTTTTCAGGTCATAAAGCTTATGGCCCTAAAGGTATCGGCGCTTTATTTGTTCGCCGTAAACCACGTGTACGGCTAAAAGCTGAGCAACACGGTGGTGGCCACGAGCGCGGTATGCGTTCAGGTACTCTGCCAACGCATCAGATTGTTGGTTTAGGCGCGGCCTTTAGCTTAGCTGAAGAAAAGCGCGAAGAAGATCATGCGCACGTTGCCAAGCTGCGTCAGAAGTTATGGGATGGCTTGCAAGATATTGAAGAGATCTATTTGAACGGTGATCTTGAACACAGTGTTCCTAATATCGTTAATATTAGCTTCAATTTTGTTGAAGGGGAATCTTTAATGATGTCGCTAAAAGATTTAGCGGTCTCTTCAGGTTCTGCTTGTACTTCAGCAACGCTTGAACCTTCTTACGTATTGCGCGCTATTGGCCGCTCTGATGAATTAGCGCATAGCTCTATTCGTTTCAGCTTTGGCCGCTATACTACTGAAGAAGATATCGATACAGTACTCTCGCAAATGCATAGCGCCGTTGATAAATTACGTGCTCTATCGCCACTTTGGGATATGTATCAAGACGGCGTAGACTTAGACTCAGTTGAATGGGCTGAGCACTAAGATAGCCGCAAGTTCAAGTACGATGAATATTAAGCACAATAAGTAAATAAAAATACAGATTATTAATACGTTTGACCCCAATTACAGATGAGTCATCGAAGCAGTAACACTAGAATGCTTCATAACTCATCGTCTAACCAGGAGAAAACCCATGGCTTATAGTGACCAAGTTATTGATCATTACGAAAACCCTCGCAATGTCGGCAACCTTGATAAAAATGCCGAAAATGTTGGTACCGGTATGGTTGGTGCTCCAGCCTGTGGTGACGTTATGCGCTTACAGATTCAGGTTGGCGATAACGGTATCATTGAAGATGCCCGTTTTAAAACTTATGGTTGCGGCTCCGCTATTGCTTCAAGCTCGCTGGTAACTGAGTGGCTAAAAGGCAAAAGCTTAGATCAAGCGAGTGAGATAAAAAACAATGATATCGCTCAAGAGCTAGCTCTGCCACCCGTCAAAGTGCATTGCTCAGTATTAGCAGAAGATGCTATTAAAGCAGCGATTAGTGACTATAAAGGTAAGCATGGCACCAGCGATGTACAAGAAGAAGTCGCGCACTAAGCTGCTTAGTTCAAGGCATACTATCTTTATAATGAGTCTATAGAGCGCTTAGCTCTCTAGACTTTGGAGGTGACAATAAAGCTTATGCCATTGTCACCTTTATTTTATACCTTACTGATGAGTTTACTTATCATAATATCGATTATTAACAGTAGCAGTTATTGATAAACAATAGGAGTTGGCATGATTGAAATGACAGAACGCGCCGCTCAGCATGTTCGAGAGTTTTTAGACAATCGCGGCACAGGTGAAGGTATCCGTGTCGGTATTCGTACTGCAGGGTGCTCAGGTTTGGCCTATGTTTTGGAGTTTGTAGATACTCCCGACGATAACGATACGCGTTATGATAGTCGCGGTGTTAGTATTTTCATCGATCCAAAAAGCTTGGTCTATCTCGATGGTCTGTTGATGGACTACGAAAAAGAAGGGTTGAATGAGGGCTTTAAGTTCACTAACCCTAATCAAAAAGGCGAATGTGGCTGCGGTGAATCATTTACCGTATGATGGTTTAGCTTGTTTGCTAGAGTGTACAAGCACAGTCCTACAGTTGAATAAACTTAAAATGATTCGCTTTTTTTTTGAGTAATAGTGTGACTAATACTTGACTCTTGATTGAAAAACCGGCGGGTTATAGTAGCTCGTCTTTTAATAGCAACTAATTCTAAAATATAATAATAAATGAGTATAACTTTTCATAAAGGTCAAAATATGACTTCAGATAACAATATGCAGTCAGACGCTCAGTTCGACAATTTTTTTGCTTTATTTGAGCAGCCTGTACAGTTTGAATTATCTCAGCAAGCGTTGGATCAGCGTCTGCGCTTGCTACAAAAGCGCTATCATCCTGACAATATCACCAAAACTCAAGCTACTGATAGTGATAATTTACAGCAGTCTGGACAAGCGTCAGCCGTTATCAATCAGGCCTATCAAATTTTGCGTCATCCAGATAGCCGAGCCGCTTATCTGTTAGACATGGCTGGGCAAGCACAGACCTTAGAGCATTCTATTGCTGATTTAGAGTTCCTTGATGATGCAATGGATCTACGTATTGATTTAGAGACCGCTATTGAGGACAAAGAACGCTCAAGTCTACAGCAACTCCATCCGCAGATTACTAGCCGCCTAGATGAGCAGTCAACTCGCTTCATAAACGCCTATCAGCAGCAGCAGTGGCAAACAGCAATCGATGCGACCCAAAAGCTAAAGTTCTTAGTCAAGCTCAATGCCGATATCACTATAGCGCTTGATGAACTCGCTAACGCTGAACAAGCAGACGACGACGACCTGTATGTTTAAGAGTAAGAGTTAGACATATATTCTCTATTCATATTTTACTGTTATTAATCGTCTTTAGCCTTTATACCTATATAACCGTTGCCGGAGTTACGGTAATGGCAGTAATGACGTATAATCTGCATGACTTAGTCTGGTCTTAGAGGATGTAATAACAATAGACCTTTATAGCTGCTGTCATTATTACTCTCTTATTTTTCACTTTTACTTTTGAGCCGTCTTATGTCTTTATTGCAAATTGCTGAACCCAATCAAAGTGCCCAGCCTCACCAACATCGTTTTGGCCTTGGTATTGATCTAGGAACCACGCGTTCATTAGCAGCAGTCGTCCGTTCAGGCAAAGCGCAAGTCCTGCCAGCACAGCAAAATACGGATACGCTCCTTCCTTCTGTGGTTTACTACCCTGTTACTGGGACGCCTTTAGTTGGCTCTGAGGCGTTAGCTCATCTTGCAGATGATCCTAAGAATACTATTATCTCCGCTAAGCGCTTTATGGGTCGCAGTCAAGCAGACATAAAGTTTTCACACCCTTATGAGCTCAGCGGTAGTGAAAACGCTATGCCGGCATTTGTGACTGCGCAAGGGGATGTCTCACCAGTAGAAGTATCAGCACGTATACTAGCTGCGCTAAATGAGCGCGCAATCGAGGCTCTGCCTGCCGATAGTATTGAAGGCGCTGTCATTACCGTACCGGCCTATTTTGATGAAGCTCAGCGTCAAGCTACCAAAGATGCTGCTCAAGCGGCCGGTATTAAGGTATTAAGACTACTCAATGAGCCGACTGCCGCTGCAGTTGCCTATGGTCTCGATAAGCCTAATCAGGATGATACTGAAAGCTACTACCTGATATATGATTTGGGTGGTGGTACTTTTGATGTGTCTATTTTGAAACTTACCGATGGCGTGTTTGAAGTTTTAGCTACCGGTGGCAATAGTGCGTTAGGCGGCGATGACATTGACCGCTTATTGGTTAATTGGTTGATCAAGCAGCTCAGTATAGATCCTGCTGAGGTTAGTCGCCATGATAAATCTATCTTAGCTCAGCAGGCTAAAGCCTATAAGCAGGCGCTAACGGATAGCCCGCAAGTAGATGTTGATATCACTATCAATGAGCAAACTTTTCAAGGCCTATTAACTCACGAAGATTTACTTGCTATTGCACAGCCTGTTAGCCGCCGGACTTTAACAGTCTGCGAGCAAGTGCTACGCGATGCGCAACTATCAGTCAAAGACTTAGACGAAGTGGTTTTGGTTGGTGGCTCTACGCGTATGCCGACTATTCAGAATACGGTAGCTGACTTTTTTGCCAAGCAGCCGCTATCTCGTCTTAATCCTGATGAAGTAGTCGCTTTAGGCGCCGCGCAAACAGCGCATCAGCTTGTCAACGGTAATAGCGATAATAATCTACTTTTGCTTGACGTTACGCCATTATCGCTTGGGCTTGAGACGATGGGCGGCTTAGTTGAAGTGCTCATTCCGCGTAATACGCCCATTCCTGTTAAAAAACGACAAACTTTTACCACCTATCAAGATGGGCAGACAGGCTTAGTGGTCCATGTGGTTCAAGGTGAGCGTGAAACGGTGGAAAATTGCCGCTCATTAGGGCGCTTTGAGCTCTACGGTATTCCGCCGATGAAAGCTGGCTTTGCCCGTATCGAAGTGACCTTTAGCATCGATGCTAACGGACAGCTGACTGTGAGCGCGCAGGAAACAAGTACGGGTACTGAAAGCCAGATCGAGATCACCCCATCCTACGGCTTATCTGATGAGCAAAAAGAGCAGCTTTTAGTAGCAGGTTTTAAGCACGCTGAAGAAGACAAGAACGCGCGCTCTTTGATTGAAACAAAAGTCGAAGCTGAACGCGAGCTATTAGCGCTACAATCAGCGCTGGGTGATTTTGACAATTTACTCACTGCAGACGCTAAACAGGCATTAACGACACAAATGCAAGACCTACAACAGGCGCTTACCACTGATGATTTAGCCCATATCGAGGCACAACAAGCTAAGCTCAAACCTCTAAGCGATGCTTTTGCTGCTAGCATCATGAATCAAAGCGTCAAGACTAATATGGCGGGCACTAGTGCAACTGACTGGTAGCCAGAAAACGAGCGCTTGCGACAGAGACTTTTAACTATATTACCCCATACACTTTTAATTAATAAATCGTGGATAGATTATTTATGCCAAAGATTACTGTACTTCCCCATCACGAGATTTGTCCTGAAGGCACTGAAGTTGAGCTTGAGACTGGTAGTAACTTATGTAAAGCGTTACTCGAAAAAGGCATCAAAATTGAACATGCTTGCGAGATGTCCAAAGCCTGTACCACTTGTCACGTCGTCGTACGCAAAGGCTTCAATGGTTTAGATGAGATGGACGATATTGAAGCTGATTTATTAGATCGCGCTTGGGGGCTTGAGCCTGATTCTCGTCTATCTTGCCAAGTCACTGTCGAAGATGACGACTTAACTATCGAGATACCCAAATATACTTTGAACCATGCCAAAGAAAACCATTAAACCATTCTACTATCCATCTATTAATGATGAGATTGTCTTACATTAGAAGAAGTAAATACAACAATCCAGCGATTCTATTAGAGTCGCTGGGTTTTTTACTTTAAAGTTCTTACCAGTAAAGCTTTAAAATAGGGGTTGATATATTTATTGACCTGACACTGAATCACTCTCTTCTTTTTCGAGGCGCTCTAGCGCGAAGTTTAGACGATTTCTAATCTCTTGATAATCATAGTTTTTCATATCCTTGAAGTTGAGATGTAGATTAAAACCAGGCAGAGTATGATCGACCCATTTGGACGACTCATCCTTATCGACGTCGGGATCCAGAACCTGCCAAGCACGAATCACATCATCAAAACCTTTTAATTTATAGCTGACAGCATACTTACACTGATAATCATGGCAAATATAGTCATAAGTCGCTTGGCTTATTAAAATCTCATCATTGCCAGCGGCTTGCTCTAAACGCGCTGCCCGATTGGCTTCTCTACCGATAATAGTATAATTTAAACGACTACTACTACCAAAATTACCGACATGGCAGTAGCCGGTAGTAATACCAATACGTACGTATAAACCATCAAAACCCATCAATCGCCATTTTTGTCTCAGCGAGCGCATCTCACGGCGCATATCTATCGCCATCGCCACACAATCTAGCGCGTCTTGACGTACTCCGCGACTATTGGGCTCACCGAAGAAGCAAACCATACCATCGCCAATAAACTTATCTAATACCGCTCCGTGCTTATTAGCGATACTAGTCATCACTTCCATATAAGTATTCAAAATATCGGCTAAATTATCAGCGCTTAGGCTATCTGATAGTTCAGTAAAGCCGACAATATCTGAGAACATAATGGACAGCTTAGCGCGTTTATTAGCGACTTGAACCTCGCTATTCGACTTAACAATAGGTTGCCATATCTGCGGCGGTACAAAGCGCGTCAACTTACTAATCACTGACACCATTGTGCTAAGTCTGCCTTTAGACTGCTCTATTGCCATACTATAGTTGATGTACTTATTATAAAAAAACCAAAACTGCCCGAGTACAACCAATATACTAGCAAAAAGAATTGTAGGCGGTACGAAGCCTTGGTCACAATCTATGTTAGAACCACTTAAAGTGATACTAACATAATAAAAAATAACCATAGTGATAGTAGCTGCCATCAAAAGCTTAGCGCGGTTCTCTGCTGCGCTAATAATGATGCGCACAGCAATCAAAAGAGCTAAACTCAAAGCAATCACTATGCAAAATTGCATTACCCCAATCACTGTCGCTAATAAAACAACAACCGCATTCGAAGTCCAAAAGTTTGAGAGACGCCGGTAGTTATAAATAAGAATCATCAAGCTAGGTAAAGAGATAATGACAAATAGTGCCATCGAAGTTGGGCTGAACTCAAAATGTAAGGCAATTAGAGCTACGCTCAGTAGCAACACATAAACCTCAGGATAGTTAAAATTAAAACCTTCACTGGTTTTTAGTGAAAATCTCGGTTTTAACATCTCTAAAATTGACATGCTTTTATTCGCTTTATTGAGTAACCGTAAAAAATATTCTTACAGAAGAAGGGATAATCATAATATTTCAGATAACCGGAAACTTATGATTATTGAAACGTGATAAAGGGTCTAATCCATTATAATATTTTAAGCCTGCTAAGCCCACGGCAATGATAACCAAAAAAACACCACTTGTCATTTAAATGGCGACTTAGGTAAATGATGCTCAGTTAAATGATCCTAAGGTCCTTAAACGATTAGATAACACTAGCTGAGCAATATTCAATAGTCACAATGAATTAGATATTTATATTCGGCGTTTATAAGCTTAAAGTGGCTCGAAATGTACTCTACTTACTGAACCGTAAAGCTATTAGAAGCGCCTGAATACGGTTTTATCTTGCGCGTCCAACCATTCTTCCAGTCACCTTGATGGGTCAAGCGATAGGTACCAGCGGGGGTATCATCTGCTATTCGCCAATCGATAATCGCCTTACTATATGCCACGCCTTGACGCTGCCACGTATAAGTGGTCTCAAAGTCGCTATCGCTTAGATAGTCAATCCACTGACCGTTCTCATAGCGTTGCACAATTAAAAAACTGTCTTCGGTACGGAGGTTATTTTTGGGATGCGCAGCACGGAATACCGCCGTAGCGACCTCGCCTTTTTGATAGTTTGGGTTTGGCTGCGTAAGGGTTTGTCCCCAGCTTTGGTGGATAGGTTTATCATCAAATATCACACTTGGACGCTCATTAAATGACCTATTTGAGCGATCAGGCAGCGTCACCCTATCATAAACGTCTATGTTATCGCGCATGGCTTGCGCCAATTGGGTATATTCTTGAATGTAAGCGCTAGTCTGATAAGGACCATATTCAGTGGAGGCGCCTTCGTAGTGCTGAGTAGCAAACTCTTCGCGTGTGCTTAGATAGCCGCTATAGTTATTGGCTAAACCATTCACAATAACGGTATCGACGCCCGAGTCTTTGAGCTGCCCTAACACCGCTGCGCGCATGCGTCGTCCAACCATAGTCGTCGGCTCACCGGGGATGGCGACTAACACAATATTACCGATACGCATTAGCTGTACGGGCTGCTCAGTATTGATCCAACCCCAATTGCCGGTGGGTAGCAGCACTTGTTTTTCTGCTTGGCAGTCATCTTGATTAACCGTTGAGACAATACCAAACGCGCCGCGAGTCAAGCTACCCAAAAAGGATTGATCGATTTTATTAATATCGTCATTGATACGGAAGTTCTCGCGCGTCATGCCCTCATACACGCCAGGTATGTTTGATGGGCCATTCTCGCCGCCAGCAGCGAAGGAATATCCGCGCGCAGGCGTACATAAAACTTTATTGCCTGCGCCATTAGTAAATTTACCATCGACTTGATAGCCTTTTAAGTCAACCCAGCGGGCGCGTACGTCGACGGGACCCGCGACAGGCGAGCCTTGATCCCAAAGCTCGACCGCTTTATCAAGCTGTAGTTGGCCATCACGCTTGACATTTTCCCACTCATTACTACTGCCCTGATAGCCAGGTTTGGAGTTGGCATTGCCGCCAGCAGTCAAAACATCGCCTTCGTCAGCATTGGCAAAAGCGGCGACAAAACTATCGTTTGAATCTTTAGCAAAAATCTTTTCAGCGCCGATCTGAGCGTAGCCTTTATTATCCGCGCTCAGATGCATAAATTGATTACTAAAGCTGGTTGGATGCAGCGCAAACCAATTAATCAGTCCCACTGGCGTGCCGTCGGCAGCATTGAGGCGCAGCTGGGTCATGGTCTCATTGACATTAGTATCGAAGTCTTGCGCATCCACATTGTTGTTATAAGCAAACTCTGAGCGGTTGACAGTCGCCCCTTTTAGCTCGCCTTGTGCCAAAGAGAGCGACCCTAGTGTCAAAGTATCGTGAGCGCGCTTGATCGAGGTGACAATACCGCCAACGATGGCATTGAAGTTTTGGCTGCTATAGCCTGCTAGCGTATCGTCAGTACTGGCAATTTGATACAGCTGCTGATGCGAGTATCCAGCATTGCCCACATGAGTATGGGTGGCGGTGAGCATCACATTATCATCGTCATATAAGTCGCCATAATCAGCTTGCAAGCGTTTGATGACCTCGAGCTTTACTGCAGTAAACATCGCGCCCATATCTGCCGATACATAAACGACTCGTTGACCCGAGTTATTGCTTTGGTTACTATCTTCTTCACCGATGATAAAGGCATGAGCGTATAGACGATCGTTAATGCCTTGCACCACTTGACCGGAAGCATAGCCAAACATGCCGGTTTCGGCAGCGGCGCCCGTGATATCTGCTTTGCCGCTACCCACGAGATATTGGCTCATCGGCTGCGCGCTTGTCGATGCATTAGCGCTATAATTCAAGGTCCTGGAACTGGCTGCTGCGGAGAGTGTGTTTGTAGCAGGCGTTTGTATGCTGGCGGACTGGGCTGAGGTAGTGTCAGCCGAATCTGTCTCACAGGACGTTAGACCGAGTACGGCGGTACAAATAGAGACAAGCAACATAGTCGGTCGCAGTAATAGGGGCGAAATAAAAGAAGTCGTCATCTGTTATCCTTAACATAGAGTAGAATCACAGCTACTTATATTCGCTAATAAATATTTACAAGCACTATAAGTTCGCTGAGATCAAATAGCTCGAACCACTTTCAAAGCAATCAATCAATGACGATGACGACTTGAAAATGGTTTTAAGCGTGCAGATTGACTATATCCTTTAGCCAACCTTCTCTAATATAACGAATAACAGACAAATGTAAAACACTTTATGGTGACATAAACTAAATCCAGCTTTAGCTTATGTCACCATAAAGTTGTTTGAGAAGCACTCAGTTTTGTTTATAACACTTATAGTTTGATTACATTTGCCAATCAAACGGCATTTGGTGATGTCCACGTAGCGCCATCATTAGCGGTTGCTGCATTTGCGCCAATACTTCTTGCGTATAAGGAATAGCAGGTGTGCCCCATACTGGGTTTGGCCATTTGATATCATTCTGATAGCGTACGATATGATGAAAATGCAGCTGCGGTACTTGATTACCTAGTGCTGCGACATTCATCTTATCGGCTTGAAAGGTCTTGGCTAGCTGACTCGATAACCAGCTTGACTCGCGCAAAAACTGGTTTTGATCCGCTTCTGAGAGCTCATATAGCTCTTTTATTCCTGTTACTCGTGGCACTAATATCAGCCAAGGAAACTGACAATCATTGATTAAACGACAAGTGGATAAAGGAAAGTCACCAACCAAAAAACTATCCGCGGCAAGCTTAGGATGTAATTGAAACATAAGAATTATTTCTCTAATAATAAATATAATGAAAAAGTAAAAGTCATTAGGGCTATTTTAGCAGTTATCAGCTTAAGCGTGTTAGCAATTCCCTCAAGCCGGCTCTGCTGCCATATGCTCGCTAAAGTACTTTAGTAGCTCTTGTACAGCCTTGGCTCTTTGCTCACCACTTTCAAGCTTATCAGCATCGCTGTAGCGGATACCCGAGGCGCCATTCATCCGATACTTTTGTCCATTCGATTGAATGAGTTTAATAATAGCCAGAGCATCTACTGGCGTATCTGGAGCGAACTCTAAACTGACACTGCTGCTATTGGCATCAATTTTGTTAATCATCAAGGGTTCGGCTTGCAGACGCAGACTATGTACCGCAAACAGCTGCTTGGTCTGATCAGGCAAAACCCCGAAACGATCGATTATCTCTGTGCGAATATCGGTAAGCGCCTCGAAATCATCAGCATTGCTGATACGCTTATAAAAGAGCAAACGCTGATGCACATCGTGCACATATTCCTCTGGAATCAGCGCTGAGCTATGCAAGTTAATTTCACTAGTCAGCGACAATGGCGTATTGAGATCAGGCTCTTTGCCCGCTTTGATCGCCTTAGTCGCACGCTCTAGCATATCCATATACAAGCTAAACCCTATCGCTTGCATATTACCGCTTTGCTGCTTACCCAGTATTTCGCCTGCTCCGCGAATCTCTAAATCTTCGCTTGCTAGCATGAAACCAGCGCCAAGAGTATTAGCACGTTCGATAGCACGCAGTCGGCGCTTAGCATCGCCTTTTAGACCTTTGAGCGATGGCACCAGTAAGTAACAATACGCTTGATGATGGCTACGACCCACGCGGCCACGCAGCTGATGCAGCTGCGCTAGACCGAACTTATCAGCGCGCTCAATGATAATAGTATTAGCATTAGGCACATCGATGCCGGTTTCAATAATAGTTGAACAAATCAGTACATTGAACTTTTTATGATAGAACTGCTGCATAATTTGCTCAAGTTGCCGCTCTTGCATCTGGCCATGCGCGACCCCTACTCGCGCCTCTGGTACCAGCTCACGAATGGTCTCTGCCATGCGCTCAATACTAGCGACATCATTGTGCAGCAGATAGACTTGCCCGCCGCGTAACAGCTCTCGCAAGATGGCTTCTTTCATCAGCGAGTCGGTCTTTTGCATGACGAAAGTCTTAATCGCTAGGCGGCGCGCGGGCGGCGTAGCAATAATCGACATATCGCGCATCCCTGAGAGCGCCATATTAAGCGTACGCGGAATCGGTGTGGCAGTCATTGATAAGCTATCGACGTCAGTCTGAATGGCCTTGATACGCTCTTTATGGCGTACACCAAAACGGTGCTCTTCGTCGACAATCATTAAGCCTAGATTGGCGAATTTGACGTCTTTTTGTAGCAGTTTATGCGTACCAATGACGATGTCGACTTTACCGGCTGCAAGATCAGCAAGTACCGTATCTTGATGCTTTTTGCCGCCAAAGCGCGATAAAGTCTCAATACGCACCGGCCAATCGGCAAACCGGTCGCGAAAGTTATCCTCATGCTGACCTGCGAGCAAAGTGGTCGGTACTAACACCGCGACTTGGTAGCCAGCACTGACCGCAATAAATGCCGCCCGCATAGCGACTTCTGTCTTACCAAAGCCGACATCGCCGCAAATGAGACGATCCATCGGCTGATTTTGGCGCATGTCTTCCATTACTGCATGAATGGCATTGGCTTGATCAGGCGTTTCTTCAAAGGCGAACTGGCTAGCGAACAGCTCATATTGCGAAAACTCTATCTTAAAGTGAATGCCGACTTTAGCCTCGCGCCTTGCCTGCATGTTTAACAGCTCAGCCGCCACATCATGGATTTGCTGTAAGGCTTTTTGCTTGGCTTTGTCCCATTTACCGCTACCAATCTTATGCAAAGGTGCTAACGCCGGATCGCCGCCACTGTAGCGGCTGATCATTTGCAGGTTAGCTACTGGCACATAAATACTAGCATCGTCAGCGTATTTCAGATGAATAAACTCTTGCTCGCCATCGCCGACATCTAGAATGATTAGGCCATTATAACGCCCTATACCGTGCTCGATATGCACCACTGGACTGCCTTGGGTCAGTTCAGTGACACTCTTAACTAAGAACTCTTCAGACACGCCGCTTTGGCGACGACGACGGGTTTGTAGCACTTGCCGACCAAACAATTGTGTCTCGCTAATGACTACTAAGCGCTCGGGCACATAAACGCCGCGCTCAATCGGTGCGACGGTCAAGCCTACGTGCGGTAGGTTATTGTCCTTACTGCTATTATCAGAGGCACTATGATCAATGGCTAAAAAGCCTCTGAAACTATCGTAAGCTTTAGTCTCGATTTTACCTTTGAATAACTCAATGAGGATTTCACGGCGACCTGCGGTTTCAGCCACAATAAGTACGGGCGTCGCCGTCTGATTCTGCGTCTCTAGAAAAGCTAATAAATCAGCTAAAGGCTCAGCTTTTTGGTGATTCACAGACAACTGAGGCGGCTTTTGGGCGCTTAAGGTGACTAGCCCCTGTATCTTTTGATTATCTGAGCTGCTCTCCTCTGCTACCGCCTGAGTCTGGCTAGTCACAAGCTCGCCGCGCGCGCTAACAATCACACGCGGATAGCGATTGAGCTGCTCGTTAAAGCGATTAGCAGGCAAATATAACAACTCAGGCGCAAGCACGGGCTTATCGATATCATGGCGACGCTCTTCATACCGGCGCTGAATCTGTGACCAGTAATCGACTTGCCGCTCGCCAATGAGCTCATCGGTTATAAATAGTGCGTCACTAGGTAGATAATTGAATAAGCTACTCTCTTCTTGCCAGTCATCAGCGTCAAAGAATAACGGCTGATAATACTCTAGGCCGCTACTAGCAATACCCGCCATCACATCTTTATGTAGCTCAAACTTGCGGCTACTCGCATTAGGGAACATAGTGGCAAAATTAGTGCGGAATGTCTCACGGCCTTCATCCAGCGGAAATTCTTTAGCAGGCAGGATTTGAAATTTTTTGATCGGTTTTGAGATGTCAGGGAGCTTGTGTAATAGCGATAGCGACTCTGCGCCCATGCTACTGTCATTGCCCGACAACATGGACCGCAGATCATCTTCAGTTAAGGTGCGCTGCGTCTGCGGGTGAAAGAAGCGAATAGTCTCAATCTCATCATCAAACAGATCTAAACGCAGTGGAAATGGCTGACCCATAGCAAAAATATCGATGATACTACCGCGTACGGCAAACTCACCAGGCTCAAAAACGTTTTCTACTGCCCGGTACCCCGCTTTTGCCAATAGCTCGCGCTGAGTATTGATATCGAAAACATCACCCACACTCAAGTCAAAATGCTGACCTATCAGCCAGCTTGGCGGTGCCACGCGCTGCATTAGTGTCTGTACGGATATTAGCAACACCCCTATCGTCGGCATGTCAGTCAACAGGTTGATACGCTCACTAACAATATCTTGATGCGGAGATAGCTCATCATAAGTTAAGGTCTCCCAATCAGGAAACACATAAGCATCAACGCCGCAAAACGCCAGTTCAGTCTCAATCTGATTGAGCTGGTTTTGATCGCGCGCCACCATAATCTTTAGCCGATCAGCCACTTGCCATAATTCAGTGTTGACTAAGCTTGCAAGCCAAAGGCTACCCACCGCGCCATGCACGGGAGCCAGCCAACGTCGTTGCTGATCCTTGATAGGAAAAAGTTGCTTGTTAATAGGAAAAAAAGCGTCAGTCAAAGCAGTGATAGGCATAAAGAGTAGTATCGAGGTTAAGAGATCAAGGGAAGTTATAAAACAAAGGAATATTATACGAATTTTTTAGCCATAGACCAAAAGCTATGCGGTAACGGTTTGTCAGTTTAACGGCTTATTTGTCTGACGTTTTCGATTTTAAAGATATGGACGAATGGTCAAACCAAGCATTATAAAATGAGCTAAACGCTAACTTGCAGTATGAAGTCAACGCTTAGCTCTCTATTTATCTTATTATCATTTTGTCATTATTTTGCTTAGTAAAATCATGGTACTTATTAAGTATTGTACTTATTGTAGTCATTTGACTGGTGTACAAAACTAATGGTTAAGAAGCCTAACTGTTAAAGTAACGCTTTATCACTAGCGATCATACCGTTATTGTCAGCATAGAGATACATACCTGAGTTTAGCGTCAGATCACCAAAACTGATCTCAATATCCGTTTGTCCTTCGTCACGGCGCGTAGATTTGCGAGGGATACAGCCTAATGCCATTACCCCTACTTCCATCTGTGCCATATCATCGACATCACGGACGCAGCCGTAGACCACAACGCCTGCCCAGCCATTATCAATAGCCGCCTGCGCTATCATATCACCAAGTAACGCGCAGCGCATGGAGCCACCGCCATCGACGACCAGCACCTTGCCTTCGCCATTTGTGTCCTTGCCATCGCTATTGAGCAATGCCTTAACTCGGCTATTATCTTCAAAGCACTTCACCGTCACAATCTCGCCGCAGAATTTATCTTTGCCGCCGAAGCTATAAAACGATTTGCCTTCGATATTTGGCAGACAAACTTGTGATTCAGGATTGGCGTCCAACAAGTCACAAGTCACAAAGTCTTCTTTGGTCATCTCGTTAATATCTGGCATAGTTCTCTTCCTTTTTGAGCATTATCGGTAATGTTTTTAGTATTTTTACTTAGACCATTTAGTCTATCAAACTCAAGATGTTTGGTTCTTGAGTCTTCAATACTAGTGTTTTACTCGCGTCATCGCAAGCATCTGCTTATTTTCAATAATACTTGTCGTACTAGGCAAATCAGCGGACTGAAATTTGCGGCGCTCATAAAGATTATTAGCGCTCATAGTCATCGCGCTAGCGACTCGCCTAGCGCTAATAGGATGAATAGCTAATGACTCTGGTACTAAAGGCGAGAGGACTTTAAAGACGTTTTGACTCATATTTTCAAGTGTTCGCCCTTTGTGTTTACCTAGTAATAACGAGGGCCGAAAAATAAGCAGTTGCTTAAACCCCAAAGCTCTAATGGACTGCTCCGTTTCTGCTTTTACACGGTTATATAAGAAGCGACTGTCAATATCATTATTCATTGCGGATAATAAAAAGAAATTTTCTACGCCTTTTTCTCGGCATAACGTTGCAAAGCTGACGTTATAATCGTGATCGACTTTACGAAATGCTTCATCACTACCGGCTAGCTTGCGAGTCGTACCTAAGCAGCTAAAGGCATCGGTATTTTGATCGGCACCAACACTACTACATATTTCAGTTAAGTTATCAAAATCATTAACTTGATAAAAATGAATGCTGGCATTGATATAGCGCAGCGGTCGTCTTGCAATCACGATTAGAGTGTCATAAATCTCGCTTAATTGCTTTACTAAGTATTGTCCTACCAAGCCTGTGGCGCCAATTACAATTGCTTTTCGCTGCATAGCCTATCCATCATCATAGTCAAGTATTTTGTGGTCAATCTTTTTGTCATCGTCTCAGATACTTTAGGGTCTGTCAGTGCCAAGGTCGAATGTTCAACAAACCCTAGTTCTTATCGACAACAACTCTTATAAGTTAACCCATTACCTCTATTATTGCTTATCATTAATTGTAAGAGATTTTATCAAAAAATCGATGGTAAAAGTGAATATCGATAAAGCAGAAATTTTGTCTCCTAACAATGTCTAACACCCTAAGTTAAAAAAATTGATATAATATTGCTGATACTTAAATACACACTTCTTTGTGCTTCTTCGCTCAAACATATTGTTCTTAGATCAATAATTTGTTAAAATGACCGGCTTTACACGTTGAAGCTATTTAATTATTCCAAACGGCTTTGACGCATTTGATGACTTACTATACATTTGGCATCAACATCATGTTTGGCGAGACGGCTGCTCGTCACCGATGATGGTTAAAACTATTACTGTATTCAACATTCATATTTTTATCTGTCTTTATCAAGGAGATACGCGTGGCTAATACTGCACAAGCTCGTAAACGCGCCCGTCAAAACACCAAACGTCGCCAAAACTCTGCTTCACAGCGTTCTATGGTTCGTACTTACCTTAAGCGTGTTGACGCAGCTATCGAGTCAAAAGACTATGATGCGGCAACTGAAGCTTACAAAAAAGCGGTACCGGTTCTAGACCGTATGGCTGACAAAGGCATTATTCATAAGAATAAAGCAGCTCGCCGTAAGAGCCGTTTAAACAAAGCAATCAAAGGCTTACAAGCTTAATAATAAGAGTATTCTCTTATTTAGATTGCTAGGTTTAAACCGAAAAAACCTTGTCACAGACTAAAATGCTGAGACAAGGTTTTTTTATGGGTGTTAAATCGTCAAAGCTATCGGCGCTATCAGATAGTTATTACTTATTAGTTATCAAGCTCGCAAAGTTATTAGGTTAAAAAAACCGCTACAACCTTAATCCCACTTCACCTCTGGCGGTAGCAGAAGTTTGTCACTATCAAAGCCTGTCGCACTATAGTTCTCTAATAATCGACTCACTGGGCGGATATAATGCTTACCTCGCCATATCAGATTAGCGTTCACACTTTCAAAATCGCCGTCATCGAACCATAAAAACACCCCTTCCATCATCTTGGGCCAATCATTCCAATCAATCTCTACAAAGTCTAGCATCACCGCCAAAAAAGCTGATAACAAAGTATCATGACTTACCGCTAACAGCATATGACCTGGCTGCGGCTGATGTTGATAAAACAGCGAGAGAATATCTAAGCCGCCTTGATAAGGGTTCTTGGTACCATCAAGATTATTTTGCAAAAAACGATTGATAAAGTTCAGTACACCGATCTCTTTAAATATTGGATTGGCAATGTCGGGATCGGTGACTAAGCTACCCGGCTCCACCAATAGCGACTGATGGATAATACTACGGCTGAGGCCTGCGCCTTGTTGCATGAGCATGGCCGTGTCTATGCAGCGACCTATCGGACTTGAGAGGCTATCGACATCTAAGGAGTACGGTAGATGCCCGGATAGCCATCGTCCCCAAGCTTTGGCCAAGACGCGCCCTCTAGGGGTCAAAGGCAACTGGTAGCTGGCAAAACCGTTACCGTCTGAGCGCTCACGCAAAGAGTGCCGAGTAAATAATATTAGCCGCTTGTCATCAGGTAACACCCCAACAGAAGACATCATACTATCGGGCAGATGCGCTGGAGCTGGTGTGCTTGGGCTATGTCTTGAGTGCACATCCAAGAAAGAGCTAGCACGATTAGGGTCAGTAGTATTAGTCATAAAAGATAGTGTAACGAGCTCTTTATTTATAGGGGTAAAAATACAATTTTAGTAACAACTTTGACTAGTCCACTTTTAACTGGTCTACACCTCAATAACTTTATCCCAAGCGAACTCAAGAGCAGTACTGCTCACTTCGTTCGGATAAGCACGCGGGTTGACGATAACGCGAGTATCATTGATACGATAATCGAACGCTTCATGAGTATGACCATGCACCCAAAGCGTTGGCGCCCAGTCCTCAAACATCCAAGCAGATAAGTCGGTGACAAAAGCGGCGTTACTCGGTAGAGTGGCATACTTCTGGGACACTGACAGAGGACTGATACTATGATGGGTCATCACTACCGTCTTTTTCCCCAACTGTTTGGAGGCTATAAGCGCTTGCTTGAGCCATCGACGCTGCTCATCATGAATCTGCATGGAGACTTCCGGTGAAAACAGCTCATGACCCGCGTATATTTGCTTATAGTCGCGCATAAAGCGCTTGGCAATATCTATAGTATCGCCATCAGCCTGATATTGATAGTCCGTCCATAAAGTACAGCCTAATATCCGTACCTCACCGATATCGATATGCTGACACTGTAAAAAACGTAAACCTAAATTCTGAGTCGCATCGTAATTATCCCAAGTCGCTAGCTTTTTATCAAAATGCAAAATATCTTCGTTGAAATATTCATGATTACCAGCAATCGTTAGCAAAGGGACTTGTAGCCGTGCAGCTTGCTCCTGTAGCCAAGGCATACCGCTATCACTGTTAGCAGTATCGCCTGCTACTAACACAATATCAGCATCAGTCTTTGGAATATGTCCTATGGGGTGCGATTGTCTAGCATAGCTATCGATATGAAGATCGCTTAATATCTGGAATTTCATACAACTCAATATAATAAATGGTTAAAACTGTAGATTTTGAACCGTTTTAGCGGTGAGGCTAAGACGCTCATCTAGTGTAGCATTTATTTATATGGCGTTAGAGAGTAAAAAAGACAACGGCTAGGTTGTCTTTTTATAATAGCATGAGGCGGCTTTAATGATATCTTATACAAATAGCTATACCTTAGATATCAATACTGCGTAGGATAGTCTGTAATTTAGCAGTAGGATCAGGCGAGTTGGTAATGGAGCGCCCAATGACTAGATAGTCGGCGCCATCATCTAAGGCTTGTTTAGGCGTACAAATGCGCTGCTGATCATCACTATTATCTTCTGGCAAGCGGATACCTGGCGTAATCAGTTTAAAACCATTACCGCATAATGTTTTGAGCCTTTTCGCCTCTTGCGCAGAGCAAACCACCCCATCAAGACCTGCACTTTGCGTCAATTGTGCAAGCTTACTGACTTGGGTCTCAATCTCATTATTGACTCCGATTTGCGCTAAATTCTGTTGATTCATCGAGGTCAGTACGGTCACTGCAATTAGTAGCGTTTCATAATGACCATCAAGCAAACGCTGTTTGGCTAGATTCATAGCATCGTGGCCACAGCTAGCGTGAACGTTGACCATCCATACTCCCAAATCAGCAGCAGCCATGACGGCTTGAGCAGTGGTATTAGGAATATCATGGAATTTTAAGTCTAAAAATACCTCAAAGCCTCGCTTTTGTAGCGCCTGTACGATAGCAGGTCCTGAGCGCGTAAATAGCTCTTTACCTACTTTAAGACGGCATAGCGCAGGGTCTAGTTTATCTGCTAACACAAGAGCAGCATCTAAGGAGGTATTATCCAAAGCCACAATAATAGGAGACGTCAGGGTTGTGGAGGCTGCTTCGAGAGGCGCTAAAGTATCAGTCATTAGTTTACCGCTTTATTTAAGATAACAATTGATGAGTTGGTATTATATGAAGCAAATATCCCATCAACGACGAGGACTTTTGCTAATGGTCTCAGCAGCAATGGTATGGTCAATCTCATCAGCGACTACTCCAGGCTGAGCGGGCGTGCCATAGACGGCTTGTTCGGCTGTTGGCGCATTAGCTTGACGATCAATAGCAATATTGGCTTGATTGAGCTGCTCTTGTAGATGAGCATTGTTTTTTTGCAAACGGGAAATCTCCCATTTATTCTGAAATACTCGAAACAACAATAATGATAGAAGCAGACCAATCACAATACCAAGAGTCATACTCAAAATTAGTAACAACCCTAAATTCATAGCAGGCGCTTGTGAGAATAACAAGTTCACGCCAATATCAGAATTATTCGCTAGTACTAAACCAAGCGCGTAGGCAAAGCTCAGAAATAGTAGGACAAATAGTATAAAGCGCATAATGGGGTTACCTTTTAGTCAGTAGTCATCTGTTGGTAGAGCCTAATCTTGAGCAAAGCTTCAACTGCAGTATAAAGCCAAAAGTAACTACACCGCTACTTTATCATTGACCGCTTCACGCAGCGCTTTACCCGGCTTAAAGTGCGGAATAGCTTTTGCAGGGACAGGAACACTTTCTCCCGTTTTAGGATTGCGCCCTATACGTGCACGTCTGTGATGCAAACAAAAGCTGCCAAAACCGCGTACTTCAACACGGCCATCATTTGCTAAGGTGTCCACCATAAGGTTGAGTATTTCACGCACTGCGTCATCAACGACGCTCTCAGCCATCGTGTCACAGCTGACACTCAAATTATTAATAAAATCAGATTTATTTATCGCTTGCTGCATTGTCACACTTGCCTTATTGATTTAGATTTGCCAGATTAAAAAGAAAAACCTTTACTTGTTCAAGCACTTAATATGAGTTTACGTCTCAAAACTCATGGTGACAAATGATATCTCAAATAAAAACAAATAGAAATCAAAGTTTGCTCATTTTAGCTAAAATTTTTTTATTTTTTATAAAAATTGGTTTTATCATCAGATAATATGATATTTAACGGTAATAGTCACATCTACCGTAGAAACATATATCGCAAAAAGTTAAACATAAAAAAAAGCGACCGAAGTCGCTTTTTTTAGTCATGCTTTAGAGTATTTACTGTAGCGTTATTATGATCTAAAGCTTACTGCATTTGCTCTTTGATCAAGTCACCAATAGTCTTAGGCTGAGCATCAGAACCTGCCGCTGGAGTCGCTCCTGCGCCGCCAAGATCTTTAATCGCTTGACGCTCTTCAGCTTCGTCTTTGGCTTTGATAGACAAGCTGATGTTGCGAGTTTTACGATCGACACTGATGATTTTCGCTTCAACATCATCACCTACAGATAAATGCTTAGTAGCATCTTCTACGCGGTCACGTTGAATCTCAGAGGCACGTAAGTAAGCTTCAACTTCGTCAGCAAGCTCAACAGTTGCGCCTTTAGCGTCAACTTCTTTCACTTTACCATTGACGATAGCACCGCGGTCATTGGCGACTAGATATTCGTTGAATGGATCAGAGCTTAACTGCTTCACGCCTAGGCTGATACGGTTCGCTTCTGCATCTACTGACAAGACCATTGCTTCAACGGTGTCGCCTTTGTTGTAGTTACGGATAGCATCTTCGCCAGTCTCATTCCAAGAGATGTCAGATAGATGAACCAGACCGTCGATACCACCGTCCAGACCAATAAAGATACCAAAGTCAGTGATAGATTTGATGGTGCCTGTGATCTTATCACCGCGCTCATGCTTCTTATCAAACTCATCCCATGGATTCGCTAGAGTCTGTTTGATACCTAAGCTGATACGGCGACGTTCTTCGTCGATATCAAGGATCATCACATCAATCTCATCGCCAACTTGTACGACTTTTGAAGGATGGATGTTCTTATTGGTGTGATCCATCTCTGATACGTGGACTAGACCTTCGATGCCCTCAGAGATCTCAGCGAAACAACCATAATCAGTTAGGTTGGTTACGCGAGCCTTAACAATACTGCCTACTGGATAAGTACCGCCAACATTATCCCAAGGATCTGTACCTAATTGCTTAAGACCTAAGCTGACGCGATTACGCTCACGGTCAAACTTCAATACTTTAACTTTAAGATCTTGACCCACTTCAACCACCTCAGATGGGTGCTTGATACGGCGCCATGCCATGTCAGTGATATGCAGAAGACCATCGATACCACCAAGGTCAACGAACGCACCGTAATCAGTTAGGTTCTTCACGATACCTTCGATCTCGATACCTTCTTCAAGCTTATTCAATAGCTCTTCGCGCTCAGCTGAGTTTTCAGCTTCCATAACCGCACGGCGGCTAACCACAACGTTGTTACGCTTTTGGTCAAGCTTGATAACTTTAAATTCTAGCTCTTTACCTTCAAGATGCGTAGTATCACGGATAGGACGGACGTCAACCAATGAACCTGGCAGGAACGCGCGTACTGAACCGATATCAACGGTGAAACCGCCCTTAACTTTGCTTGAGATGATACCTTTGACAATCTCATCATTATCAGCGATCTTCTCTAAGAAGTTCCAAGTCTCAACACGCTTCGCTTTTTCGCGTGACAGTAGGGTTTGACCCATACCGTTGTCAACAGCTTCAACGACAACATCAACACTATCGCCAACTTCAACCTCAAGTTCGCCTTCTTCGCTTAAAAACTCTTCACGAGCGACGATACCTTCTGATTTAAGACCTGTATCTACAGTGATCCAGTCGTTATCGATGGCGACAACAGCACCAGTGATGACCGAGCCACGCTCGATATCTAGGCCTGTTTCTTCGATGCTCGCTTCAAATAGTTCAGCAAATGATTCCATTATGTCTACCTTTGTATAGCCGTAGCCTGTCCAGCACAGTACGGATCAAATTTATGATTTTATAAAACGTTATGCTGGTTTTATATCTTATAAAATCATATAAAAAAAACGGTTGTTGCTAATAAGCATGTCGTTATATCAACTCACTAGTAACAACAGTCTAAAATAGGGAATCAATCAAAAATTAGTGCTCTATCGTTATCAATGGTCAGTAAAAGCGTATAAAAATGACACTAATACGGCTCAATGATTTAATCTTACAATTTTACCCTAAAACAGAGTCATTTACGACTCATTAATCGTTATATTTCTGTCAAAAACATATACCTCGCTTTTGACAATAACTTTTTATCTGCTCATAAACCAAATTAGCATCCAATGCAGAGCTATCTAGCAATAAAGCATCAGAGGCAGGCTTTGATGGCGCGGTACTCCGGTTTTCGTCGCGATCGTCACGCGCTTTGATCGTCGTTAAGATAGCTTGGTAGTCGGCGACTTGTCCGGCCTGCTCTAGCTGAATCACTCGGCGCTCAGCTCGCGCCTCTGGGCTGGCTGTCAGGTACACTTTGACATCAGCATCAGGAAACACAACCGTACCCATATCACGGCCATCAGCCACCAACCCTGAACGCGTGGCCATATCCTGCTGTAGCTGCAATAAAGCTTGACGCACTTCAGGGAATACCGCCACTTGCGAAGCATAGCCACCAACGGTCTCATTGCGAACTTGCTCACCTACTCGCTCATCGTTGACGATGATATCGATGCGCCCTGAGGTGTTATTCAGCTCAAAAGCAATATTTAAGCTTTGAGTCAGCTGTAAAAGAGCAGCTGCATCGATAGCCTTATTGCCGTCGGCATCGATCAATCCGGCTTCAAAAGCTTTTAGACCGACAATCCGATATAACGCTCCAGAATCTAACAGCTGATAGTCTAAGCTTTGCGCCAGTCGCCATGCCACCGTGCCTTTGCCAGCACCGCTAGGACCATCAATACAGATCACAGGATAGCGCACTGGCGACACTTGACTATCTTTATTTGCAAATTCAGTCTTGTTAGTAAATTGATTAGATAGCTCAGGTGCAGTCATAATGGCTCAGTCATCATTAGTTAGCAATACTAGTTGGAGTAATTATCAACTCAAGAAATAGCTCTAGTGGCTAGCAAGAGAAACCACTTTGATCAACAAATAAAGAGTATTTGCACAATTAAATAGCGTCATATTATAGCAAAATAACGCGGCTGCCACTAGCACTAGATGGATACCATTGTCTGACGATGGCATCGCTTTTATTAGCCTTTAGGTGCCATGTCTACTCTTACAGTACTTGCTAGTGCTGTGCTTGCTGAATTTTACTAGCTTTTAACGCTTGTCGGCGCTGCCGAAAAAACGCTTTTAAAAGTTGACTGCTATGCTCCCGGCATAAGCCTTGTTGCACTTGTATATGATGATTATAAAAAGGCTGAGTACTCAGATTCATCTGACTACCGACCATACCAGCACGCGGCTCATTAGCCGCATATACTAGCCTGCCCACTCGAGCGTGAATAAGCGCGCCGATGCACATAGTACAAGGCTCTAAGGTGACATATAAAGTTGTAGCCGCCGGCAAGCGATAATTATCTAGACTCTGGCAAGCCGCTCTTATGGCAATCATCTCCGCATGCGCGGTCGCATCGTGACGACCTATCGGCTCGTTAAAGCCTTCACCGATAACGCTATGTTCATGGACTAATACGGCGCCTACAGGTACCTCTCCATGCTCAGACCCTTGCCGAGCAAGCGCCAAAGCATAGTGCATCCAGTGGTAATCTGTAAATGACCAAAAATGATAACTAGCTAGCTCATAACCAGTGGCTGCTTCAAATAGCTCATTGTCAGACCGTAAAGGCTGCAAAGCTCTTAAGGAACGCCATAAGGGCGATAACGGTAAATATTGACTGCTCATTTGCATAGTAAGCTACTGCGGTAATTGCCAATCGATCGGGGTTTGACCATGCTGCTTTAAGTAATCGTTGGTCTTGGAGAAGGGTTTAGTGCCAAAAAAGCCACCACGGTTGGCGGCTAGTGGCGAAGGATGAACCGCAGTCAAAATTAAGTGCTTATCGGTATCGATATATTTGCCCTTTTTTTGCGCTTTACTGCCCCATAAGATAAATACAGTATGCTCGGTTTGCTCGTTTACCACATCGATGACTTTATCTGTAAACTGCTCCCAACCTGCGTTTTGATGGCTATTGGGCTCGCCCTCGCGGACCGTCAAAGAGCTATTTAGTAATAGTACTCCTTGCTGCGCCCAGTGCGTCAGATCCCCATGCTTGGAAGGCGTTGTACCAATATCCGTCGCCATCTCTTTTAGTACGTTATTGAGTGATGGCGGCTTAGGGATGGTTTTAGGGACTGAGAACGATAAACCCATCGCTTGACCTGCGCCATGATAAGGATCTTGTCCTAAAATGACGACTTTGACACGCGATAAAGGAGTCAAGTTTAAAGCATTAAACATTAAAGGGGCCGGAGGATAAATGCTATCACCTGATTGATAAGCTTGTTTTAGAAATTCGCGCAATTCATCCATGTTCTCTGAGGTCAGCTCTTCTTCTAGTGCGCGCTTCCAGTCTTCTGGTAGCTTTACTTTATCTAAAATTTCTTTTTTTTCGGCGGCGGTTTTGGTGTTAGAGTCATCATCCGATAGATCATCAAATAAATTCATGGTTATCAAGCCTTATTAATTATCAGTAAATCTCAATAGCAAGGGTAACAAAAATAACTGTTGCTTTTCATTAAGCTTTTAAAATAAATTTAGCAAACTAAAAAAAACGACTACCTCTATAAGTAGAGATAGCCGTTCTATTAACTCATTATCAAGTTTTAGCTGGCGACAGATTCAGAATCTGAGCGCGGCTCATGAGTCTCAACGACTGTCAAAATGATACGACTATCATCTGAACCTTTTGCTTTGTGGCTGCTCTTATCAAGATCTACCGACTCTGTCGTTTGCTCCTCTTCAGGCGCCAAAGTGAGATGCACAACTCCGCCATTCACCAAATCGCCAAATAAAATCATACTGGCAAGCGGCTTTTTGATCTCATCTTGAATCAGACGCTGCATCGGACGCGCGCCCATTAGACGATCATAGCCTTTATCCGCTAAGTAGTCACGCACTTCATCATCAATCTCAAGGGTGACTTGCTTGTCATCGAGCTGAACTTGTAGCTCAACTAAAAACTTATCAACCACTGAGGTGACTACTGAAGGCTCTAAGGCGTTGAACTGAATAATCGCATCTAAGCGGTTACGGAATTCAGGAGTAAACACGCGCTTGAGCGCTTCGGTATTATCGCGGCTATGATCTTGCTCGGTAAAACCCATCGATGAGCGACTAATACTGTCGGCACCCACGTTGGTAGTCATAATGATAATAACTTGTTTAAAGACCGCAACACGGCCATTATTATCCGTCAAAGTACCATGATCCATCACTTGCAATAGTAGATTGAAGACATCAGGGTGGGCTTTTTCGATCTCATCAAGCAATAATACACAGTGCGGATGCTGGTTGATTTTTTCAGTAAGCAGGCCGCCTTGATCAAAGCCAACATAACCAGGAGGCGCACCGATCAGACGAGAGGCTGTATGCGCTTCCATATACTCTGACATATCGAAACGGATCAGCTCAACACCTAACAAGTTTGCAAGCTGACGCGATACCTCAGTCTTACCTACGCCAGTGGGGCCTGCAAACATAAAGGAGCCAATAGGTTTATCTGGCGCTTTAAGACCAGCACGCGATAGCTTGATCGCATCTGCTAGATTTTCAATCGCTTCATTTTGACCGAAAACCAAGTGCTTAAGATCACGGTCTAAATGCTCAAGAATGCTCTTATCATCGGTAGAGACGGACTTAGGCGGAATACGAGCTAATTTTGCGACAATCGCTTCAATATCAGCCACATCGATTTTGATGGGTGCTTTTTGCGCTTTATCAGAGCCGGCATAGTCAAAATCAGTAGCTTGCTGAGTATTTTTAGTGGTCTGCGATTTATCGTCCGATTTCGCTAATTCTGCTTGCTCACTCATCTCATTATCAGTGTCATCGTCAAGACTGGCGTCAATATCATCATAATCTGTCTCATCGATGTCCTGCTCAATATCAGCGATAAAGCTCTCTTCTGCTTGAATATCTTCGGCATCAGGAATTACACCCAAACGCTTATACGCGCCAGCTTCATCAATAACATCGATCGCCTTGTCTGGCAAGAAACGTTCATGAATATGCTTAGAGGACAGCTCTACTGCGCTAACTAAAGCCTCATCGGTATATTCGACATTATGGAACTCTTCATAGCGAGGCTTTAGACCACGCAGGATATCAATACTATCGTTTACACTGGGCTCTTTGACGTCGATTTTTTGGAAACGACGTGATAGTGCATGATCCTTTTCGAACACTTGACGGTATTCTGTGAAGGTCGTGGAACCAACGCAGCGTAGCTCACCATTCGCCAATGCCGGCTTAATCAGATTAGAGACGTCCATGTTGCTACTCATAGAGGAGCCAGCACCGATAATCATATGAATCTCATCGATAAACAAGATTGCATTGGGCTTTTTCTTGAGCGCATCAAGCAGTGATTTCATGCGTTTTTCAAAGTCGCCGCGATACTTAGTACCCGCAATCAGAGAGCCGATATCAAGGCTATAAATCACGCAGCCGTTGAGTGGTTTTGGCGCTTTATCATTAATAATTAACCAAGCTAAACCTTCAGCAATGGAGGTCTTACCTACGCCTGGCTCACCGACTAATAACGGATTGTTTTTGCGGCGGCGGCATAATACTTGTGCGGTGCGCTCAATCTCAGGAGCACGGCCGATTAGTGGATCAGTCTTGCCTTCAGCGGCGCGCTGATTAAGGTTAGTGGCAAACTCCACTAGAGGATCTTTACTGGTCTTCTCAGAAGAACTACGGCGCTCACCAGTCATAGAAGAACGCGACTCAGCAGGCTCGTCTTTGTCTTGACCATGCGAGAGATACTGGGTCAACTCTAAGCGGCTGATACCTTGTTTTTTGAGCAAATAAACCGCGTAAGTATCATGCTCTGAGAACATAGAAACTAAGATATCCGAGCCTTCAACCAGACGGCCACCACCGATAGACTGCACATGAAAAATAGCGCGCTGCAAGATACGATCGAAGCTTTGAGTCGGCTGCGGAGACTGCTCTAAATCGACATCTACCGTTGGCGTATGCTTATTGATATAAGTTTCAAGCTCTGTACGCAAACTTGAGATATTAGCATTGCAGGCAGTCAGCGTGTTGGCCGCATGAGTGTTCTCAAGCAGCGCTAGTAGTAAGTGCTCAACAGTGAGATACTCATGCGATTTTTGGCGCGCAAGCGTCATTGCTAAACGTAAAGAAACTTCAAGATGACGACTTAACATAACGAATTCCTACGGTTGTATAACTCTTTATAATTTAATAGCTTAACTGGTAAATTAGGGCGATATAATGAATGTTCAAGCTCAAATAACAGGGTTATGAATAGATAATAGCTGTTATTTGTTGCTGATTGAAATTTTCATTAGCGTTTATTCATATCAACATGATAGCAATAGATAGTCAATCTTTTAACGGCTACTAAAATGTATCAAGGCATATTAGCTATAGGGTAAACGAGTAAGTAAGCAAGCAAGCGATAATCAGCCACTTAAACATTGACTAATAAAAATAATAATATATTGAAGACGATGAAAGTTTAAAGAAGATAATAAGTTACAAAAGCTGTGGCAGCTATAGCTGAATAAAAGAAGTGCTGTAATGAGAATAGTTTTATAAATAAGACTGACTATATGAGTCTAGCCCTTATAAACTATATAGGGCTTTATATCATAGAAATCAAGGGATAAAACAAGGAGATAATACGAAACAGACCCTAGAATGACTCCGTGAAAAATAGAGTAAGACGAGTTGATTAAGCATTTATTAGAGAGAGAATTTAGACTCGGTTATTTATTATTCACCTTGATGTGGTTCAATTTGGGTTAATAGCGGATAGCCTTCACGATGCGCTAAGCTATTTACCTTTTTGGCTTTCGTTTCAGCAATATCTTTAGGATAGATACCCGCAATACCTTTGCTAGTATTATGAATCGTTAACATGATTTGTACCGCAGAATCGACATTATGCTTAAACTCTGATTGCAGCACATAGACGACAAACTCCATAGGCGTATAGTTGTCATTGTACATCACCACCGCATACATAGGCGGCTTAGCAACCTCAGGCTCAGCCACTAGTACGTCGGCTTGCGGCGCGCTTTCTGTATCTGGGTCGTCATCTTGCGCGCGGATACCTGCAGGCATACTGGGCAGATGCCAATCCATCACCATAGGTTCACTGTTTTTAGCGGTCGATAATTGGGATGTCATCATAATAACTTCGTAATAATAATATTAAAATAAAAAAGTAAAGATAAGCTACCAGTAACCGATCGTAACTAGACTGGTAGCCGTATTGAATAGGTTAAAGCGCCAAGGAGTTAAGGCGTGCACCTATATGGGAGATTGATCAACTTCTGGCAGATCTATAAGAGACAGCGGCATACTATCTACTCGATCCCCTAGCGTCCAGTCATATAGCTGCTCAACTTCTTGACCGTTAGCTGTTAGTACGAGCTTGACTTGTAATGGCTTAAAATTGTTAGGCATAACAAAGCGGCCACGAATACGCGTAATCCCTTTGAGCAAATAACTAGCCGAATCTAAGGGAACTTCTACAAAATCATCATCGTTCAGCAACGTCAAAGTGGCATTCAACCGTTTGGCCTGACCGTCTTTGCTCAACATGGCAATATCGAAGCCAAACTCAAAAGAGTTCTCAGGTAGTGGCTCAATTTTAGCCCCTAGTACTTGTAGCGGCAGACCACCTTCTTCACTGAGAGCTTCAGCATAAACTTCATTAAGCTGGTTGAGCTGTTTGTTTTCGATACTGAGCTCTTTTTGTTTCTCACGTAATTCATCTAAGTTATTTAGGCTGATGGTAAGCTCTTGCTTGGCTACCGCAACTTGATTGCTCAGCGCTTTATAACTCGCCCGCATTTCCTCTAATTCTTGCACCGTCATCTGACTACTGTTGAGCGCTTGTTTATTCTCAGCTTCTAGAGCATGGTAGCCACGCTTGTAACCTAAGTTATGACCGAGAATAAGCCCTACTATTACCGTAAGCATTATCGCTGCCGCGAACAATGCTAGTATCCAAGAGGCTGCACCTGTCTGTCTGCTTTTAAAGCTAGTACTGTGAATTTGCTTGATACTCGAAGCTTTTATAACACTACTCTTAAACTGATGATGAGCATTTTTTATCTGACGTGCTCCGCTCTTTGCTGACTGATCGCCGTTATTGCTAGCTCTCTGTTGCTCTGTCAATACTGACTTAAAAGACGGTAAATCAGCCTGATAGGACAAAGGTACTGGCGGCAAGCGTAAGCGAAGGTCAGTCTTAACACGCATCTGGACAGTATCTCTTAAGAGGAAAGGCGAGACATTATAACGGAATTTATGAGCAATACCTAGCATCGCTCCGTAAGCCAAATGAATCAATAGTCAACATCCTTGATTAAATTATTGTCAGCCTTAATCATTATTAGACTCAGTAAAAGCAAGTTTATCCCTAACCTATAGCGTCAGTAATTAGCATCAGCAATCAAGAATTATACTGATTTTTTTGGCTTGATTGCGGTGATAAAAAAACTATCAAGGTACAATCGGTGCCGCGTTCAAACCCATTGATTCCTCAAAACCAAACATCACATTCATGTTCTGCACAGCCTGTCCTGCTGCACCTTTAACCAAATTATCTTGTACTACCAAGACCGTCAGCTCACGGCGCTCACTGTCTTGATAGATAGCAATACGCAAACGATTGCTCGCACGAACACTACGCGTGTCAGGATATAGACCACTCGGCAATACATCAATAAAGGTTTCGCCGGCATAACTATTCTCAAACTCCTGCTGCCAATCAATAGCCGCACCTGCCTCTGTCAGCTCTACATGAATAGAGCTGAACATGCCGCGAATCATCGGTACTAAATGCGGCAAAAAGCGAATACGCTGAGTGAATTGACTCTCTAATAGCTGCTCCACCCCTTGCTCAATCTCGGGTAAATGACGATGTCCTGTCACCCCATAAGCCTTAAAATTATCAGTAGTTTCTGCATAGTTAAGCGCTAGACTAGCTTGGCGTCCAGCGCCTGAGACTCCAGACTTTGCATCGATTATGATACGAGATTCTATCAGCCGCTCATTTTGCTGATTTTGCAAAGCGATAATCGGCTTTAGGCCCAAAATAGCAGTTGTCGGATAGCAGCCTGGATTACCTACTAACATAGCATCGGCTAATTTATCACGGTTGATCTCAGGCAGGCCATAAACTGCGCTTTTGAGCAGATCAGGGCAGGCATGTGATTGCTTATACCATTTTTCAAACTCCGCTAAAGACTGCAAACGAAAGTCAGCGGCTAAGTCAATTACTTTAACGCCAGACTCAGTCAAAGCCTCAGCCTGCTGCATAGCCACGCCATGCGGTGTGGCAAAAAACACTACGTCACACTTTTGCAGCGCCGCAAGCGTATCCTCACCTAGATCGCTAAAGACGATATCAGAAATCCCGCGCAAGCTTGGAAAAATCTCATCAGCGCGAGTGCCCGCCTCACTTCGTGAGGTCAATAGATCAATAGACACGTTAGGATGAGCAGATAATAAGCGGATAAGCTCAATACCTGTATACCCTGTACCACCGACAATCGCTGCTGAAATCATAACTTATCCTTTTCTAAAACTTAATTCTATCCTTAACACCCAACTGATATCTCTACCGTTTAAATCGAGTGTTTAAATCTGATAGTCATGCACGGCATCAATAAAGACTTTGGCGTTATCAGGGTTGACCCACTGAGTAATACCATGGCCTAAATTAGCAATATAACCTGTTTTGTCACCACCCGCATAAGCACCATCTAGCATCAGCTTGACCTCGCTGCGAATGGTCTCTGGGGAACCGTATAAAGTTGCTGGATCCAGATTTCCTTGTATAGCTTTACTGCCCTGCAAGGTCTTATGACGCTTCGTCAGATCACGCTGGCTTTCAGTCAATATTTGGCGAGCACGGTCCAATGGCATGGTCCAATCTAGCCCTAACGCATCCGCGGCACTATCGGCCTGCACATCGAGCCACAAACCGCCGCCCTTAGTAAAGAGCACCACAGGTACGTCTGGATGGCGCTGTTTTAACTCAGCGACAATGCGCTTATTATAAGCATGCGAGAAGTCGATAAATTGACGATGGCCTAGCGCCCCGCCCCAACTATCAAATATCTGCAAGATTTGCGCGCCAGCGATGACCTGCGCATCTAAGTAATCGATAACCGCAATCGCGAGCTTATCTAATAACTGATGTAAAAAATCAGGATTGCTATACAAAAAGCCTTTGGTATAGCGATAATCTTTTGAGCTACCGCCCTCAATCATATAAGTGGCCAAGGTCCAAGGGCTACCTGAAAAACCAAACAACGGTACTTGTCCATTAAGCTCTTTACGGATACTAGTCACTGCACGCATCACGTAATCCAAAGAGTCATTGACATCTAAGGTTGGTAGCCGCTCAAGATCGGCCTTAGTACGAATAGGATGCTTGAATTTAGGACCTTCACCAGTTTCAAAATAGAGACCTAAGCCCATAGCATCAGGAATCGTCAAGATGTCACTGAATAAAATAGCAGCGTCCAAATCATAGCGACGAAGTGGCTGCATAGTGACTTCAGTCGCGCGCGCCGTATCTCTACATAAGCTCATAAAGTCGCCCGCTTCCGCTCGCGTCACTTTATACTCTGGCAAATAACGACCTGCTTGACGCATCATCCATACCGGAGTGGTATCAATTGGCTCAAAACGCATGGCTCGCAGCAATCTATCATTTTTTAGGGGAGCAAATTCGTGCTTAGGCGAACGGCTACTGTCTGAAACACTCATTGACAAATCTCCAAAGTAGAAATAGGTATTATTATAAAAAATTTTGTTATAGGCCAAATATTTGTTGTAAGCTGAATAACAGCTAGCTCAACAAAGACGTTCAGCTAGGGCAAGTTACGCTGTCGCTAACCCACCCTACAAGATTAAGTTGAAAGTGGCGTATCAATTAAGCATCAAGATGTCAAAGCTAAGTTATCGCGGTGCACCATCACTATACGCTCATCTTTATTACCAAGAATTTTATCGAACTGCTCAGTGCGCTCACGTGCCACACGGCGCGCCTCGGTAGAAGAGAAGTTTACTTGACCGACAGCCAAACGCTCATTAGTGTCTTGATGCACGATTTCAACGACGTCGCCCTCATCAAAACCACCACGCACTTCTACTACCCCAACCGGTAATAAGCTACGATTTTGCTCAACAAGAGCTTTAGCCGCCCCAGCATCAACGATCAAACTACCTGCCATACGCAGATGAGCCGCTAGCCACTGTTTACGAGCAATGATTTTGTCCGCTTCATTGGTGGTCAATAAAGTACCTAAAGCCTCGCCTGAGACCACACGAGTAATCACGTCATCAATAGCACCACTCACAATCACGGTTGGGCAACCGCCCATGGCCGCAAGACGCCCAGCGCGAATCTTCGTTAACATACCGCCGCGGCCAAGCTTACCGCCATCACCAGCTATGTCGAACAAATAATCTGCCATAGCACGTTCTTGACGGATCATCTGAGCATCAGGATTGTCGCGCGGGTTATCGGTAAACACCCCTTCTTGATCGGTTAAGATAATGTATAAATCAGCATTGACTAAGGTCGCTGACATAGCCCCTAAGGTATCGTTATCACCGAATTTGATCTCATCAATAGTGATCGTATCATTCTCATTAATGACTGGTAATACACGCCATTCAAGTAACTGAGTCAAGGCGCCGCCAGTATTTAAATAACGGCTACGATTGGATAAGTCATCATGAGTCAGTAGCAGCTGCGCGCTTTGGACGCCATGTTGAATCAGCGCTGACCACCAAGTTTCGATCAATCCCATCTGACCGATAGAGGCGCAAGCTTGTAGCGCCATAAGCTTTTTGGGACGCTCCTCTAGATTCATCCGTACTACGCCTTCAGCGACGGCACCTGATGAAACGAGCAACACTTCCATGCCTTGGTTATGCAATTTGGCAATCTGTTTCGCCCAGCCATAAATAGCAGTTCGATCGAGCCCGCGACCGTTATTGGTCAATAATGATGAGCCGATCTTGACAATAACGCGCTGAATATCAAAGTTGCGGGATTGCTCAATAAACCTTGCTTCTTCCGTCGTTTGTTCGTTGTCAACTGCCATAAAAAACTCCTTTCTATGAATGGTGCTTAGGGATTGGTGCTTAGATTAATATCTATAATGCGCTGTTAAAATTTTGGGGGAAGATACCACTCAAAACCTTAAGCGCTAAATCTAACACGTTTACTTCTTAGTGTTGAGCAATGTTGTATCAGAATCTATCAACTCGCCAGTTAGTGAACCGATATATGATTATCGTTGCATTTATGGCTATTGTATTTATGACTATGGCACATAAACCACTTCTACGCCGTCATCGTCGTCATCATCGAAGTCCGTTAGATTCTCATCAGCAATCTCAGTACCTTCACGCTGCGCTTTACGAGCAGCACGATAAGCTTCGCGCTGAGCTTCCGTATTACGACGCACCTCGATCTCTAGACGCTCAAACCGCTCTTTTTGATCTTCGGCGAAAATAGGATCTTCAAGTTCGCGCTCACGCTCACGCTCGATCTCATTCATCAGATGGTATTTGACCGCATCGACACCTTCACCGGTAAGGGTAGAAGTACGAAACACAATACCGGTCCAACCAAGCTCAGCGACAATGTGCGTACACAGCTCATTAAGCTCTGTCTCGTCAACGATTTGATCGACTTTATTGAGCACTAAAATTTGTGGTAGATTAGCTAACTCTGGTGAAAAACGCTCAAGCTCATTTAAGATGACATTGGCATTCTCAACAGGATCACTACCATCAAGCGGCTGTATATCCACTATATGTAATAAGCGGCGCGTGCGGGCCACATGTTTTAAAAAGCGAATACCAAGCCCTGCCCCTTCTGAAGCACCTTCAATGAGGCCTGGGATATCCGCCATTACAAATGAGCGATGCTTACCAATATCGACCACCCCTAAATTAGGAACTAAAGTAGTGAAAGGATAATCAGCCACCTTCGGGGTAGCGGCAGAGACTTGGCGAATAAAGGTAGACTTGCCGGCATTAGGTAGCCCTACCAGGCCTACATCAGCCACAACTTTTAGCTCAAACTTGAGCACCTTTAGCTCACCTTCAAAACCTGAGGTCGCCTTACGCGGAGCTTGGTTGGTTGAGCTTTTAAAATGGGTATTACCCAAGCCACCATCACCACCTTTAGCGATCAGTAAGGTTTGATCAATCTCAGTCAAATCACCGATGACTTCATCGGTCTCGGTATCAATAATAGTCGTCCCAATAGGGACTGGCAAGTAGATATCGTCAGAGCCTTTACCGGCGCAGTTCTTGCTATGGCCGTTCTCACCGCGCTTGGCATCATGGCGACGAGTATAACGATAATCCACTAAGGTGTTAGTATTGTCGTTGGCGATGACATAGACATCTCCCCCTTTACCACCATCACCACCATCAGGACCACCGCGAGGGACGTATTTTTCTCGGCGGAAACTGGCGATTCCGTTACCACCGTCACCTGCCTTTACCGTTACGACGGCTTCATCAATAAATCGCATGCTACGTTCCTTAATTTACTATTCAAGTACTGCTAAATATAAATACTGCTAAATAATTTGGGCATTTACGGTCTATTAGTAACGTTTACTTATACACAATAAGGTTATAGACCATAATACCAACAACACCCGATAACCAATGCGACTATCGGGTGTCTTATAGGCGACATTATACAGCTTAAAAGCAGTGTTTATTCGCTATGATTGGCTATATAGTGACAACCTGACCGGTCTACTCTACGCGCGCGCAAGCAAACATTACGCAGGGATTTGCGTATAGCTGATACCAGCCATTTGCGTCGCTACCCGTAAGACTTGAGTGCTGTAGCCTACTTCATTATCGTACCAAATATAAACCGTGGCATGATTATCAGTGACGATAGTTGCTTGCGCATCAACGATACCGACATGTTTAGTTCCTACAAAATCAGTAGATACCGCTTCTGTAGAATCAGTATAAGCAATTTGAGATTGCCAAGTGCTACTATTTGCCATGTCACGTAGGAAATCGTTAAGAGCATCGGCACCTTTTGGCGCAGTTTTTAGATTGAGATTTAAGATAGCTAAGCTGACATTCGGCGTCGGTACACGAATGGCGTTACCGGTCAATTTACCACTGAGCTCTGGCAAAGCTTTACCCACTGCTTTAGCCGCGCCAGTACTTGTAATCACCATGTTCAACACCGCACTGCGGCCACGGCGATCCGCTTTATGATAGTTATCAATCAAATTTTGATCATTAGTAAAGGAGTGAATAGTCTCAACATGACCGTTTTCGATACCGTACTCATCGTTTAACACTTTGAGCGTCGGGGTAATGGCATTAGTCGTACAGCTTGCGGCGCTAACGATTTTATCATCACCGATAGTGTCGCTGTTCACTGCATAAACGACGTTTTTGATATCGCCGCCAGCAGGAGCCGTTAACAGCACCTTTTGTACGCCTTTAGATTGTAAATGCTTACCTAAGCCGTCTTCGTCTTTCCAAATACCAGTATTATCAATAACAAGCGCGTTGTCGATACCATAAGCGGTGTAATCGATCTCACTTGGGTCTTTGGCATAGATAACTTGGACGAAACGACCATTGATTAAGATGCCGTTGTTCGCTTCATCAACACTAACACTACCGGTGAAACCGCCGTGGATGGAGTCACGCTCAAGCAGTGAAGCACGCTTAGCTAGATCGCCTGCAGGCGCAGGACGGACAACGATAGCTTTTAGTTGTAAACCCTTAGCACTTGAAGCCTGTGCTAATAATAAGCGAGTGAGAATACGACCAATACGACCAAAACCGTAGAGCACCACGTCAGTAGCGTCGTTAGTAGCGCCATTAGCGTTAGCAGCTTGTAGCGCTTGCTGTACATCGCTGTCGTTTGCAATGAGCTGACCGACATCTACGCTTGCTGCGGTAACATCGCTTTGTCCTAGCGTTTTTACGATGGCTAGCGTATCAGCAATAGCGATTGCTTTATCGCCATGATTGCGATTTGCTGACTTTTGATGCAGAGCCAATATTTGCCCTACCGAGTTAGTATCTAATGTCTCACCAAATAAAGTGACTTGTACATCTTGCTCATTATAGAGGGTATTGAGTAAACCCATCAGCTCAATAGCTTGTTGCTCTTGGTTATTATATTGGCTTAACTGGTCTTGATGTAATTGGCGTAAGGTATCAGCATTGCTCACAGGAAGCATCCTTATAGTCAGTAAATGAAGAAACAATAAAAGAGAGGAAGAGTGTGTTAGTTGATTATCCTTTGATGACCGCTACAAACAATAGAGGACTCAAAGGCAATAAATGGCGTAGATTTTAGCTCAAAACGCTTTATTTTGCCAGTACTAACCGCTTTGCTTGAAATAATATCACCTTATCGCCACTCTATAGCGCTATCGGCAGCTATACGACAAAAAAAAGCTTTTATCGCTTTTCGCCTTCCTTTATCTTATATACTACATGTCGAATCCTAGTGTTAGTATCTGAGGGTTCACAGCGTCAGGTTCAACCCTAAATCCATATCATCTGGTGTTTGAACTATTAGGCTTAATTCTTATAACCATTAACGTTTTTAGTTTAATACTGCCAAAAAGTATAACCTACTCCATAGTGCTTAATCTAAGTGACACTGCACCTGTTATTATATCATTCACTCAAGATCTCTAAATCTTATGGGATTAAGGTAACTGTTTGCTCAGCATGCGGTGTCAGAGTGAACTCCTTGAGATCATACCCTTGACCCTGTGCAATCTGACGATATTTGGCATAGGTCTGCTGAGTCACATTAGGTGAGCGAGCTAGTAACCACAGATATTCTTTATCTGGGGTGCCGACTAACGCCGTTTTATAATCGGCGTCACGCGCTAATACCCAATAATCAGCGCGACCAACAGGCAACCAGCGAATCCAAGTAGGAAGGAAAGTCACTTTTAATTTACTGCCGGTACCATCATCCGGCTTAGCTAAGCCTTCAGCGACGATTTGTGAGCCGTCTTTATCCAAACATTTATTCGTCACAATAATGCCAGAACCATCTGTCTTTTCGGTATAGTTAGCGGTTACATCGCTTGCGCAATTGCGCTGAAAGTACATAGGCAGGCGTCCTATCTCATACCAAGTGCCCACATATTTATCCAAATCAACGCTGTCTACTGTCGTAGGCTCAGTAGCTGACTTATGAATAATAGCCTCGGGATCAATACTTATCTCTGCTGTTTGATCCTTAGTTTCGTTGGTAGCATTTATTATCTGCGTAGGAGTCGCCGCATAAGCTGAAAACGCTGCTAGTGGAATAATAATAGCTAAAGCAATGCCAGTGTGCTTAAGAAGACTGGTCATAAAGACTCTCTCCGAAACTTCAATAGTAGTGGTTATAGTACTTTGATTATTGTGCAGCTTTTTATTGGCCAAATCAGGATTATCTAGCGCTACAGTAGCCCCTAACTCATTATTAGTAGAGGGTTTTTTTACTTCTTTTTTAATTATGTCTTGGCTACTTTGCCCTAAGCTCTTTTGCTCTATAGCGCTATAAATATTTTGCTGATTATTAGTTTGCTCAGCATCATTTTGCATCTCGGTATCATTCTCCATATAGTGCAATAGCATTTCTTCTTCATCAGATACTAAAGCATTGCCAACAGCAGGCGTGGCTTTTTTGTAGCCACAACTGACATCACTAGTGCAACTAGGAGCACTGACTTGTTCACTAAGTTTATTGGCTTGCAGGATATTTTGCTCATAAGCATAACTTGCATCATTACTCGCAATTGAATTATTTGCACTCGATTGTGATAGGCCAGACTGCAACAAAGAGGAATAGCTATCATTTGCTGATTTTTGCGTAGCGAGCAATTTTTGAGTATTTTTAGCCTGATGACCGTTCGCCTGCCTGTCGTATGAGCTGTCATACGGGTCGGACTTAGGTAATGTATTGGCTTTCATAAGGTTACCGTGTTTATTCATTTATTGAGGTCTATCAAATAAGACACTCCTTTGATATTTATGCTATTAATGATAAGGACGAGTAGGCAAAATAAGTAGTGACGCTATGTATGAAAAAGCTACGGTTTGTAAAATACTCTGAAATTATTAACGCTATCAAATACATAGTAACCAGATAGTTGCCATTTATTAAATATAGGTAATGTTTTAGCCGTAGTGTTAAATTCCCTCTTTAAAAGCTGCGAATACCTGCGACAGTGTGCGCGCCGTATGTAGCCGCCAAATCGCTCATAGCCGGTGATAAACCGCCCAAAGCAATGACCGGTACATCGGCAAACGTGGCCATTAAGGACCATTGTTGCCAACCTAGCGGAGTCTGCTCTGGGTGTGTTTGCGTCGCTAATACGGGGGATAGAAAAATAGCGATAACCGGCGTTAATGACAGTGTTAGGCGCAAATTGGCCAGTTGATTGGCGGCAGCTATACTCTCAGCGTCATGACAGCTAATAATCAGCCCAGTAGTGCCCTGATCAGTAGAATTAAGTAAGTCTAAGACAAAGTCACAGCCTATCTTATCAGTAACACCATCAGAGCTAAAATCGGTATTATTTTTTGTGTGGCTATCTTGGCTATTATGCTGCTTTTGATATTGGTTAAACCACATCATCAGCTCCGATTGCGTGATGTGATAGGCAGATATTTGCAAGTAATCTTGGTTTAAAATCGGCTTGTTAGTGTTTGCACTTATACCATTATTTTCCAAATTATCTAAATCTATAGCACTACGTAAGCGGTAAGGAATAATGGCGCTAATATCGCTTCTAGCCGCAAGTAATTGCGTAATGATTTTGGCCTCTTTATAAGTATTATCTTCTTCTTGAGCAAGCTTAAGACGTAAATAACTCCAGCCTTGATGTGAGAGCTGCTGCTGATGATACTCTAGCCATTTTTGGGCTGAATCATTACCTAAATCCTGAGCAACATCTTCTGGCGGCATAAAATGCGCTAATGGATAAGTAATGCTGATATGCTCAGGCAGCTTGAGCCAAGCCAAAATAGTCTGGTTGGCAGCGGGCAGCGGATAATGATTGTTGAGTAATTGATCTTTATTGACCCATGTCAGCATTTGTTCCTCTAGGCCATACTCTTGCTGCCTGTAGTGCTGATACTGCTCAGCGCTTAGCTCAATTTTGTAAATATGCAAAGCGACCTGTTTATCACCATAGTCATGATGCAACCGCCCAAGCTTGAGCGCGATATTGTGGCTAATATCAAAGCCGGTCTCTTCCTTGACTTCGCGCAACAAAGCGGCAACTGGGGTCTCCTTAGCCTCTATTTTACCACCGACAAACTCATAACGGTCGCCTTGATGCTGCGCCCGCTTGCGATAGCCGAGTAGATATTGATCCTGATAATAAATAACAGCTACCGCGACATTGACGACATCTTTTAGGGGTTCGACTAAGGGTTTATTGAAAGTAGAATCGGAATTATGTGGCATGATGGCCCCTGATATTCAAAGTGTTCACAACTATTAAAAGGCTATTATTTATAGACAGTCATCATTGAAATGAAGTACCGTCTATGATTGAGCTAATCATCAAGCCTAAAATGATTTAATTCATAAAAGCACTTGCAAAAGCTTTTGATGTAAATGATAATTATTATCGTTAAGTTGATTTATTTATTGACGGTTTATTTTACTATCAAAAGGAATTTATTATGAGTCTGGTCATCTCTCGCTATCTAAACAACCGCGACAATCGTTTGCCCACCCTGCAGTCGCAGCATTTATTTGCTTTAACCAAAGAAGTTCGTATAGAGCATGAAGGGGAAGAATATCGTCTACGCTTGACTCGAAATAATCGTTTGATTTTGACCAAGTAGCTACTAAGATGATTTTTGGGCTGGGCGATACTTAGTTTCTTTTCAACTAAATATCTTTTTCAGTAAGCATCCTTTTAAATAAATATCTGTGCAAGTAAATATCTATCTCGCTAAATCCAAAAAAGGTAGTGACACTTGCGACTGTTAAATCCATAAAAAACGCCTTTAAACAAAGGCGTTTTTTATACGTATTAGAACTGCCAACTATAGACCACATCCACCGCATTTTCAGCAGCGGAGGTCGCTTCTAAGTAGACACGGCGAGTCAACTGATAACGCACCGAGAGACTGTTTTCGGCATTAAACACCCCTACCCCGTAACGAATATATAAGTCAGGTGAGATATAACCGGTAACATTGACATTGGTGTCATCACTATTGCCCGAAGCATCAACGGTTAAGCTTTGGAAACCGAAAGCTTGTCCAATCTGATTGGTCAAACTACGCGTACCACTCAAGCCAAAGTTAAGACCGGCTGCTGCCAAGTTATTGGTCACTTGCGATTTAAAGCCTTGCTCACTGATTTGACTAGGGCTACCGTCATTGATACGTCCTGTCACCAATGCATTCATCGCTTGTTGCTGTGTGAGTCCCGCATTATTAAAGACAATAATATTTGGGTTTTCAGTATTGCCTTTGACGCGTACGCCGACGATATTATCATCAATGATTTTGACCGCTTCGATACTGAGATCAGGCTTCATGACGTCACCATTGAAGCGAATCTGTCCGTAATTAAGCTCTAAGCTTTGGCCAAAAGCATCGATACTAGTACGCTTCGAGACTTGCACTACGCCTTTAGCACGCATCACGCCGCTGCCACTTTGAGTGATATTGATCGCTCCTGCTAGTGGTATAACGGCACCAAAACCACGGAAATTAATATCATCGCCCAAATCGACACCAATATCAGCATTAATTGACCAAGGCTTAGAAACTGCAAGAACCTCGTCAATGTTACCGATCAGACGCCTGTCGAGCACCACAGCATCTTCGGTTTGGGTGATGATATCTTCGCTAGCCTCAGGAGGACGAATCGTCGCGGTAGGCACACTTATAGCGCCTTGAATATTGACGTACTTATCGCTTGGGCGCACGATGATATCGATGTCTGGATTGACCTCTGCCGAGAGTAGCGGCGGCTGGGTCAGCACTAGACGCTCACCGATGATACTGAGCTTCGCCTGTAATTTTTGTTGCCAATTGACCGTCCCTGTGAGCTCACCTGTGCCAGTGCCACTATTAAAACTACCGTCTATCACCGCTTGGGTACCACGTATTTTGGCAGTGGTATTGACTTTGGTGAGATTCACCGGTAACCCAAGCATAGCGATACGGCCATTAGCCAGTTTTACATCGCCATAGAACTGCGGTTTGTCTAGGGTACCGCCAAGGCCACCTGCCATCGTGATATTACCCTCAAGCACGCGCATACCCGGAAAGAAAGGTTTGAATATCGCTAAGTTTAGCTCATTCAGTACTAAAGCGCCGGAGATAGGTTTAGGGTCTTTGTATGGATCTACGACAACCTCCGCATAGCCACGGGCGCCGCGACCGGTGTTGATATCTGTACGCAGCTTGATACCCTCAGGAACCGATAACGCAATCAGCGAGACGCGTTTATAAGGCAAACTAACAGGGTTCAAATCACCATCCTGAATCAGACCAATTTTGCCGTTGTCCGAATATAAAGTGGTATTAATAGTAGGAGCACGGCCTTGTTGCCAGCCCACTATAGCCTTACCATTTATCTTCGCTTGCCAATCGATATCTTTAGGCAAGAATACCGAAAACAGCGACGTATCGACATTTTGGATCGCTAAATTGACTTGACCGGCGTCGGCGGAAGCGATTAGGTTCTCCCGTAAGCATAGCTTGCCGCTTTGATCAGCGGCCTGCCAGCAATGCGCCGCCAGTTGTACTTTTAGTGGCTTACTCTCGCCTTGTGGCAGATTTACGATAAGCTGCGCAGGCTGTAGCTGGTTGAGCGTGGCATATTTAGATTTGACGCTACCATTTCCTATAGCGCCGCGCCATATCAGCTCGTCGCGGTTAAAGCCGCCTTTGAGCCGTGCCAAGACGTTAAGCTCGTTATTGGCCACATCGAGATTGACCACATGCGCCTGCTCAGTACCATTAAAGGTCGCTTTTACTTTTTGGAAGCTTTGACCAGCGACATCTAGGCCTTGGGCGCTAACTATCAGCTGACTTGGACTGTTGGCGAGATTAACCAGCTTACCGCGCACGCGCCCTTGGCGTAAAATAAACCCTGGCAAGGCAATGCGCTCACCCACTAAGTCAATATAAATCGTTGGCAAAGCTTGGCCTGCTGGCTGGGATAGTGTCGCCCCGCCGCTTACCTTTCCGGCTAACTGCTCGGATAGCTGATCTAAGCTAGTAATGTTGATTTTGGCTTGTAATTGCTTAGCATTACCATTAGCGGTTAAGTAGTTATCGCCCCAACGTAGCACCAAATCATTAGCATTAAGGCTATCAATTAAAGCGTTTACTTGTTTGTATTGAGTTTCGCTATCTTGAGCTTGCAGGCGTTCAAAGTAGCTACCCAAATCCTTTGGTAAGCTGAGCTTAGCAGACAAACTGCCTTTGGCACTTAGCGGTTGACCCTTGAGCATACCGCGCAGATTAATCTGCTGCAAGTTGATAATCTGCTGGTTTTCGCCCCAGCGTCCATCGGTTTTTATACTACCTGTGATGGTACTTGGGGTGTCCTTTAAGAAGTACCCTAAATTGAAGCGATCCATAGTGGCATTGATATCCCAAGCAATGCCTTGGCGCACGTCTACGCTGCCTTTGGCATCGATACTGCCTGCCGCGCCAACATGACGAAAGCGCCTGATACGAATCAGCTGCGCATTGCCACTAGCATCAATCGTCAGCTTACCTGCTGGCAGCTGCTCAGCATCTAATACGCCATCGAAATTGATAGCAAAGCGCTGCAGCTTACCTTGGCTACTAGCAGCCTTGCTTGTGGGCTGTTGCCACTCGCCACTAGTGACCAGATCACCGGTCAAGATCGCCGGATTATCAGGAAGGAAATAGCCAACATCAAAGTTATCGAAGCGCCCTGCGACGCTCCAGCCAATGTTGTTACGCAGATCGATAACGCCTTTTGCATTAACTGCGCCAGCTTCACCACTGTAGTTCAATTTGCGTATGCTGATCAATTTTGGTGTACCTGCTGCGCTTATCGATAAGAGGCCGTTGGGCACATCTTGGGTATCGACGCGTCCATCGAAGCGCGCGTCAAACACCGACAGTTCACCACCGATAAGGTCTATCTCGGCGGCGCCATTACCAGTAACACCGATAGCGCGCTGATTTTGACTAGCATCTAGCTGTGCTTGTAGATCGCTACTAGTAATGTTGACAATATGCCGCTGGCCTTTGACTCCGTTTTTGCTGATATTTAGCAAACGTCCGCGCGCGCTTAGGTTGCCTGTTAAGCGTTCAAGCGGCAGATCACTACGATATTGTTTCGGCAATAAACCCTTGGTACGCGCATCAATCTGCCAAGTCAGTGGGCGCTGATTGGTGGCTAATTGTATTTGCCCGGTGCCCGATAAGTCGCCGACGATACCCTGATAATTGAGACGATTGATATCGATGACGTTAGCGTTTTTGCGAATACGAACGTCATAATTACCTTTTGGTGCTGCATTGAGCTCATTGATGACAGCATTGGCATCGACAGATAAGTTTGAGCCGCGCACAATGACATCGGCACGGCCGCTTGGGCTATCGATATTACCAATACTTGGCACATCACGGCGCGTTAAATTCTGCCACATAGCATCAACATAGATAGGCGCTGGTTGCGTAGATTTCGCCGACGTTTTGCCGCGGACAATCTTGGCGTTGAGATGCTCGCCATCACGCTGACGTAAATCGGCATCGACTTGCAGGTTGCTAGCGCTATTTTTTTGTTGATAATGTAGCGATAGTCGACCATTAAGCGTCTGCGGCGCATAAGCTTTATAGTCGCTATACTCATCTGGAATCGCTTGACGGATATCAAAGCCATTACCGACAGCACGGATCTTGGCATCGAAGCTTTCACTCCAGTCCAATATCCCTTGTAAGGTTAGGCGACCTGCGGGCACATCCGCATCTAAACGATCGATACGTAGCTGACTATTAGCAATCACAGCACGGCCTTTATAACGGCCTGAAGGAATGTCTTCAGCGGTCAGCTCAGTATTGATGCGTAGTTGAATGTCTGAAACCACGCCAGAAGCGGTTGCCATACCATTTTTTAGATGAATATTTTGTGAGTCAGCATAGGGAATTAGCACATCATCCCAGCGCAGTTTGGCTTCAAATGGTGAACCTTCATCTAAGCCCTGCGCGACGAACTCGCCGCTGACATCACTATCATTATAGCGGCTACGAACTTCGCCTATCGTACGCTTTAAGGTACCGGTCGCTTTGACATTGAGTGGATCTATGTAAGCTTTTTCAAGGGCACTGACTTCAACAATAGCGCTCAGATCTAAAGGGTAATCGCCTTGTAGATCGATCTCACCTTGCAAAGCGCTAACTTTAACAATATCACTATAAGATAGATTACCGTTACCAACAGTGACCTGACTGCCGACCCAAGTCAAATCTCGCGCATTAATATTCTTAACAATGACGGGTTCTTTGGTCACTTGCTTGTAGACAATGGTTTTGATTCTAGCTTGATCAAAACGCAGATTGACTGGCAGCTTAAGGGTCTTATAATCGAACGGCTCACCGGTAGGTGGTTTAGTATTGATAATCTCGATACGCTGAATATCAGCATCACGCAAGTGCACTTCTTTGGCAAACACAGCGCGCCAACCTATTTTCACGTAAGCTTTATCTACTTTAATCTCAAGATCTTCGTTAGCCTTAATATCGATATCAGTAACCATGATACCGTCACGCAGATTACCACTACCATATTTGAGCTTGACGCCCGTTTCGCTACCGACTTTTTCTAATAAAAACTTAGTGCCTGCATCCGTACCTGCTGCATAAAAAAACACTGCGAACATCACAACTAAGACGATAGCGATCAGTGCTAGCAGCTTTAGCAAAAATGATAATGGATACCACCGACGCACCGCATGGGCATCTTTTTGCGCAGGATCTTCAGACGACGGGTCGTTAAGTGGGGTTTTATTATTCAACATGATACTCAATCAAGTAAAAAATTTATCAGCTCTTAAAAAGCGCGCCTTGCTTCGGCTTTCATTCAGCTTATAGCAACAATCGCTTCATTATAGTTTAGTTGGAAGGTCTTGGCTGACAGATTATAACGGCGAGCCGATAAAGAAATGCAGGCGTACTGGTATACTATCTTCTGTTACCCCTGCTGCCACATCGACTCGAACCACACCGACAGGGGACGCCCAGCGAATACCAACGCCGACCCCCACTTTAGTATCAGTCTTGAAGTCTTTATCATAAGCATTACCGACATCGGTAAATAACGCCCCACGAAAGCCAGGTCTAAATTCATAGTTATACTCAGCGCTACCGACGGCAAGAACCTGTCCACCAGTCAAATAGCCGTTTTCTAACGGTGATAGGCTCTCGTAGTCATAACCACGAATGCTCTGATCACCGCCAGCAAAGAAGCGCAGCTTATAGGGCACTTCAAAGAAGTCATCTGCCCAAATATAACCCGTATTGAAGCTGCCTAGCACTTGATGCTTATCATCCTCACCAAAACTATAAATCCCGCTGACACCAGCGCGAACAATCGCTAGATCAGTATCGCTAAGCACATTCTCTGCGCCGGCTTCAACACCATAATATTGACGGTAGCCGCTAGTGGGATTAATCGCATTATTGACGTCGGTTTTATTAATACCGTAACCAAATAGCAAAGCTTGCTGGGTGGGTTTGGAGGAAGTGAAACGTACCGGCAGATCTTCTAACTGGGTATCGTCAACACCCGTTTCGAGCTCGTCCAAACGATAACGTACTGAATAGCTCCTATTCCAGCCACTCTCTTTGCGGATATTTCTAGCCAAAGCGGCCTTTACAGTGTTAGTCGATAGATCAAAGTTCCCTTCTCCTTGATCGATGACTTCCTCTTCGTAGGTCAGACGCGCCTCTAACTTATCGTTAAGCGGATGCTTCCAAGGGCGACTACCATAAACGGTCACATTTTTACTGATGCGTGAGGCTTCTACTTCCGCACCGGCTTGATAACCCTTGCGATTGACGAGATTATAATCAATTTTTGCGGTAGCACGCACATCGGTATCGGTACCATAACCTAGACCGACTTGCGCATCACGCGGCTTATCAGCAGACACAAACACGTACAATGGAATTTTTTTATTGTTAAAGACTTCTTCAGGGGTCAGACGATTGGCTAAAGTGGGCGGTACAAAATCCTCATCGATAATGGACTCTTCTTCGGGGAATATCTTCTCGGCAATATTACTGATTGAATCGCTGATTTTTCCTAAGAAGTTCTCAGCTTCTTCGTCTTTTTCATCCAATACTCGATCATTGGGTAGGCTACTTAAACGATTGGCTTTGGCTTTGATCTCTTGTAATTTATTTTGTGTTTGTTCATCGACTGTGAACTCAATAGGAGCGATGTCAGCGGCATCAACGGTGGCGCCACTATTAGCATCGATACTTTCAGTAACAACCTCATTGCTATCAGTATTATTAGCGCGGTTATCACGACTCTCGCCAATGAGATCAGTATCGCTAGCGACTACGCCTTCACCATTAGCTCCGTCACCATCACTCACATCATTGTCTAACTCGCCATCCTCTGCATTGCCTGACTGATTAGGGACATTATCAAAAGCCAGCGTGCTGCCGGCGCTACGCTCATCGGGTGGCAGTAAGCTCTCAACGTTGATCGTATTGAAGTAGCGAGTTGCCGCTAGATCATTGCTTAATTTAGTCACATCAGGACGATAAAAAGGATCGCCGGCTTCAAAGTGTAGCAGCTGACGCAATAAAGGCAACTCTACGGGTAGCTTATCAGGGTCGCGGGTAAGTGTACCTGTGGCCTCATCGTAAGTAAAAAACACCACTTCATCGAAGTCATAACGCACTCCGGTATCATAAACTAGTGATATATCGGCTTTATTATCTGGCAAAATAATGTCAACCGATTTATTCAACCAATACTCATCAAAGTAGCCATAAGTACGGCTTAAAGCTTCAAGAGCTGCCTTGCTATTTTTATAAACTCTATGGTTAAAGACATCGCCCTCTGCCGGTAGCGCCGTTTCTTCTAGAGTTTTGAATTCAGCTTGCTCGCTCCCTTCACCGCGGATGTTCACGATGCGACTATCGACGGTCACCGGCTCACCAAGTTTTTCGATAATCACATCGATACTATTGGCGTCCGGCTGGCGCAGTTTGAGAGTAACATCGTAATAGCCTACTGCTTTTGCCGCATTTAAAGCGGTCTCACGCAAGCGCGGCAGGGCTGCGGTAAAATCGGTTACCGACTGAACGGTAGTATCATCGATAGCGGCTTTGATATTATTAATCGGCTGAATGTCTTCATCAGCTTTGATCAGTCTTGGCGTAGCACTGGTAGCATTATTAGAGCCAGTAGCTGCTTCTTGCTGCAGATACACAGTGGTCTCGACGCGCGGCAACGCTGCTACGCCGCCGTTGAATAAGCGATTATACAACCGTTTTACGATACCGCCTTCATTACGAGCTAATGGCTTAGATTTATTCGCTTGAATAACACCTTCAGTGACGGCATCCGCATTGTCTTCTGCTTGATAATCTGGCAGATAGTCATCAGGATTAAGATCGCCACTCTGATCGCCATTTTGAGCAACCGTCACCTCACCATCGCTAGCCTCGATTTGCGCCTCAGCAATGGTGTCATCAGCACCTGTCACTGAACGGTTATCTTGCTGAGTCAGTACTTGCTCAGGGTTATTTTGTTCGGTAATGTCAGCACCATCATCGACTCGGCCACTACTAACAGAGTCGCTAACCTCAATAGGACGCGCCATAATCTCTGCAGTTTGCGCCTGCTCTTCAACGCTTTGTGCGCGGTTTAAGGTTTCAAGATTGTTGGGCGCAGGCAAAGCCGCAGAATCGATTTTTGGGTCTAAGCCTAAGGGTAATTGCTGACTATCTAGTCGAGCAACAGGCGCATTAAAGCCTTCATTGTTATCAAAATTATCAAACCGGCTCTCTAAGTTATTACTGTTGGAGCTATTTTGATCGCTACTGAAACCCGCGTCGAAAATACCACCTAAACCATCAGTATCGCCATTATTGAAACTCTCCATAAAAGAGTCATTCTCAGCGTCCAAAGCCGCAAGCTCCCGGTCAATTTGCTCGGGGGTCATCATCTGATAACCTTGCTGCTGTATGGCCGTTGCCTGTCGTTGCAACTCCGCATCGCTATCGAAATCTTCGTTATTCGTTTGCGATAAATCTATTTCATTATCATTGGTATTGTTATTATCGTTGGCTGCACTATTAGTAGTAGAGTTGTCATTAGCGCTAATAGTGTCACTTTCAGCATCATTGCCCGTGTTGTCTCTCATACTAGAGTTACTATCACTAGCACGACTCTCCTTATCTTGCTTTCTTTGTTCGCTGAACTCATCGAGTACCGATTTATCGATTTCGCCCTGCTCAAAATCTCTTCTTAGTCGCAAAGCTTCTAAAGTAGCATCAAGATCCGCTTCTGAGTCAAAATCAATAAGGATATCCTCTGAATCGTCTTGTGTTACATTATTCTGAGAGTTGCTTTGAACTTTAGTTTGCGTGTTAGTCGCTGTAGGATTTTCAGCCATTTCTTTTCGAGGAGCGGTCTCAGCGGCACTGGCAGAAGCCATCCCAAAACCAACCAAAACACTAGCGACGGCGCTAAATAAGGCGGTTCGGGCAAAATAGTGACGTGCACCAACGCTTGAGTGCTGAGCACGCGTGTTTATTACCGCCAACCGACTAGAGGGAGATGACGGAATGGTGCTGGACAAATGAAGGTCCGACACTGGTATTGAAGCGCGGTGCAATGAGGGGTTACTTCTCATGACTAATACTATCCTATCATATGGCCATTTAAGCCTAGCGTAACGGTCGACAAACCCTCTAAAAACTATCGTTTATAGTCTTCTAAAGCTGACCTGTTGATATAGCGAAAACGATGCAAACTTAATGATGCAGAGGCTTATCATCATTAAGGAATGACTACTGCGAATCATCACTCATAAAATTTACAAATCATAACTGAGTTAACAGGCAAATCATAGCATTTAACACATGTATTTGCCCCACAGCCTTGCTATTATACGAGGTTATAATCATAAAACCTATCATATATTTTAATAAGTTATTGATACTATTGATAATTACGATTTTGGCACTCCCATAATAGCTATTGCATTATAGTGGTGCTGCTATCCGATCAACCCTTTTTATCTTGCGCTTACGCTCGTTTAAATATTAGAGAATATTCGCTCATAGGAAGCCTAATGGCAAATCAGTTTCAGTTATTCAAGCGGCGTCGTTTTAGTGCCATGTTTTTTACCCAGTTTTTGGGCGCTTTCAATGATAATATTTTTAAGCAGGCGCTGATACTAGTACTGACTTATACTGCTGCAAGCCAGCTTGGCGCCGAAGTTAGTATTCTCAATAATTTAGCCGCGATGCTATTTATTTTGCCGTACTTTTTATTTTCTGCGCTCGCCGGACAAATCGCCGATAAGTTTGAAAAATCCAAACTGACGCGTTTGGTCAAGGTGCTTGAGATCGTCATTATGACGGTAGCTGCTATTGGCTTCGTGTTTGAGTGGTATGTGCTGCTGTTTGTCGCGTTATTTTTGATGGGCACTCATTCTACCTTTTTTGGTCCTATTAAATACGCTTATCTACCGCAGGCCATGCGAGAAGATGAGCTGGTTGGCGCTAACGGCTTATTCCAGATGGGTACGTCTTTGGCGATCTTACTGGGGATGATTATCGCAGGGGTATTAACCCAGCTACCGCAGTCGCTGTACTGGATCAGCGCGACCGTACTCTTAGTTTCAGTACTAGGCTATCTAGCTGCTCGCGGTATTCCGAACATGCCTGCCATGCAGCCGAACCTAAATATTAACTGGAATATCTTCACTACTAGCTTATCCACGGTACGCTACTTGTACTCGCTGCCTTATTTATTTTTTATTATCTTAGGCAACAGCTGGTTTTGGTTTTATGGTGCGACTTTTCTGACGCAAACGCCAGAATTTAGCAAAGTTATTTTGCAAGGTGATGAGTCGGTAGTGATATTTTTACTGACCTTGTTTTCTGTAGGCGTCTCTATCGGTTCACTGCTATGCAAGAGACTAACCAAAAATGAGGTAAGTTTGCGTCTATTGCCTTTTGGTATTGCCGGTCTGAGTATTTTTGCTATTGATTTATATCTCTCATTATCCGGACTGAGTATCGAGGTTGCCAGCGAGACTTTATTAGGAATTAGCGACCTATTTGGAATTTCGGGCACTTGGCGGGTGTTTATAGACTTATTCTTCTTAGGCTTTAGTGGCGGTTTATATATCGTACCGCTTTATGCTTCTATGCAGGCCTATGCGCCAAAGAGTCATCGCGCCCGTATAGTCGGTGCTAATAATATTTTTAATGCAATCTTTATGGTCGGCTCTGCTATTTTTGCTATTGTATTATTAAATAGCTTGCAGCTAACGCTACCACAGTTGTTTTTGGTCACTGGAATACTTAATATTGGCTATGGCGCCTTTTTGTACTTAAAGCTAAAAAAGCATCAACAACAAGCGGTAATACAAACCAAAGATGATATTGCATAGCTTCTTGAGTCATTACCAGTGTTTGCTATTCATAATATGAAATTAAAAAAACCATATGCAATTAGAAAAATCGTGTTTTATCAGGAGTTCTTTATGACAGCGCGTCCTCTATCTAAGATTGATCATTTACTATTGAGCGTTGATAAAGCGCTACGAGCCGTTGTTCCACACTCAAACCCAAGCTCTCGGCCCCTGCCCGTTAGCAACGATGAGATTCCTAAGCTCAGTATCACCGAATCTCGCCATGTCGCAGGACTGATGCGTATTAACCATACCGGTGAGGTCTGCGCGCAAGGCCTCTATCATGGTCAAGCATTTGCAGCAAAAGATGAGACTGTCAAACAAGCCATGCACCAATCCGCCATTGAGGAGGTCGATCATCTCGTCTGGTGTGAGACTCGCCTTGATGAGCTTGGTAGCCATCCTAGCGTGTTTACTCCGCTATGGTACGGTATGTCATTTGGTTTAGGGGCGGTTGCAGGGGCTATCTCTAATGAGTTTAGCTTAGGGTTTGTCGCCGAGACCGAAGCGCAGGTCAGTGAGCACCTACAAGATCATATCACTCAGCTGCCAGTGCAAGATCAGCGTACTCGCGAGATACTTGCGCAAATGGATATCGAAGAGCTGCACCATCGTCAGTTAGCACTTGATAATGGCGGTGCGGCGCTAGCACCACCGATACGCCGCAGTATGCGTTTTATGGCGAATTGTATGAAGAGCGCTGCTTATCATATCTAACGATATAAACAAAACTAGATCAGTAAATCTAAATAAGCAAATCTAATGACGGAGTCAGTTACTCGTACTTTATTACCGATGACTCATCGATATATTCAGTTGGATAGCATTCAGTATTATTATTAACAATCCTACCGTTGCGAGCGCGGATACTAATTGCTAGGGTATAAAAAATAAACTGCTTTGATATTGTTGACTTTGATACTTGTGACTTTAATCTTTACAAGATGAGCAAAAATATTCCTTTTTCCTTGAGACTACTAGAAGGCAACCCTTTTTATGAAACACAACGCTACTCAAAAATTTGCGACCTTAACCGCTCTGGCAGCCGCTTGTACTATGCTGCTTACCGTCCCCGCTCTTGCTGCACCTGATAGCGTTGCTGCTAATGTGCCTAGTGCTAAGGACTCAAGTCAGCGCATTATCCGCCGTGCACAGCCTAATGCAGCTATCAATTCCGCGCAGCCGGCCAATGCTCAACCTGACGCTCAAGCTAGCGCTCAACCTAACCCGGCGCAATCGAATGTAGCGACTCCAGCAACCGCTACGGCTAATAACGTACCAAGTGAATCAGGGCTAGCGACGCGCGTATACCAGCGTGGCCCTATTACTAGTACTGGCATCGATATCAGTCAAGGTCAGCTCCGTAATATTCCAGCGCCGCAAGCCAAAATCTCTGATATCAGCTTCATCTCAACAGTACTCATTCCAACCAAGCAAGGTGTGGGCGCCGATAAGCTAGATGTTAGCTTAATTGATCATTTCATCGAAGACGTCTCTCCCAATGCGCGTCACTATCCACCAAACTTCCCAAATCGCTCACAGCGCTACTACACGCGTGAGAAGATTAAAGTATTGGCAGATTGGATCGACCCTTTCGCCAGTGCGCCAGATGCTTCTTATGAGGTGTTAGTCCGCGCCGCCAAGCTCAACGGTATGGGCCGCAATTTAGACTTAGGCTCTGATTATGCAGTACGCGGCGGTAAGTATATAGATCGCGCGATCAAAGCTAAACCTGACAGCGGTGAAGCTAACTTTTTGTACGGGATGATGCTCTCAGAAGGTGGCGGCTTTAAGGAAGGTCAAAAGTATCTTGATAAAGCGGTCAGCTTAGGCTATACCGAAGCGGAACAAAGCTTGGCACAGTCTGATCTGCTTAGTGATCGCCGTAGTGAAGCACTCTCGCGCTTGCGTCGCCTTGAGCAAAAAACACCAGATAATCAAATGATCCGTCAGCAAATTAAGCTCATTGAGGACGGAAAGTACTATATTTGGGATATACCAGCTCCTGATATCGATATCAGTCCAAATAGTATCAATCAGACTAGTTAATCGGCGGTTAAAGATAGTGTTAGTTAATAACAGTGTTAATCGCTTAGGTTGATTTTAGTGATCAAACCAGTCGATTATGGCTTCGCTCTCATTTAAGCGCGTCTGCTTTGTAGTGACTCACCATCGTCTATAAAGCAGGCGCGCTTTTTTTGTTTTAGCGCTATACTGTTTGAGTTTATCTTATCGAATCTGCCTTTATTATTACCTACTGAGACTCGCTATGACAGTTACAAGTAACGCCATAATCGCTATGACAAACGCTCACAAACAAGCGCTTTTAGGTATAGCCATCATCGCCACTACGTTAGTTACTAGCGGTTGTAACACTGTATCAGTCAGCCAGCAAACCAAGTCCAAAGTCATTAGTAGTCAACGCGGCAATATTGTCTCAGATGACAAACTCAGTAGTAATACTGCTTCGACCTTGCTCTCTGCCGGTCTCAATGAAAAAGCCTGTTTGCAGCATTTTGAGCTATGCTTAGGACAGCTATCTGATAGCCTACTCGATGATAACTATCGACCGGAGCTTGCTATCTTCGCTGAGCTACATTATGCCAAAGCGCGGCAATTAGCAAAATCGACAGACTGCCTTGCTGCTTTATCTCGGCCACCGATTGACCCTTATTTTGCTAACGCCCCACTTGATGATGAACAAGCAAAAAATAAACAACAGAGAACGTCCGCTTGTCTTATGGATTACCAGGAACGGCTGTTTGATGCGGTCAAATCTAGCTATGCTTATCTTTTCTATGACAGATTAGAACATGACTTTGAAAGCGCAGCTGAAGCAGAAAAAAAACCACGTCTACAAAACCGCATTCCAAACGATGTCGATATTCAAACTCAAGATATCTATAACGCGGCAAGCAATGACATCATTACTCAGCTGTATCAGTCAGAAGCTCGCTCAAATAGATTGATGGACGATACTAATATTGAGTACCTGCCAACAACAGCGGTCAGCAACTTAGCTCGAACCGCTATCCCTAATCAGGTTGCACTCAATAGCCGCGCCACCGACCAAGTCAAAGTCATGACTATGCAAGTTGGTGATTATGGCCTCAATGTCCATCTACCCAATGAAAATAACTATCTGCAAAACGCTCGTGAGCAGACTTCTGCCTTGGCAGACCTAACCTCTACTTATGAGCTGCGCCTCACGGGACTAAACTCGATAAGCAAACGCCCAGGACTAGGTGTGAGCTTCGTGGCGTCTCTCAATGATCGGTATACGACGACTATTCGCCAGCTGCTCGTCTCCTCTTTATCAGGCAGATTGGCTCAAGAAAATAACGCTGATAGCAGTGTTAATAAAAGCGCAACCGATGAGGATCCTAGTAGCCGCATTTACCCCACCGGCCATCTGCTGATGACCGGTTTGATTAAACCTAAAGGGGAGAGTGTCTTAGATGTACTAAGTAGCCAGCAGCTCGATATTCATTTGTATAACCCTTACCGCAGTGAGAGCACCACTATTTTAGGCGAAGCGTATCCGTTAGCAGCGAATTTTTCGGCAGGTTATGGCATGTGGCTGGCGGAGAATCAGCTAGACGGCGTAGGATATCTAAACTTAATCACTCGTCAACAAGAAGCCAATTTACCTAAGCTATTTATGCTTGAGCCTTATGACCCTGACAAGCGGGTATTGATTATGTTGCATGGTTTGGCTTCGAGCCCTGCCGCTTGGGTCAATTTAACTAACGATATTTTAAATGATGATAAATTACGTGAGAATTATCAGGTTTGGCAGATATTTTATCCTACTAACTTGCCCATATTAGAAAACCGTTATCAAATTCAGCAACTGATTGAAACGACTTATCAGCAAACAGATCCTAGCGGTCAAAATATAGCCAGCCAAAACAGCGTCATTATCAGCCATAGTATGGGCGGTATCATCGCGCGCATGATGTTATCTGATGATAATCTGATAGATGATTTAGATAGACTGGATGAACAAGGCGCGCTCTCCGCTAGTGAAAAACGAAAAATACGTGACGCGCTTAAACAGTCTTTTGGTGAAGAGCAGTTACAGAAACGTTTTAAATTACAGGCTCTGCCACAGGTGGATACTGCCGTGTTTTTATCGACGCCTTTTCGCGGTACCGATTATGCTGATCGCTGGTTCACTCGAGCGTTACGCCGTATTGTCTACTTGCCTGTCGGACTGGTAAAAACAATCACTGATAATTTAGCCACGCTAGCGATTCAAGGAGATATAGCCAACAACCCTTTAGGCGCTTTATACTTACAAAATGGGGCGAGCCAATTGAGCAATAAGTCCTCTTTTATCCAATTGACCAAAGATATCACTATCAACGATCGTATTACCTATCACTCCATCATCGCTAATAATGATGCCGATATCACCAAAGGTCTGGCACAAATGCAGCCAGGTGGTGGCAAGATAGATTTATCACAAGCGCAGGAAGAAAACAGCGACTCTGCAGCTGCCAATAATAATGATAGTGATGTGCGCCGCGAGCCTTTAGTCGCAGCCGTTACCGTCGAGGGAGACATCAGTCAGGCCATCACTGAGCGCTTATCTGACGGCATTGTACCTTATACTAGCGCCCACCTTGAAGGCGCGGCTTCTGAGACTGTTATTAATGGTGGACATAGTATTCAACAAAACCCGCAAACAATTTTGACTTTGCGCCGTATCTTGTATAAGCAGCTACAAGAATAAGCCTATGCCGTTTTGAGTTACCTAAAAACTGATGTAGCGCTTTTGGTTTTAACATTTTGGTCATTAATAATCTCGTTATGACTGTTAGGTATGCTTTGGTAACATGGCATGACTTGCACCCGCTGCACTGCAAGCGCATAATGACTCCAATATCATCTTTCGTTGTATCTAGTGAAAGTGATCGATTGATGAGGGTCTGTTTAATAATTCGGCCTTGGCACTGACAGAGACTATTTCTTAGTCGATTTGAAAATGAAATATAGTTTATAAGGACATAGATTCCACATCAGCCAAATTATTTTTGGCTATTGCCCGTGATAAAGGTTTATATGTTGCGGACAGTTACTTGAGCGTACCAGGGACATTTACGCCAATCAGCTAACCAATATAGGTAACCCTTATGTTTGCCTCTTTTATGATAGACCAGATGGACGCGCTCATGCTTGCGCGCATCCAATTCGCTTTTGTGATCTCCTTCCACATTGTCTTTCCGGCCTTCTCCATTGGGCTTGCCAGCTTTTTGACGGTGCTTGAATTTCGCTGGCTCAAAACAGACAAACCTATCTATGCCGAAGTCTATAAGTACTGGGTAAAAATATTTGCGGTGGTCTTCGGTCTAGGCGTGGTCTCAGGTGTGGTTATGTCCTACCAGTTCGGTACCAACTGGGCTGTCTTCTCCGATAGGGCGGGAAATATTATAGGCCCGCTACTCGCTTATGAGGTACTGACCGCCTTCTTCTTAGAAGCTTCTTTTTTAGGTATTATGCTGTTTGGTTGGGGCCGCGTGAGCAAACGCATGCACTTTGCCTCGACAGCGATTGTCGCTATCGGTACGCTGATCTCAGGCTTTTGGATCTTGGCTTCTAATAGCTTTATGCAGACGCCGCAAGGCTTTATGATGGGCGCGGATGGTCTACTGTATCCCACCAATTGGCTTGAGATTATTTTTAACCCCTCCTTTCCTTATCGCTTCGCGCATATGATGACTGCCGCTTTCTTGGCCACTGCTTTTGCGGTTGGCGGGGTCGGTGCTTATTATCTACAATCCAAAAAACATCAAGACCATCGTCAGCATGGCCGCGTGATGTTAGGTATGGCGATGGTCATGGCTATCTTTGTCGCGCCAGCACAAGCATTAATTGGCGATATGCATGGATTAAATACCTTAGAGCATCAGCCAGCCAAAGTCGCGGCGATGGAAGGATTATGGGAAGATGATAGTGCCGTACCTTTGGTTCTGTTTGCCATTCCTGATCAAGAGGCGCAGAAAAATCACTACGAGGTTAAAATCCCCTATTTATCGAGTATCATCTTAACGCATTCGTTAGATGGAGAGATCAAAGGACTTAATAACTGGGCACCCGAGGATCAGCCTTATGTGCCTATTGTATTTTGGTCCTTCAGGGTAATGGTAGGCATTGGTATGCTTATGATACTTATGGGGGTTTTTAGTCTCTATAAATACTTCAAAAAGCAGCAGTTCGACCCTAAAAGCGTCTGGTTCCACCGCGGTTGGATGATGATGATGCCGCTTGGGTTTGTGGCGATATTGGCCGGGTGGTTTGTCACCGAAACCGGACGCCAGCCTTGGACAGTATATGAGGTCATTCGTACTGCTGAGAGTATGTCACCGGTTGCCGCTCAACAAGTGGCCACTACGCTTATTGGCTTTATTGTGCTGTACACTTTTATCTTTGGTGCTGGCACCTTTTATATCGTAAATCTTATTTTAAAAGGACCGCAGCCGTATGAAGATCCTGCGGAAGATAATTTCTACGAACACTCGGTAACTGAAAGTCAGGGCCGTGCCTTAAGTGGTGATAGTAATCCTGATGAGAGCACTAGAGAAGATACCTCTGAAGGCGTCGATAAGCCTGCGGACGATGTGGATGATGGAGGGCTACGCTAATGTTTAACTATGGTGATGTATTAGATTTACCTTTGATTTGGGGCGGCTTGATTGCTTTTTCCGTCTTTGTCTATGTCCTACTCGATGGCTTTGATCTTGGGTGCGGTATCTTATTCCCGTTTGCCGGCTCTGAGAAAAACCGCAGTCGCATGATGAACTCAATCGCCCCTTTTTGGGATGGTAATGAAACTTGGTTAGTATTGGGCGGTGGCGGTTTATTTGCCGCTTTCCCAGTAGCTTACGGCATTATTATGTCCGGTCTTTATTTGCCCGTTATTTTTATGCTGTTCGGTCTGATCATGCGCGGGGTTGCCTTTGAGTTTCGCTTTAAGGCAACCAAGCATCAGTATTTATGGAATTTTTTCTTTTCCTTTGGCTCTTACGTCGCAGCTTTTTTTCAAGGGGTTATGCTGGGGGCCTTAGTACATGGTTTAGAAGCCAGCAATCGTCTGTATACCGGTGGTCCTTTTGATTGGTTCTCAACCTTCTCTATTATGTGCGGTATCGCCTTAATCATTGGTTATGCTTTGCTTGGTTCTACTTGGCTGATTATTAAAACAGAGCATACGCTACAAGTATGGGCACGAAAAGTTTCTAACTGGGTACTCTCTGCATTGATATTAATGATGGTTGCTGTCACTGTTTCGATGTACTTTTCTGATATTGACGCCCTTGAAGGTTGGTTTAGTTTCCCAGGATTATTATATCTTGCACCTATGCCTATTATCGTGCTGTTATTGTTCTTCTTAATGCGTAAAGATCTCAAAACTGAGCGTGAATATCGTCCCTTTTTATTGACTGTTGCTTTATTTTTAATGGGTTATATTGGTGTTTGTTTTGCGATATTTCCATATATCGTACCGTATCAGATGACGATTTATGAGGCCGCCGCCGCTGATACTACGCTATCATTCTTGTTAATTGGTGCTGGGGTCATGATTCCAATCATCTTAAGTTATACCGCTTTTGGTTACTACACCTTCAAAGGTAAAACGAGTCATGAACACATGTATTAAGTAGGACGGTAAGGAGGTCATGATGAAGAAGCTCAGTAAAAAACAATCGCAATGGGCATGGTTTGTCGGTCTATATCTAGCCGGGTTTCTAGTTGTCTTTACTATCGCTCAGCTAATTAGACTAGCGATGGGCGTATAAAAAAATGATTAACAACTGGTCATAAAAAGGTGGCGCTGACCCAGTCAGCGCCACCTTTTTATTTATATTAGGCCGTGTCTAAAATTACCTCTTAAGCGCCTTTATGATTACTAGCACCTTTCTCATTAATAAAGGTATTTACTTGGGCTAAGCGCTCAGGCGTGCCTACATCTATCCAGTTATCAGTAATAACTTCAGCGGTAATCTGAAACTTAAGCATCGCTTGCTTAAGCAATGGCGCTAACGCTGCTGGCTGACCACTGACTAAACCATCTAGGAGTCTTGGTGACATTACACTGATACCTGCGAAGGTATACTTGTCTGCTTCAGCAATCGACTCCTCGCTCGCTAAGCCGTTATTGAGCGCAAAATCACCACTATTATTATGCTCCGGATTATCAATTAACAGCAAGTGCGCGCGCTGATCGGCGCTGAGCTTATAGTCTTGTAATTGCACAAAATTATAAGTCGTCCACACATCAGAATTCACTAAAATAAACGGCTCATCTCGCAGCTTGTTGGTTTGCAGAGCCTGAAAAATCCCGCCAGCAGTTTCTAAAGGCTCCTCATCTTCTACTGACCAATGCAGGTTAACGCCATATTGCGAGCCATCGCCTAGCGCCGCCATGAGCTTATCAGCGAGCCATGAGGCATTGATAGTGATGTCAGTGATACCGGCTGCTTGCAGCGCTTTTATGTGCCAAACAATGAGGGGCTGACTACCCACTTCAACTAAAGGTTTAGGCGTCTCAAGGGTTAACGGGCGTAAGCGTGTGCCTTTGCCTGCAGCTAGTATCATCGCTTGGGTTATGCTCGCCATATTTACTCCTGGATCAAAAGATAACTTTTGAGATGACTAAAAGTGTTGTTCTGATTAAATGTTATGACTAAATATACTGCTGCACAAACTTAGTTTGATAAGCAGGCAGTACTGTCTCTACCACCCACTGATTAAAAGGGATGATTGCCTGCTTTATCTCCTCACTACCTTGCTTGGCAAGCCAGTCAAGCTCAAAGAGTAAATCACTCATTACTTTTGGAATATCGGCTAAATAACGGTTTTTGCCATCGCGTTCAAACAAACGAATAAAGATGCCAAGCACCTTCAAATGACGCTGAACCCCCATCACATTGACATCGTTTTCAAACTGCTCAGCACTAGTAGTAGTGAGTTCAGCTTGCTGCTGCAATTGCCAAAAGTCCTTAATCCAGCTAGAGATTTGTGCCTCAGGCCAATCGACATAAGCATCACGGACTAATGACACCAAATCATAACTATAAGCGCCGATAACTGCGTCTTGAAAGTCGATCACTCCTAAGCGCTTGGGGTTGGCTTGGTCTTGCATCAAATTACGACTGTGATAATCGCGATGGACGATGACTTGTGGCTGGCGCAAAATTTCAGTGATTAACACTTTTTTGACAGCCTCCCAAAGACTAGTGTCTAAACTTACCTCAATGTGCGGGATAAACCAGTCACTAAATAAGTCCATCTCGCGGTTAAGAAGTTCGTCATCATAATCTGGCAACTGGTGCTGGGTTTTGGCAGTCTCTACCGGTACTTGCTGCAGCGCAGTCAAAGTCTGCATAGCGGCTTGATAATAAGTATCGACTTGCGCTGGGGTTGCACCAACCAGTAAGTGTGCAAACTCCACCGTACCAAAGTCTTGCAGAACTAGAAACCCTTGCTCAGTATCTTGGGCGATAAGGGTCGGCACATTAATCGCTGGCGCCATTAAAGCTGTGACGTTTATAAACTGCTGCATCGCTTGCTGCTCATCAGCAGAGTCCATCACCATATAATGCTCAGAATTATTATTATCTGATTGGTTTAACCATTGTAGACGATGGTACTGGCGGCTACTGGCATCACCTGGTAGGCTGTCGAGTTTAAACTCTTGACCGGCAAATACTTGCTGCAACCAATGAATTAGCTGCTGCTGACGCTCATCAGCGGCTTCGGTATTACTCACTATTTGAGTTGGTGTTTGGGTGCTGATTGTAGAATCAGTGTTCATAAGCATTTTGTCTGTCATAGCGCTAGTAGTCATAAAGAAAATCGCCGGTTAAATAGAGTGATAAGTCGGGCAAATACTTGCTAAAATAACGAACCATCTGAGAGTGCTCAGTATTTTTATCAGTCTTATTGACTCGCTACTTACTATTAGCCAGCTTACCAATAAAGAAATACCTTGCTGTATTATAAAATTTGCTGATTAGTGTAGCTGATTTGGTTTTTTTTGACTATCATAAGTCAAAATAATTGTCGCTCTGCTCATTATTGAATGATTTAATAAAGGTTAAACTAGTCTTTACAGCGGTATAAAGCTACTGTAGCAAACGACCAAACAGATCCTATTGTTAAATAATTGAGATTAAATCAATAACAGTAAGTGATACTTATAAAATGTATATCGAGTGGTTAGCTTCTGGTTTGATACTCGCTTTTAAAATCCATTGACTATCTGTCTCCATCGTAACCCAAATGGCTAATAGGCTCTACAATCATAGGTGTGCCCTTGTTATATTCTCCGCTCTACCAAAGCATTCGCATGATTCTATTCGGTGCGTTAAGTATATCTAGCTTAACGGTCAGTGCCGCTATCACCGATGACGATCAGCAGATGCGCAAGCCTTTGGCGGCTGAAGGAACTGAGCGCGCATTGGCAGATATCGATACTACTAGCGACAATGATTTAGCTCCTATGGCGTCCATGAATGAGAGTGCTACTATAAGCTCAGGCGCCGCTATAGATAATGCTTCTGCGCTAGAAAATAACGACGACTCTCAAATAGCGACTAGCACAACTATAGAGCCAGTCGCGATCACTGACTCCATTATAGACTCTGATACGGGCATTACTGATACTGACCCTAAAAATCTAAATCTTAATGACGAAACTATCCAAGATAGCTTAATGCGCTTGGCGGAATTTTATGAATTAAGACCCGATAGCGATGTTACTAATAAAACTACGGTACCACCAAATAATGCTACGAGCCTAGTCAATAACGACCTACCTAACGCTGAGCTAGATCGTTCTTTAGCAGCAAAGCAAACCTTGCCAAAGCTAGGAACCGATCTGAATGTTGTTCCTATTACTGTCGATAATGCGCCTCGCTGTGAAGGTCAATGGGTCTATCCTGATAGCAATCCAAATTACCAAAGGGCGATAAACGAAGCCAATAGCGACGCAGATGCACCTCTAAATAATCGAGACTCTATCTATGCTGAATCTGACTATGGTTATTATGACAATGTCGACTATGCTGAGCTGTCAGGGAACGTAATTATCGATCAAGGTGAGCAGCATATCGAGGCTCAAAAAGTAGTTTTGAATCTCAGCAGTGGCGTAGCAGCAGCACAAGGGCAAGTGATGTTCACCGACCAAGCGATCGGCAATACGCCAAACCGCGATACAAGACTCAGTACCGGGAACGAACGCGCGACTGCTACTGTTAATGACAGAGTCACACAAGGCGGTTTGATTGGCGTCGCTGATAGCCTAGCTTATAATACAAAGAATCAGCAGTCGACGGCCCGCGATGTCGCTTTTGCCAGCGTCCCTCTGCAAGCGCATGGTTATGCCAAACAGCTCAACCGCCCTAATGAGAGCCAGTACGAGCTTGATGGCGTGATGTTCACTACTTGTCCGCCTACTGACCGTAAGTGGCAGCTTGAAGCTAAAAATATCGACTTAGATACCGATACTGGCCGCGGCGAAGCTTATAACACGACCTTCAAAATCGCCGATGTGCCAGTGCTTTATTTGCCTTATTTCAACTTCCCTATTGACTCACGTCGTAGCAGTGGCTTTTTATTACCCAATGCCAGCATCGGTAGTGAAAACGGTCTAGAAATTGATGTTCCCTATTATTTCAATCTAGCACCTAATTATGATGCCACACTTAATACCCATCTTTATACCAATCGTAACCCGATGCTTTCAGGAGAATTTCGTTATCTAACCGAAGATTATGGCGAAGGTATACTTAATGGCTCTTATTTACCTAATGATAGAGAATATGATGATGAAGATCGTAGCAGTCTGTTTTATGATCACTACTGGTCCTCTAACAGTATTCCACGCTTAAGCGGTGATGCTAAATACAGTTATGTCTCTGACGCGGATTATATTAATGATTTTGATACCTTAGGCTTATCTAACAATACGCTCAACCTGCCGCGGCGAGCTCGGCTGAATTATTATAATGACTATGTCAATGGTGAACTCAAAGTTGAAACCTATCAAACCTTAGACGCTATCACCAATACTGGCGAGTTGCTACAAGATAAAGATAAGCCTTACTCGCGCTTACCGCAGCTGTCGCTCAACTATCGCTTACCTTGGTCAGATAATATAAACTTCACAGGGGTTCATGACTCAGCCTACTTTAAGAAGTCAATTGACGATGGCTCTGAGGCCGAAAAAAGCGGCGTTAGAGTCTATAACAAGCTAAGCGCCGCTTATCCTATCGAGGCCGCGTGGGGGTATATCAACCCTAAGCTGAGCTTGCAGCATTTGTATACTTCATACGATCAAGACAGTTTAGACGCTAATAATCTTGATGAAGAAGATGGTAATCAGTCCGTATTTGTCCCGCAAGCGAGCATTGATGCGGGTCTGAACTTTTATCAAGCAGGCTCACCTTTTGGCGCTTTCGATGACACCATGGGCGGCTATCAGCTGCTGAGTCCGCGTCTGAAATATACCTACTCCCCTTTTGAAGATCAAAACGATATTCCTAACTTCAACACGCGTATCGCCTCTATCAACTACGAGCAGCTCTTCTCAGACAGTTGGTTCTTAGGGTATGATCGCCTGCAAGACTTGCATGCCATCACCCCTGGCATCAATTATCGTTACATCGACGCAACGGGTGTGACACGTTTTGATGGTAGCATTGCAGAGCAGTTTTATTATGGTGATGGACGGGTGACTTTAGAGGATCAGACGCCAGTATTTAATACGGATTCGTCAGGAATGGTCTGGAATGCCAGCACCCAACCCTATAACAACGTTTGGGTAGATGTCAGTGGGGCACTAAACAGTAGCTATGATCTCAATTACATTACCACTGAGCTGCGCTATCAGCCTGCTAATAATAGCTTATTCAACGTCGGCTTTGTCAAACGTCAAGAAGATGAAAATACCAATCAGCTCCCTATTTCAGCCCTCACGGCGTCAGCTATTTTTCCGATAAACAGTAACTGGCGAGTTCTAGCACAAGGCCAGTATGATTATCGGCGCAACCAAACCCTCGACGCTTTAGTCGGAATAGATTACGAAGATTGCTGTTTTGGCTTTGCCGTTTATGGTCGTCGTTACTATAATGATTTGAATATCAACGATAAGCCTAATCAAGCGATCATGGCTGAAATTAGGCTTAATGGTTTAGGCAGTGGCAGTGGCCGCTTGACTCGCTTATTATCAGATAAAGTATTAGGGTTTGAGCCGACACAAACCGCCTGGAAGGACTAACAAACGAACTACCCTATCGCTATATTAAGTTGGATTTTGCCTACAAGTGCATGCCGCTGATCAACCCATAACCGATATGATGACATCAATAAGGATTATCATGAGACTTTTTTCTTTACGCCAGACTAACCGAGCCATACTAACGAGTATGGGCGTCAGTCTAGGTCTTATACTTGCATTTAATGCTCAAGCGGCTACTGCTGAATCTACTAATAATCAGGCAGCCGGTGTTGAGAATCAAAACACTAGCCGTCTAACGCCTGCAACCAGTACCGATGGCATTATTGCCCTAGTCAATGATAATGCCATTCTAAAAAGCGAACTGATTAATGCTGTCGTTCAGACCCAAGCAAGAGCGCAAGCCGCAGGCCAACCTATCGCCAACTCACCACAACTGCAGTCTGAAGTCCTGAATGGCTTGATTCAACGCGAGTTACAGCTGTCTCTTGCCAATAGACTTGGCTTACAACCTGATGATGCAGCCATCAATCAGCGTTTAGCGCAGATTGCTCAAGGAGAAGGCGTTAATAGCTTAGCCGGTCTACAACAAAAACTAGATGCTAGCCAGCCGGGTAGCTATGCTGCCTTGCGCGCGAAGTTGTTTGAAGATGCGACTATTCAAGCCTTACAGCAACGCCAAGTCAGTAGCCGAGTTCGTATCAGCGAGCAAGATGTTGATGCCTTCTTGTCTTCCCCTGAAGCTAAGCGTCTCAACCAAAACGAATACCAGACCATTCATGTACGTGTGCCTTACATCGATGACTACAGCCGTCTCTCAGCCGCTCAGCGTGAGCAAGCGCTCGCAGTAGCAAAGACTCTACGCACTCGTTTATTAGAACCGAATGTCGACGTTGCGGCAGCGATAGCTGCAGTGCAAGGCGGCTACCCTATTCCACTACAAGGTGGCGATATGGGCTTTCATAGAGCTGCTGCACTACCGACTGAGCTATCAAGTCAGATTACCAAGCTTGCAGTTGGGGAAGTCAGCGCGCCTTTAGTCACTCCAGAAGGAATCGATATCGTCAAACTAGCCAACAAAACCGTTAGTGACAAAATGATTGTGCCACAATGGGATGTTCGACATATCTTGGTCAAAATTGATGAATTACAGACCGATAGCCTAGCGCAGCAAAAAATCAATGACCTCTATGAGCAGCTGCGTCAAGGCGCAGATTTTGCCAGCTTAGCTTCTACTTATTCTGATGATCCGGGATCTGCTGGACGTGGCGGCGATTTGAACTGGGTCGGCGAAGGTGAGATGGTTGGAGAGTTCGAAGCAGTCATGAAAAACACTACCGTCGGCGACTATTCCGCGCCCTTCAAGAGCCAGTTTGGCTGGCACATACTCAAAGTCGATGATAAGCGTCAACAAGACATCAGTGATGAATATCGCCGTGATATGGCCCGCCAAGCCCTATTTCAACGCTTAGCACCACAAGCGACAGAAGACTGGTTACAAGAGCTACGAGCGGGTGCCTACATTCAAGTGATTGAGTAGTTATGCTCTAGCGCGTGCTCTGCTTACTGCTAATAAAAAGGGGATATGCTAAGTCATATCCCCTTTTTATTAGACAAACAAAATGTTATCGAGCTACTATAGCTTTACACTGATGATTACTAGCGCCTGATCATTAGCAGTTATCGATAATCTTGTCACTGGCATTACTTTATTTCTATTTTATTTCTGTTTTACTTCAGCTTATTATGACTAACGATTAAACAATTATTTTGTTATGGTACTCAAAATTTGCGATTCTAATAATAAGCTCATTTTGCAAGCTTCAATTATCAACAATCATCTAGATATAAACAGTTTTAAATAGCAATAAAAACAAACACTTAGCTACAAAAAACTGTCTTTTGATACTCAAGCATTCTTTGTTGTCTTACTTGCTACTGATAAAATAGTTGCTAATAATTATAGATAATTACGCAAGTTTTACTCAATTATCAGCAGTGATAATACAAGCTAAAGCTGTCGTTATTTATAATAAAGTAATGATTGATATTGACAGGAGAGACGATGATACATACCGGTGATAAACTAATCTGCATAAGCGGAAATTATTTCTATAAAAAAGACGAGCTATATACCGTTGGCGAATTTGTGAATGACAAATACTTTGTACTATCTACCGGCCATAACGATGAGCACTGGTATGCCACCATCGATGAGAAAGGCATATATGTCAGTTTTGATTGTCTTACCGAAGAATGCGATGATGCTTGGTTTGCGGTTACTGAAGATAAAAATGATGACTGGTTAAATGTTTATAGTACCTTAGATCATGCCTAGAACCTACTAAGCGCTATGCTGTATTGACCTTAAATGGCTTTAATTAACTTTAAATAGTTTTGAGGATAATTCTGTTAACAAGTGGTATTTATGAAAACTGCAAAGTATTTGATGGTTGCTAGTAGTATCCTTTGTTAGTAGCAATTTTTATTAATAGAAACTCTTATTAGTAAAAACCATGGACAAGAAAAAACCCGAACCTTGGGCAATAGGTTCGGGTTATTGATATTTCATTTTATTATTATTATATCCCTGATGACTTATATTAAGTCCTCTCTAAGCCACTTCACACCGACTCATAACACTTGAGCTGACTCAAGGCTATAAGCCTCAACACTGCATCCTTGACTATCCTTGTGTTGATGAGCCTATTATATACTGGCTTAGCAGCGCTAACTAGACGCCAAAAGCCCTATTTTCTGTACGCTTATGCTTACAGAGGATTTGAGTCATCTATTTATATAATCTGAAAATGCTTATACCGGTTTTGCCGCTCGATCTTCTAGCGTTTTATTGTTTTCTTCGGCGTGTTGTTGCGAGACTTTTTGTCCCTCTTCTTTACCTTCTTCGATCTTATGATTGGTCTCTTGAATGTCTTCTGCATCGGTAGTAGGCGCGTTTTGTTCCTGTTTACTAGCTTCCTGCGGTTCATATTGTAGGGTCGTCATCACTGGAAAATGGTCGGAGCCAATAGATGGCATTCGACTGATATCAACTAGCGTAAAACAAGCACTATGAAAAATATGATCTAGCGCCCAACGCAAAAAGGGATATTTGACGTGAAAGGTATTGATAAAGTGACGACCAATACGCGGATCAAGTAAGCCTGAGATACGCTGAAAACGGCGCGTGGTTTTTGACCATGCTACATCGTTGAGATCTCCTGCTAATATAGCAGTTTGCTCATGCTCTTTGATATGCTTGCCAACCATCAGCAGCTCCGCATCGCGCGTGGTCGATTTATCCGCTTCGGTAGGACTTGGTGGCATGGGATGTAAACAATATAGCCAAATAACCCGACCACTTGGTAAGCGTAATTGGCTATGGATAGAGGGAATATCATCGATAATCAGATACTTAACTTCAGGATCTATCAGCTCAAGCTTTGAGTACAAGTGCATGCCATATAAGTTGTCTAAAGGAACTTTGACCGTATAAGGATAGTCAGGCTCTATCTGCTCAAGCGCTCGCTCCCACTGCTTATCTGTCTCTAAGGCGATCAGAATATCGGGGGTTTTGTCGTTTACCAAATCGACTAAATCTTGCTTTTGCTCATTAGGCGTTAATACATTGGAGACCATGATTTTGATCTGATGCTCAGCGAGCTCTGGGTCATCGGTGGCGTTTTGTACTTCTTTTTTCCATAACTGCGTATAAGGAAGCACCATTCTTAGCTGATAAGCTAAAGTCAGACTCAAGGCCAAAAACAATAGCCACTGACCTATCTGCCACTCGGAGTAGAATAAAATCATCGCCGCCCAAGCGACGACTCCTAACACCATAATCTGGATGCGCGGAAACTCGACTACTCGGACCCACCAATTATCAAGGGGCATCCAGCCCCAAATGGTTACAAAGGTGATAAACCCTGCTAACCATTGCGCGCCGTAATACAGTAAAGAGATATCCATAATATAGGTAACCATTTATTAAAATGAGGGCTAAGCCAGGAGTAAAGTCTGATTTAGAAACAATACTTATGATTAGTGCTTATAATTATTCAAAGTTATCATAGTCATTTTTCAAGCTTACTTTAGCATCTCGTTAAGCGGATAAATATTATAAAACGTTACTGTTTAAAGCTCATTAATAATAGAGATGTTGAAGTAGAAGAAATTTATCGAAAAATCTTGCTTTTTTGTTCTATTCCCGGCATTGTTACGGGTTGTCCTTGTCACAAACTATGTCACAAACCATCGTACAAGAGGAAGGCATTTCATGAGTAATTTAACAGTAGGTTTAGTAGGCTGGCGCGGTATGGTCGGCTCAGTGCTGATTGAGCGTATGCGCGAAGAAAAAGACTTCACTGGTATCACCCCAGTGTTTTTCTCAACCAGTAATAGCGGCGGCGATGCGCCAAGCTTTGATGGTATTAGCCCAAGTAAACTCAAAGATGCTCATGATATTAATTCCTTAGCGGACTGCGACGTGATTATTACCTGCCAAGGCGGCGACTATACCCAAAAGGTGCACCAGCCCCTGCGTGATAGCGGCTGGGAGGGTTATTGGATTGATGCCGCGAGCACCCTGCGTATGGATGAGGATAGCATCATTATTTTAGATCCGGTTAATCGTAACGTCATTGACAATGCTTTAGCTAATGGCAAAAAAGACTTTATCGGTGGTAACTGTACGGTATCACTTATGCTAATGGCTATCGGTGAGCTGTTCAATAGAGGCTGGGTGGAATGGGTCAGCGCGATGACTTATCAAGCGGCAAGCGGCTCTGGCGCTAACAATATGCGCGAACTTATCAATGGTATGGGTATATTACAAGATGCGGTCAAAGCTGAGCTCTCTGATCCTGCTAGTGCCATTTTAGATATCGATAAAAAGATCGCCGAGACTCAGCGCTCAGCTGATTTTCCTCAGCAGTATTTTGGTGTACCACTAGCTGGTAGTTTGATTCCTTATATCGATGCGCAAATGGAAAATAAACAATCAAGAGAAGAGTGGAAAGGCGGCGTTGAAACCAATAAAATCCTTGGTAACGATGTACAGAGCAATATCCCTATCGATGGGATGTGTGTTCGTATTGGTGCTATGCGCTGCCATGCTCAAGGCTTGACTATTAAACTTAAAAAAGACATCCCGCTAAGTGAGATCGAAGAAGCACTAAAAAATAGCGATAATAAATGGCTAGATGTGGTCGAAGATACCAAAGAAGCCACCGTTGAGCGTCTAACGCCGGTAGCCGTGACAGGGACTTTAACAGTGGCCTTAGGACGCCTGCGCAAACTGAACATGGGTCCTGAATACTTAGGTGCCTTTACCGTCGGCGATCAGCTATTATGGGGCGCAGCAGAGCCTTTACGCCGGATGCTTAACATCATTCGTGAGCAAAACAGCTAACTTAAAAACGAGTATTTCAATTACATTTATTTGTAGAATAAAAAAGACAGCATTTGCTGTCTTTTTTATTGCCCCGTGTATTTGGCAACGAGGCTTCTCTTAAGCGTATAGAAATAACGATCGCACAAAAAATCGCTAATAATGATATAATTAGCGCCATTTTCATAGCTCAGATAGCGATTATCATATGCAATTTACTTTACACAAAACTGCTAGCGGCGAGACTCGTGCTCGTCGCGGTACCGTTCATCTTAATCATGGCGAGGTACAAACTCCTGCCTTTATGCCTGTTGGCACTTACGGTACGGTCAAAGGTATGCTACCGCGCGATATTGAGGCCATTGGCGCAGATATCATATTAGGCAATACCTTTCACCTCTGGTTACGTCCGGGTACTGATATCATCGATCAGTTTGGCGGTCTGCATAAATTTATGCATTGGGATAAGCCTATCTTGACCGATTCTGGTGGCTTTCAGGTCTTTAGCCTTGGCGCAATGCGCAAGATTACCGAAGAAGGGGTAAATTTTAAGTCGCCTATTGATGGTGCTAAAGTATTCTTGTCTCCTGAAAAGTCGATGCAAATTCAGTATAGCTTGAATTCTGACATCGTTATGCAGTTCGATGAGTGTACGCCTTATCCGGCGACTCACGCTGAAGCTAAAAAGTCTCTAGAGCTCTCGCTGCGTTGGGGTCAGCGCTGTCTTGATGAGCATCAAAAACTTGGCAGTACTAATGCGCTCTTTGGTATCGTGCAAGGCAGTATGTACGCCGATTTGCGTCAGCAGTCGCTTGAGGGCTTACTTGAGATTGGCTTTGATGGTTATGCTATCGGCGGTCTCTCTGTAGGGGAACCTAAAGAAGAGATGATGGCAGTGTTAGATTACCTACCTGATGATATGCCAGCAAACAAACCGCGCTATCTGATGGGCGTGGGTAAACCTGAAGATCTAGTCGAAGGCGTGCGCCGCGGCGTCGATATGTTTGACTGCGTCATGCCGACTCGTAATGCGCGTAATGGCCATTATTTCGTTACTGGTGATGCCGATAATGCTGGTGTGGTACGCATTCGTAACAGCCAATACCGTACAGATGAAGGTCCACTAGATCCTGAGTGTGACTGCTATACCTGTCAGAACTTTAGCCGTGCTTATCTTTATCATCTCAATAAATGCAAAGAAATGTTAGGCGCGCAGCTCGCAACTATTCATAACTTACGCTACTATCAGCGTTTGATGCAAGGCGTTAGAGACGCGATTGAGCAAGATAATTTTGATGAGTTTGTTAGCGAGTTTTATAGCAAGCGCGGACAACAAGTGCCTGAACTAACCCTACACTAAGCTAAATGGCTCTTAATAAAACGCACCTAGTTTTATTAATACTTATGTTAATACCAAAAGAGCCAGTCGCTAATATTAGCGACTGGCTCTTTTTATAACTTTTAGCTGCTGATAACCTTAGTAGATCTGATCATCTGGCAACTGACTCATCGGAATGTCAGGATGCTTTCTCAAATGTAAGATAGCAGCGAGCAAACCACCCCATATTAGTACCATTGAGATAATCATAAAAATGATTGCTGAAGTTGTCATAATAAATTCCTCTTAGAATATTTATTGCCTGCTTATATCGTCTTATGATGCATCATCAAGAACGCGTGACTTATCATCTTCTGCGTCATGGATGCCTTTCATACGACTCAATATAAATGCGCCTAATCCAAAGAACACCACTACGCCCCAACCAAATAATAATAGGATAGTCGCCGAGTACCCTTCATAAGGCTCTTGTACTAAATCGATGAGTTTTAATCCCAAAGCAATGGTCAGTACCGTTGGTGTAATAACGGTTAGCATAAATACCCAAGCGCCGCCGAGTTTGACACTAGAGATACGGTTGATATGCTCTAATAAACCAGGGATCTTATGGCGGTTAAACCAAGTGACCCAAACAATGGACATGAGACCACCCGCTACGATACCGATGTTATTGGCAAAGTGATCGATGACATCGACTAAGACTAGCGAGCTACCGGTTGAGAATGCACAGATAGAGATTACTGCACAGACTCCGCCAATAATCGCTACTGCCTTTCTACGTGACCAAGCGAACTTGTCCTGAAAAGCTGAAATAGGCACCTCTAAAATACTGATCAAGGAGCTAATACCCGCTACTACTAAAGAGCCAAAGAATAAGAAACCAACAAGATCGCCACTAGCGCCCATGGTAGAGATAATTTTCGGGAACACGAAGAAGGCTAGTCCAACGCCGCCGCTAGCGACTTCACTAACGTCTTGACCCGTTGACATCGCCATAAAACCAATAGCGGCAAAGATACCAATACCAGCGATAAGCTCAAATGAAGAGTTGGCAAAACCGACCACTAAACCTGCGCCTGTTAAGTTGGTATTTCTCTTAAGGTATGAGGCATAAGTCACCATAATACCAAAACCTACTGATAGCGAGAAAAACACGTGACCATAAGCGGCAAGCCAAACGTTAGGATCGCTCATTCTAGTCCAATTCGGCTCAAAAAACGCATTTAAACCGATAGTAGCACCCGGCAAGTTGATCGCTTTAAAGACCATAATACCAAAGAGCACGATAAGTAATGGCAGACAAATTTTGTTAGCCAGCTCGACGCCTTTACGAATACCGCCAAACATAATCAGCATGGCCAAGGCCCAAACAATCACTAGACCTGTGAACATCTGCGGTACAAAAACTGAAGTCAGCTCTCCGGTATGCTGTACAAAATCGCTGACAAAAAAGTTGGTCGTATCCTCTCCCCACTTTTGCCCAAACGAGAAGACCATATAACTACCCGCCCAAACGATAACGGCCGCGTAATAAATAGCAATGACAAAAGACACTAACGTCTGCCACCACCCTACAAACTGGGCAGAAGGTACCATTTTTTTATAAGCACGAGGTGCGGCAGCGCGGTATTTATGACCGATGATATAATCTAGAAATAATAAAGGAATACCTGCGGTTAATAAGGCGATGAGATAAGGCACCATAAAGGCCCCACCACCATTATCATAAGCCACATAAGGAAAGCGCCATATATTTCCTAATCCCACTGCTGAACCGACAGCTGCTAGAATGAATCCAGTTCTACTGGACCAATTTTCCCTTTGCTGTGCCATATAACACTCCTAAAATTCACTGGTACTCTCTTTAAACGCCTCAAACAATACACTCTAAAACGATGAGATAATCAAAGAGACTACCAGTCAGCTATTGGTTAAAATAAGTTACTAAAACCTTACTACATATGATTGGAAAGTTTCTGCTAATCGACAGCAAATGTCAAGCAATGATAAACACAAAAAGCCATAACTTATCGTTATGGCTTTTTAAGTGGTAAAAATTATACTGTGTAGACTTGAATTAGGAGTACTGAATATCTAGAGTTAACTCTTAGCGCACGACTCCGCGTTTGCTATGTTGTAAGGAGTCAATGAGCAGCTGGATTTTTGGCTCTTTAGGGAGCAGCTCATTTTGTAAAACCTCAAGCGCTTGCACAGTGGTGAGACCAGATCTAAAAACAATACGATAGGCTTGACGTAAGACATCAATAGTCTGTTTCGACCAGTCTTTGCGGCGCATGCCTTCTATATTTAGACCATGAGCGCCCGCTGGATTACCCGACACCATCGTAAAAGCCGCGACGTCTTTTAAAATAAGGCTCGCTCCGCCTACTAAGCTGTAGTCATCAACCCGGCAGAACTGATGTATACCCGAATTACCACCGATGATAGTATGATCGCCGATGGTCACGTGTCCGGCAATGCCAACATTATTAGCTAACACATTGTGACTACCAATAGTGCAATCATGAGCGATATGAGTGTTGACCATCAATAGATTATGACTGCCAATTTTGGTGATAGTAGCGTCTTGCGCCGTACCGCGGTGCAGGCTACAAGCCTCACGAATAGTGTTATGATCGCCAATCTCAAGCCAAGTACGCTCACCGGCATATTTGAGATCTTGTGGGTCCTCGCCTATGCTAGCAAACTGATAAAACTGATTGTGCTGTCCTATACGCGTCAACTTAGCCACTACCACATGACGATGCAAAATCGTGTGAGCGCCGATAGACACTTCATCACCAACGATACAATACGGTCCTATAACCGCCGTTTCATCAATAGTTGCAGAAGGTGAGATGAGTGCTGTAGGGTGAATCTGGCTCATAGTACAGGCCTTAGTATCATCTAATTCAATGGAATAATAAAAATAGCTAACTCTGACTTGTCAGGGTTATTTTTCTTGACGAGCAATCATAATTTGCGCACTGACGGCGAGTTGCTGCTCAACGTGGACCGTACAATCAAACTTGTAGATGCCTTGCTTTTGCATCATTATCTTAGAGCGAATAATAAGCTGATCTCCTGGAATCACTTGGCGTTTGAAGCGCACCTTATCTACTCCTGCAAACAGGTATAGATAGCCATCCTCAGAGGTCAGACCGGCACTAATAAACCCTAAAACCCCAGACACCTGCGCCATACACTCTACCATCAACACCCCAGGCATAATAGGCGCGTCAGGGAAATGACCATTAAAAAACTCTTCGTTGATAGTGACGTTTTTTATACCCGTGATCCACTCTCCAGGCTTACAGGCCGTAATCCGATCTACTAGCATAAAAGGATAACGGTGCGGCAAATAATGCTTCAAATCATGATAAGTCAGCGGTAAAGTCAAACCGTTTGCTGCTAACTTATCGATATTTTCATCCGTTAATTTATCGAAATCAATGGCACTCATAATGGGCTTCCTTGCGCTACTCGCAATTAAAATACAAATTAGAAACGTTCACTTCTAAAAATAGTTATCTTTAAAAACAATCACTTTTATCAGCAATCACTTTTAAATATTCATTCTTAAATAGTGGTTTTAGCTGTAACATTTAACTTAAAGGTATCAATTTAATCATTACCCATTTGGCGAAAACGTACCGCCGCCCGTCGCCATTTAGCTGTTGGCATCGCTGCTGTGCCAGACGAGTATGAGCCTGAGGTTTTAATCGATTTAGTCACCATAGTCATGCCAGATAAAGTCACATCATCAGCAATCTCAATATGACCGGTGATACCGACAGCGCCGCCAACGATACAGCGCTTACCAAGACGAGTACTGCCAGCGATGCCGGTATGAGCAGCAATAGCAGACCCAGCACCGATATGAACATTGTGGGCTATCTGTACCAAATTATCGATAATCACGTGATTGCCTATCACCGTATCATCGATAGCGCCGCGATCGATACAGGTATTGCTCCCTATCCGAACCTGATCACCAATGATCACTCGCCCTAGCTGAACAATGCGCTCCCAGCCACTGTCACTAGGATCTTTAGTTGGAGCAAAGCCAAAGCCCTCAGCCCCTATACTAGCGCCGGCATGTACTCTGACATGATGACCTATGATGCAGTCATGACCGACGACCACTTGTGATTTAAAGTGACAATGCTCACCAACGCAAGTGTTCGCTCCAATGATCACATGAGCATCAAGACAACTGCCTGCGCCTATCTGTGCGCGCTCATCAACCACACAAAAAGGCCCTATACTGACCCCTTCACCGATGATAGCACTATCAGCAATGACCGCTGTCTGGTGTATGGTTGCTGTCGCAGGCTTGGTTTCAAATAGCTGAGTACTACTAGCATAGGCTAAATAAGGGTTAGCAACCACTAAAGCGATCGTCGGTGCGGTGACAGCCTCAGCATGCGCTTCGCTAACTAATACTACTCTAGCTTGACTCGTTGCAAGATAAGAGAGGTATTTTGGGTCAGTCAAAAAGCTAAGCTGCGAGCTAGTCGCAGTAGCCAAACTCCCGACACCGCTAACTTCAAAATCAAGTTGCTCAGGACTGAGCGCCGCCTTATTCAGTACGGGTTGGCGCTGCTCAATTTGAGTAATGAGATGCTCAATCGTAGTCATAGTCAGTAACACTGCTAACAATATATTAAAAATAGACACTAAGCTAAGGCATGCTAAAAGCTTGGCTTAATAATCCGTTCTACCCTTTCGTTTAAGAGCTGGCATGTGAGCCAGCTCTAAATAAAGCAGTTATGGTAGCGACTTAGAACGTACTACCAATTTGGAACTGGACTTTTTCAGTTTCATCACCTTCTTTATCGCCAATAGGTACCGCATAGCTAATAGAGATAGGTCCGATAGGCGTGTACCAAGTCACGCCAGCACCAGCACTAAAACGTAGATCGTTGTCCTGCTTTAATAATGGAATATCAATAGGATTACCATCTTTATCTACAGGACGCTTGCCACTTATAGGATCAACAAAGTTACGATCTTCTCTGTCGGTAGTATCAAAGACTTGTCCGCCTTCTGCGAATAATACCGGACGCACTTGATCTGCCCAGTCGCCTTTGAACGGTAAGGGTAGAATTAGTTCCGCACCGAAGCTCGCTAGCGCATTACCACCGACTTCTTCGTCTCTAATACGATCAAAACCCTCGACGGCATCGTAATAAGCTTTAGATCTAGGGCCTAAGCTTGAGGCCTCATAACCCCGTACTGAGCCATAGCCGCCAGCATAAAAGTTCTCATAAAAAGGCAGGTCATTACCATAACCAAGCTTAGTATAACCACGTGCTATCACATCTTTATAGACCGGATAATAGACGTTACCGCGATAGATGGCTTTTTGATAATTCGCATCACCTAAGCCGATAGTCGCGTCCACACTGTGGCTCATACCACGAGTTGGAAAGACTGGACGATCTAAAGTGCTATAGTCCCAGCCAAGTAGTAAATTATAAGTCGTATAGTCGTTTTTAAAGCCTGTACGATCGGTTGGGTTACCTGCATTATCTTTGAAAACTGAAGCGCTGCCGCCATCATTAAGAATCTGATCGACGTTGGACACACCAAGGAAGCGCCCACCGCGTACTGAGGTATTATCCACGTTGATACCGGCGCTCACGCGCTTAGTTTCATCAACAGGATAACTATAATTTAAAGTAGCGCCGTAAGAGTCAGTAACATAGTTGCTGACGTTTCTATCATCGTATTTGGTCTCGCGGTAATAAGCACTAACCCCTTGTGAGACGCCGTTTTCAGTGAAATAGGGATCGGTATATCCTAAGCTATAAGAATCGCGCGTCTCTGAACGCGAGAGCGCCGCATTGACTCGGTTACCCGTACCCATAAAGTTGTTTTGGGTCAGATCTAACTGAAAGGTAATACCGCCACTTTGCGAATAACCAGCAGCAATAGTTGAGCTGCCTGAAGGTTGCTCTTCAACGGTATAGTTTACGTCGACCTGATCTGGCTGATTAGGCACTGACTTAACATCAACGTTGACGGTCTTAAAAAAACCGGTACGCAGTAAACGGGTACGCGATAGCTGAATTTTTTCGTTAGAGGCCAGTGAGCCTTCTAACTGACGCATCTCTCGGCGCAGTACTTCGTCTTGGGTTTTTATGTTGCCGTTAAAATTAATACGGCGCACATAAATAGGTCTTACCGGATCGATATAATAGTCAACATCAACGATTTTAGTGTCGTCATTGATACGCGGTACAGGGCGAATTTGCGCTAGATAATACCCTTCGTTGCCATAGCGGTTTTTGAGCGCGGCGGTAGTCGCATCGAGCTTCGCTTGTGAGTACTGCTCATCAGCATTAAAAGTCACAAGCTCACCTAGCTCATTGACATCGAATTTGGGCTCACCTAAAAAGCTAATATCGCCGAACTGATACTGATCGCCTTCGGTTAAGCTGACTTCAATAAAAACACTTTTTTTATCTTCGCTGATATTGAGTATCGCATTGTCGACGTTGAAGCGCACATAACCATCGTTTTGGTACAGCGCTTTTAGGTTTTCTAAACTCGCGGCTAGCTTTTCTTTGGCATAGCGGTCTGACTTAGAGATGATATTCGTCCACGAAGTTTCTTTTACTGCGAATACATCCTTAATCTCTTCATCACTAAAGTGCTTATTACCAATAACATTGATATCGACCACTTTGGCAGCTTTGCCTTCGATAAAGCGTACATCAAGCTTGACCCGATTACCATCGAGCAAAGTCTGATCCACTTCGATACTGCTGTTGTAATAGCCTTGGGAGATATACTGCTGCTGTAGCTCATTAGCGACACCTTGCAGCGTCGCTTGCTTGAGGACGTCGCCAACTGATAAGCCAGCATTTTCTAGGCCTTGCTCTAGGCCTTCTTTGGGAATGAGCTGGTTACCCTCAAAATTAACTTCGGCAATGACAGGGCGTTCAATGACATCAAAGGTCAGCTGATTGCCCTCAACACGGCTTTGGATGTTTGCGAAATTGTCGGTAGCATATAAAGCTTTAATACTAGCCGCTAAACTGGCATCGGTAACCGTATCACCAACGTTGATCGGCAACACTGGATAAAGACTAGCGGGAGTCAGGCGTTGTAATCCAGTGAAACCAATGTCAGTTGCCACAAAATCTGCCGCTTGTGCAGAAACACTCATCATTGCTACCACTAACGGCAACCCAGCCGCGCTCATAAGTAAAGGCGTACGCATAAATACTATCCGTCAATAAAAAACTTGCTTAAGTTAAGGTAAAAAGCATATTTTGTCTATCTCATTGAGACCTTGCCTGCGACTCGATAAGATAGAATTAGAACACTTTATATAAAACGCATCATAAAATAAACTAAAAGTTACGTTAAATAAAGCTTAGCTACTATGAGTATTGTTTATTTCTATTTGTATAATGTTAGGTACAATCCTGCGCAGGCGTTAGTGTAGCGCATTTGGCTCGACATGTCGCGCCGCGTTCGCTTAAAACAGCCGGCTAATATCATTACCAATCGCTAACACCATGAAACCTGCTAGCAAGAGTAGGCCTATATTTAAGCCGGCGATTTGCACCCCTTCTGGTAGAGGTTTGCCTCGTATTAGCTCGATAACGTAATAAACGATATGACCGCCATCCAATATCGGAATGGGTAATAAGTTCAATACCGCTAGGCTGAGGCTGATCAAAGCGGCTGTAGATAGCACCATCTCCCAGCTAATATCGAAGCTTTGCTTAGCGACCTTAGCAATGGTGATGGGACCGGATAAATTATCTAACCCTATCATACCTGAGAGCATTTTCCCCATCGAGCTGACTGTCATTACCGCTAATTGTTCGGTTTTCTCAAACGACTTTACTAGCGACTCACCGGGCCCGTAAACGACGGTGTTTTTGTAGACTTCAGGGATGACGATATCAGTCTTAGCAACCATCGCGCCAATCTGCCCATAGCGATTGCCTAAATTGTCTTTTTTACCTTGCGGCATGATCTGTAGCTGCAGCGAAGTACCATCACGCAGTACCGTAAAGTTGAGCAATACCTCTGGGCTATCACGTATGATACGCGTGGCACTGATCCAATCGTTGATAGCTGTGTCGTCGATAGCGGTAATCTGATCGCCAACCTGCATCCCCTGCAAACTAGCCGCACCATCAGAAGTTAGAGCGCCAATGACAGGTTCAATAGTCGGCTGCCACGGTAGCGTGCCAAAGCTGGTCAGCGCATCTTTGCCTTGCGCTTGCCCTTGCATAAAATTAGTCACTGGCGCTTGATAAATGGTTCGCTGAGCGCTTGCCGCCTCTGTTGCTTGCGATTGTAGCGTGACACTCACGTTATCGGTCTCGCCCATGCGACTGGCTAAGCGGTAGTTGATGTTTTCCCAAGTCTGCACTTCATGACCGTCGATAGCGACAATCTTCTCACCCGCTGGTAACTGCGCCATAGCGGCTGGCGTGTCGGGTAACACTTGCCCGATGTTAGTCGCTAGCTGCTCTGAGGGCGTCATAAATAACACCCAAAACAAAGCAATGGCGATGATGAAGTTCATGATAGGGCCAGCGGCGACGATAGCTATTTTCTTTAAGGGATGCTGACGATTAAAAGCCAAATGCTGCTCATGTTCAGCCACTTTACCTTCGCGCTCGTCAAGCATCTTGACATAGCCACCAAGCGGCAAAGCAGAAATTCGGTAGTCTATGCCGCTACGTTTACTCGTCCAACCAGTAAGCTTGGGCCCAAAACCAATAGAATAAGTCAACACTTTGACGCCGCACAGACGCGCGACGATATAATGCCCCCACTCGTGCAAAGCGATTAAGGGTCCTAGTACAAATATAGCGGCAAGCAGCGTTAATATAAAAGTCATAGGTGGATCTCAACTTAGGTATAGATTTGAGGCGAACTCAAACTATCTGGCCAATAAGCGTCTGCGTATAGCGACGAGCAGCCTCATCAATAGCTAAGATATCATCGATACTAGCATCGGCAGCTAAGGTAGCTACATCGACTTGGCTGAGCGCTTGCTCATTGATATCCGCTATGTCAGTCAAGCGCACCCGCTTTGCTAAAAATGCGGCAACCGCGATCTCATTAGCCGCATTCAACACAATAGTCGCCTGAGTCCCTGCCTGCATCGCTTGCCGTGCCAGGCGCAAACAAGCAAATTTTTGCAGGTCTGGAGCAATAAACTCCAAGGCATTTAGCGCAAATAAATCTAACGGCTGTGAGCCACTATCGATACGCTTAGGGTAACTGAGGGCATGGGCAATGGGCGTCTTCATATCCGGGCTACCCAGCTGGGCCAAGTAGCTACCATCGTTATATTCTACCATTGAGTGAATGATACTTTGCGGATGAATCACCACGTTTATCTTACTCTCCGGCAAATCAAACAAATAACAGGCTTCAATCAGCTCCAAGCCCTTGTTCATCATTGTCGCTGAATCGACAGATATTTTTTGACCCATCGACCAATTGGGATGTTTAACCGCCTCAGCGACTCCCGCTTGCTGCATATGTTCAAATGAATGATGTAAGAAGGGTCCGCCAGAAGCCGTCAACCAAAGCTTACGTACCCCGTGATAAGACTGATGGATCTGAGTACTATCCTGCTGAATAGTCGGCGGCAGACATTGAAATATGGCATTGTGCTCTGAGTCAATCGGCAGCAAAGTGGCATTGTGGGTTTTAACCAGCGAGATCATCACTTGCCCGGCCATGACTAATGCTTCTTTATTGGCTAATAAAATACGCTTGCCGGCACGTGCGGCTGCTAGCGTCGAGGCCAATCCCGCTGCGCCAACGATAGCTGCCACCACCGTATCTACTTGACTGTCTGCAGCGATATCATCAAGACCTGTAGCGCCGCCAACAACCTCAGTGTTGAGTCCTGCCTGCACAAGCTTCGCGGCAAATTCATCGATCTTATCTACAGGCACACAAACACGCGCAGGGTTGAACTGTCGGCACAGCTGTAGCAGTTTATCTAAGCGCTGATGACCGGATAAGGCGTAGACTTCAAAGTCGTCGCCATGCGCCGCTAAGATAGCTAAGGCGCTATCTCCGATAGAGCCAGTCGCGCCAAGTACAGCGATGCGTTGTCTGTTAGTCATAAGCTGCGGTGCCTATAGTGTTATTAAAAGTATTATTAAAATAAGTAAGAACAAAAAAGCGAACTAAACTAGCTAAACGATGAGCAGACCAAGCTGCTGTAGACCTAAAAACCCTAAGGCAAAGATAGGCGTCGCAGACAGTAACGAATCGATACGATCTAGTATGCCGCCGTGACCTGGCAGAATAGTTCCCGAATCTTTGACCTTGGCACGGCGCTTGAGCATCGATTCAAACAGATCACCTAACACGGATATCAAAATAGTCACTACAGATAAGGCTACAAAAGCCAGTAATGCTGTACCGGTCAATTGCAGCATAAACACGCTAATACCGATAACAACCAATAAGCCAGTGACCACTCCGCCTGCTAATCCTTCCATACTTTTATTTGGGGAGACATTTGGCGCCATCTTACGTTTGCCAAGCTTACGGCCGACGAAGTAAGCGCCGCTATCTGCGCACCAGACTAGTAAGAACACATACATCAGCCACCAAGGCGACTGCTGCCATAAAAAGAACATGGCAGTAATGGAGGCAACTAATATCACCATCCCCATAATCGACAGCCTACGACCATACCAACTGGTATGGGTAGGAAACTTGCTCACCCAAGATAAGGCCATCAGCCATATTATCAAAGAAGCTGTCCACCATAATACCCATGTCATCGGAAATACGAGTGAGATGAGCGTCAGTGCTAAAACGATCAACACAAAAACCGTCGGTTGACGCCATTTCGGCATGAGCTTGGTCCATTCATGGGCCGCAATCGTCACGCCAATAGCCAGTAGCGGCGCAAAGAGTATAGGCGTTTGGCTTGCAAATAGAGCAATACCTACAATGATAATTAAGACGACTGCTGTTCTAATCCGTTGCCACATACCAATCAAGCCTTATACTAGTTAAAGAGTACTCTAGGGGGTATAGGGTATCCGAGAGACGACAGACACGGTTTATCGCGTGCCAATTATAACGAGATAACGGAGAGCTATCACATTATTTGAAGCTCAAGCTTCAAAGACTAGTTTGCATAGCCACCTGCTCGCTAGTTTTACCAAAGCGGCGTTGACGTTGACTAAACTCCCTTAGCATACCATCAAGCTCACTTGCGCCAAAATCTGGCCATAGTGTTGGCGTAAAGAACAGCTCAGCATAGGCGGACTGCCATAACAAAAAATTAGAGAGTCTATACTCACCGCCTGTCCGTATCAGCATATCAACAGCTGGAGCATCAGCAAGCTGCACATGCTGAGTCAGTAATTCCGCACTAATTTCATCAGCGTTAAGCTGTCTAGCTTGTACTTGCCGAGCAAGTTGCTGCGCGGCATGAGCGATATCCCATTGTCCACCATAACTGATGGCAATCACTAAAGTCATAGCCTCAAAATGCGCCGTCTTATCCTCAGCATCGCCCATCAATTGCTGCAGATTGTCATCAAGCTGGCTTCTATCGCCAATAAAGCGCAAGCGAATACGGTATTTATTCATCCGCGGCAGCTGCTCATGAATAGTTGAGGTCAATAGACGCATCAGTAATGCCACCTCAGCTGCAGGACGTTGCCAGTTCTCACTCGAAAACGCAAACACGCTAAGCACCTCCACCCCAACCTCAAGACAATGCTCGACGATAGGGTCCAAAGCGTCTTTACCGGCGACATGCCCTTCACCTTGACCTAAATCATTGGCCCGGCCATAACGATTATTGCCATCCATAATAATGGCGATATGACGAGGAAGTATAGAGGTTGCGTTACTATGATTGCTATGATTAGACATTTTGGAGCCAGTTTGATTGGAGTGTTTGAGCACTGTGATAAAGCGCTGCTTAACAGTATGGTGTTGACGATTGAGCTTACCTAAATTTTCTATAGCCTAAAATCACTAGAGCCGTCACTGATAGAGCCATATCATCCGTCATAACACCTGTCTTTATAACAGACTTTATCAAAGACAGCCTAATAAACAGGTTAGTAATAAAAAACTGGCACTCTAACAATTAGTGCTTGATAGATGCCAGTTTAAAGATGCTGCTTAATAGCGATGCTAATTCAGACTTAAAACATAAAGATACTAATCGATTTAAACTTCCATCAAATCGCTTTCTTTTTTGCTTAAGCGGCTATCAATGGTTTCGATATACTTATCAGTGATTTTTTGGATATCATCATTAGCGCGGCGCTCATCATCCTCTGAGATCTCTTTTTCTTTGGCTAGATCTTTGATGTCATTCATCATATCACGGCGAATGTTACGGATAGAGACACGGCTGTTTTCCGCTTCGCTACGAGCCAGCTTTTGCATATCGCGGCGGGTCTCTTCAGTCAGTGCAGGCATAGGCACACGAATCACATCAGCACTCATTGGGTTAAGCCCCAAATCGGCTTCGCGAATGGCCTTGTCTACTGCTTGCACCATAGTACGGTCAAAGGGCTGAACGAGTAAGGTACGAGAGTCTTCAACGTTGACGCTAGCGACTTGGTTCAATGGCGTATCCGCCCCATAATAGCTGACCATAATCCCTGATAGCATACCAGGGTGAGCGCGGCCAGTACGCACTTTACTAAAAGTATTATCAAGGGCCTCTAGCGTTTTTTTCATGCGCTCTTCGCCGTCTTGTTTGATTTCTTTAATCATCATATTTCCTTAATTTATTTATACGACAATAGTCATAGTTACTTATTTTGAAGGTATACGGTTATAAATAGTGGACTGCCGGTTAATGATAGACACGAGTGCCTTCATTTTCGCCCATGACGACATTTAATAATGCGTTAGGCTTAGTCATATCGAACACTTGTAGCGGTACATTATGCTCGCGGCATAGGGCAATAGCGGTCAGATCCATCACCCCAAGCTTTTGCTCGAGCACTTCATCAAAGGTGAGGCCATCGTATTTAGTCGCGTCGCTATGCAGACTTGGGTCTTTGTTATAAACCCCATCAACCTTAGTCGCTTTTAAAATGAGACCGGCTTCGATCTCAATACCGCGCAAGCAGGCGGCGGTATCGGTGGTGAAAAAAGGATTGCCGGTACCGGCCACAAAGATACAAACCTCGCCGTTCTTAAGGTAGCGAATGGCATTACGGCTGCTGTAACTTTCAGTGACTTCGCCAATAGGTAAAGCCGACATCAAACGCGTCTTAATATTGCGGCGCTCAAGCGCATCACGCATCGCCAGGCCATTCATCACTGTCGCGAGCATCCCCATCTGATCGCCTGTGACTCGGCCCACAAGCCCCTCTTTTTGTAATTGGGCGCCGCGGTATAGATTACCGCCACCAACGACGATACCGACTTGCACCCCAAGGCCACGTAAATGAGCAATGGATAGACTCATCTTATCGAGTACCTCAGTATCGATACCCATGTCTTTGCCGCCCGCTAAGGCCTCGCCTGATAGTTTAAGCAAGATACGCGAAAAACGGGGATTTTTATCAGACATAAGAGCACCTTTTTATCATTAAATATTATCGTTAAATTACCGTCAGAACTGTCATCAAGTCGCCAATAGCCTGATCAGCAGAGCAAATCAGCTAAATTGCGCTAATTGTAGCAAAAACTATCCCTTATTGGGCAATTTTCATTCACCGCCTCTGTCATTACTCATGACAGCTATACGCTTTTATTTAGCCTTAGCCTTGAAAGCTTGCAAACAAATCATATTCGCTCGCGTCATCGATAGTTACTGTCAAAAATTGCCCCACTTGCACCCTAGCGTCAATATTGTCGACATAGACGTGACCATCAATTTCTGGCGCGTCCGCGTAACTGCGGCAGATAGCGATATTTTCTTCAACGTCAATCTCATCGACCAACACTTGCAGCATCTTACCGATTCTCTCTTGTAGCTTTTGCGCTGAGATTTCTTGTTGTAGTGCCATAAAGCGCTCGTAACGCTCTTGTTTAACCGCCTCAGGAACGGGGTTAGGCAAGTCGTTAGCGACAGCGCCTTCAACTTCTGAATAAGTAAACGCGCCGACGCGGTCTAGACGGGCTTCAATCAGCCAATCGAGCAGACATTGAAAGTCCTCTTCGGTCTCACCTGGAAAACCCACCACAAAGGTTGAGCGAATGACAATCTCAGGACAGATCTCACGCCACGCTTTGATACGCGCCAAGGTGTTTTCGCTATGCGCAGGGCGTTTCATAGCCTTTAGAATCTTATGACTGGCATGCTGGAACGGGATATCAAGATAAGGCAGTAGCTTACCCTCACCCATCAGCTCAACCACTTTATCGACGTGCGGGTACGGATAAACGTAATGCAAGCGCACCCAAATGCCTAGCTGATTCAGCGCTTGACACATATCGTAGAATTTGGATTTGAGCGGCATACCGTTCCAAAAGCTGGTCTTGTATTTGAGATCTAATCCGTAAGCTGAGGTATCTTGCGAGATAATAAGCAGCTCTTTGACGCCTGCGTTTTTTAGCGCTACCGCTTCATTCATCACCTGATCAATGGAGCGCGAAACTAAGTCACCGCGCAGACTTGGAATAATACAAAAAGTGCAGCGATGATTACAGCCCTCAGAGATTTTAAGATAAGCATAATGGCTTGGCGTCAGCTTGATGCCTGCTTCATCGATTAAGTCGATTTTGGGATTGTAATCTTTATCTTGCTCTCTATTAGGACGCGGCACATGCTGGGCAACAGCAGTAATGACCTCGTCATAAGCATGCGCGCCGGTCACCGACAATACGGCTGGGTGCATGGTACGGATTTTGTCCGCTTCTTTGCCCAAGCAGCCGGTGACGATAACTTTGCCATTTTTACTGATGGCTTCGCCGATAGCGTCGAGCGACTCTTGTACTGCCGACTCGATAAAGCCGCAGGTGTTCACTACGACTAAATCAGCGCCGTCGTAATCACTTGCTACTTGATAGCCATCGCGGCTCAGCTCAGTGATAATACGCTCGCTGTCAACCAAAGCTTTTGGGCAGCCTAAAGATACAAAACCGATTTTGGGCGCAGTGACAGGCGAGCTGGCGCTAACCTCAGCAGAATGCATACTGCCGCTTTGCTCGATGCTACGGTTTTGGTTGTGATTGGCCTTGTGGTGATAAGCCTTATTAGTAATAGGCGCTTGGTCAAGACTTTCGTTACTAGGCACTTGCGTAGGATTAAATAGGGTCGCAGTATTTTTTAGAGCGGCGTTAGCTGGCGATACCGTTACCGAATCGGCTAAAATAGTATCATCTGATGGCATAGAATTTTTGGACATAGCTGACCTTGCTTGAGATAAAATGGCTGAGCGCATTGTACGTTTTTTTTATGATAACTGCTAGTTTTGCCATGCTATGCTGTTGATTTATGGTTAAATGTTGCTGATTAAACCATAAAGGTGCAAAACATCGCACCTCTTTACTTATTAGGCAGTATCAATGACTATAAACTCAGTACCCGCAGCGACTGTGCCCGACTTAGCCTTTATCTCCCAGCAGCTATTCACCGCCGTCTTCTGGGTCGATGGCTCATTAGATATTGAGTGGGTGAATGCTCAAGTAGAGCAACTACTGGCCATTAGCCGCGGTAGGTTACTGGGACAATCCATACTCAAACTACTTGCGCCCGAAGAGTTAGAGCGTGCAGCTACAAGCTCATCTATAACGACGGTTCACACTCCAAATGGCCCACTGACTGAACGTTTTTATCAAGCACAGCAGTATCAGCAGCCTTTTGTCACTCATGATCATACGATAAATTCTTCTTCTAACAGCCGTGCGGCACTACTCGTAGACTATAGCGTGACTCCGGTGATTTATCAGGATAAACACTACTTTATCATTGAAATGTGGGGCAAAGATCGACAAAGCCGCATCACGGATGATCAGCGCCAACAGCAGCAATACGAAGTCGCTCGGCAAATGCTGCGCTCGGTTGCTCACGAAGTCAAAAACCCGCTCGCAGGTATCCGCGGTGCCGCGCAGCTACTCGAGCGCCAATTCAATAAGCTTCAAAACATCAAAGACTCACTACGCAATGAAAGCAATACTATAGAGACTGATGACAACACAAAAAGTAATGCTCTCAGCGAAAAACTGCACGCTTATACCGATATTATTATCTCCGAGACTGATCGCTTAACGCAGCTTATCGGTCAGCTGTTAGGTTCTAACCAGCCTGCCCATTGGCAACTGCTTAACATCCATCAGCCCTTAGAGCATGTTTTGGCCTTAGTCTTTAGTCAATATCCCGAAGTGAAGGTGCAGCGTGATTATGATTTATCTCTGCCAGAGCTGACAGCCGATAGAGATCAGTTGATTCAAGTGTTTTTAAACTTGCTTAATAATGCTTGCGAGTCGATGACTGAGCATGCGCAGCGACAAGGTAATCCTAACTATCAGGCGCAGCTAGAGATTCAAACGCGTATCGCTTTTCAGCACACTATCGGTCAGCAGCAGCATAAGCAAGCACTGCAACTCTCCATCACTGATAATGGCGGCGGCATAGAGTCAAACTTGCTCGGACAGATATTTTTCCCGATGGTGACGAGCCGCGCGGCAGGTACAGGACTTGGTTTATCGATTGTGCAAGATATTCTCAGCCGGCATCATGGTATGATTGAAGTCAGCTCTAAACAACATGAGAAGGGCAATTCAACTTGCTTTACGCTGTACTTACCTTTTACTCAACCGTTGAACTAACTTGATTTTATAAATTATGTCTACTGCTAATAACGATGAGCTACATAACACTATGACCACTCTTGCTACCTTATGGCTTATCGATGACGATGCCGCGCTACGCTTGGTATTAGCCGATACTTTCACCGAAGCCAATCTAACGGTTATCAGCTTTACACAAGCGCAAGCGGCATGGACGCGCCTCAATGAGGTGTTACAAAAGCGCGCGTCTATCTCTGAGCTACCTGATGTTATCTTGACCGACATTCGTATGCCGATGATGGATGGTCTGTCATTCAGCGATTGGGTGCATAAGCACTTTCCTGAGCTACCTATCGTCATTATGACCGCGCATTCAGATCTAACCTCAGCAATTAACAGCTATCAGGCAGGCGCTTTTGATTATCTAGCCAAGCCCTTCGATTTAGACGATGCCGTAGCGATTATTTATAAAGCGCTCAGCTATCAGCCGAGTGGCGATATTCATCAAGAAAGCTTAATTGAGAATAATACGGCTATAGACGAGGCGCCTATAGAATCAAACCCTACTCAGAACACCAACAAACAGCAAGAGACTAAGACTACTAGCAAGGCCAAGAGTAAGCTTACTTCTAAGCCAAGCGTCACTACCAATCCGAGCGGCATCATCGGGCAGTCGCAAGCCATGCAGACGGTATTTCGTGCTATTGGTCGTTTGGCACATTCGCCGATTACCGTGCTTATCACCGGCGAGTCGGGCACGGGCAAAGAGCTGGTGGCGAGCGCCCTACATCAACACTCACCGCGCGCTAAGCACCCTTTTATCGCGCTAAACATGGCGGCTATTCCGCATGATTTGATTGAGTCTGAGCTGTTTGGGCATGAAAAAGGCGCTTTTACCGGAGCAACGACTCAGCGCCAAGGCCGTTTTGAGCAAGCCGATGGTGGTACGCTATTCTTAGATGAAATCGGTGATATGCCGTTTAGCACCCAGACGCGACTACTGCGCGTGCTCGCGAACGGAGAGTTTTACCGAGTCGGTGGTCAGCAGCCTGTCAAAGTCGATGTGCGTATTATCGCTGCCACCCATCAAAACCTAGAGCAGCTCGTCCAGCAGGGCAAGTTTCGTGAAGATTTATTCTATCGTCTCAATGTTATTCGCCTGCCACTACCGCCTCTGCGCGCTCGCCGTGAAGACATTCCGGCCTTAGCCAGTCATTTTATGCAGCAGGCGGGCGAGCAGATGAACACCACAGTCAAACAGTTAAGTCCTGATGCTCTGCGAATTATGCAAGACTTTGACTGGCGCGGTAATGTGCGCCAATTAGAAAATGTTTGTCTTTGGCTGACGGTTATGGCGGCTGGGGATACGGTGCTTACCCATGACCTACCTCCTGAGCTGCTAGCTCAAAGAGCGCCGGACTCAGCGTTTAGTGATAGCTTTCAAGCCACTCTTGCCCCTCAACCGTCTCAGTCTACGCAAACCTTAGATAATACTTCGCCTATCCATTCGCATACCCATACAGCGGTAAATGAGACTCCAATTAGCTGGCAGCAAGCCTTAGCAGACTGGGCTAAGCAGTCTTTGCAAGCGGGTGAAACTGACATTCTACAGGCAGCGACCCCAGAGTTTGAGCGGGTACTCTTGAGAGCCGCGCTTAACCATAGTGGTGGTCGCAAGGTAGCTGCGGCTCAGCTATTAGGTTGGGGCCGCAATACGTTGACACGCAAGCTAACACTGCTCGATGTATCAGAGCCTAACCCTGCTACAGAGGATTAAGCAAGTCTTTGATAAGCTTAGCCTTCCTATAAGAGAATCAACAATTTCCACTCCAGCACCAAAAAAATTAAATTAATTTGCAAAAAGGGGTTGCCAAAACTGCGAAACTCTATATAATAGCCAACCACTGAGACGCACTACCGAATCAGTTATCTGTCTGTCAGAGGTTTGAATTTAAGCGCTGACGATGATAGAGTAACGATAATGGGGCTGTGGCGGAATTGGTAGACGCACCAGATTTAGGTTCTGGCGCCGCAAGGTGTGAGAGTTCGAGTCTCTCCAGCCCCACCATTTTTCGATAGTTCTTCTCAAACCGTATTTAACATTAAGCCTGCTTTTTAGCAGGCTTTTTTGTGTTTGCAGATTTATTTTATAGTTCCAAATCTTTCAAAACCTCATCCATATTGAAGTAACGCTGCCCTACTCGCTTAGCCATAGCTTTCATAACAACATCATGATAATTATTATACTGAGAAGGTAATTTTGGAACAGACTGCTGACAATGCTGAATCGCCCAGTCTTTTAGCGGCTCACTAGTCGACGACTCAATAGCGTAAGGTCGCGCGCCCGCTAAAATCTCATACATCAGAACCCCAAAAGCATAAATATCACTTTGCACTGCCCCGCCCTGACCTTGCCAGCGTTCAGGCGCAAGATAAGCAGGCGTGCCTGCGCTATTTTTAGCTTGCATATTGTTTTTAGGGCTATTGTCAATTGGCTGCGCTAAAGCAAAATCCGTTAATAGTAAACTCAGCTCTTCATCATTATTGATTAATAGATTACTAGGCTTAATATCGTTATGCAGCCATCCTGCTTGATGCAAACTATCGATAGTTTTTGCCGCTTGCACGATCAGCTGGTGCTTTTGTTGAAGGGTTAGTGACTGCTTGAGATGTTGCGCTAAACTGCCTTGTAAGTAATAAGGCATAGCTAGCAAAGTTAACCACTGCTTTTGCTGTAATATGTTTAAACTCAATATTTCGTAGGCTAGAATTGGCGGCGCGATAGCGTTTTCATTAGCGGTTTCATTGCTACTTTGCAGACTGTTCAGTATTCTTAAAACTCCTATTTCATGATTCAATGATGTTGAATCTAACAAGATATCAGTGCTAAGTTGCCATTTTATCATCACCTCATTAAACTGCTGATGCACAGCACGGCTTAAGCCTTGATAGGTTTTTGCAGAATCGTTTTGTTGGCTAAGCCTTTGATGCACTATATCAAGATAACCTAATTGCGCAAGCTCATGGGTTATCGTAGGTAATAGCTTGGCAGCCTGTCCCTGCAACCCTTGTTTTTTTGACCCATGACTTTCCTGATTTTTCATAGTAAAGTAAAGCCCTTATATTGCTATTGCCTGCATTAAATTTAACCTAAACGATTAGAATAACTATGTCTGAATCAAAGCCGTTCGATCACTACGCCCTACCCGAACCATTGCTGAAATTGCTCAACCAATATCTACAAGAGCGGGTCACGCCAACTATCCAAATTGACCCCGAACAGTTGGCCTATCGCTGGGTCGGTGGTCGTACAGGGCACCTTGAGCCGTTAGCGGTCAATCTGTTTTTAAGTTTAGACGATTTGCAGGGTATTGATAAGCAAAAAGCAAAACTGGTACAAAACACGCGTCAATTTCTTAAAGGCTTTCCGGCCAATCACGTATTAATGACCGGAACTCGCGGCGCTGGTAAATCATCGCTGATTCGTGCCCTGCTACAAGAATATTGCAGCGAAGGTTTACGTATTATTGAGATAGCGCGTGATGACCTACAAGTGCTCGATAAGATTCGCGCCGCTATCAATGAGCTGCCCGCTGACAGCCAGTGCCGTTATGTAGTGTATTGTGATGATTTGGCGTTTAATGGGCAAGATGAGAGTTATAGAGCGCTCAAAAGCGTGCTCGATGGTGCGCTTGACTCTGAGCAAGACAAGCTACTGGTGTATGCGACCAGTAACCGTCGCCATCTATTACCACAATTGATGAAAGATAATATCAGTATTTATGATGGGCAGACCGATGAGGTCAACCCTTATGAGACCGTGGATGAGACCGTGTCTTTATCGGATCGCTTTGGTCTCTGGTTGTCTTTTCATCCGATGGATCAAAACACTTATCTTCAAATTGTGCAGCATTATCTGAGCTTAGAGCAAGCGATAATATCTGGCGCTTTAGAAACTAATAGCGAGGCTAAAACGAATACCATTAGCAAAGAAGATAAGCCTCTAGCTGATGATATCAGAGCCGCGGCTTTACGCTGGGCATCAGAGCGTGGAGGCCGCTCAGGCCGAGTTGCTTATCAGTTTAGTCGCTATTGGAGCGGTAAAGCGCAATTGGCTGCGGCTGATAATCAGGGCTAATTTTCGGAAATTTTGAAAGACTCGTTTATTTACTAGCTTTTATTATAAGACCTAAATACTGTACTGTGCTGTCAGGATGACTGTCAGATTTACGATCAGGCTTAGCAGTAACTGCTTGGCCTGCCACTAAATATTGCGCAAAGTCCTCGGCTAACCATAAATTACCTTGATAAAACGCTTCAGCTTCTAAGCGAAGATGACTCATATTAGCAGTATCGCTATTAGGATTATCAAAGTTCTGATAACGAGCGCTAAAATGAGTCAAGATTAAATTTTGTAGACCGCTGTCCTTCGCAAATTGCGCCACTTGTTGAGCGCTACTATGCATAGGATCAAAGCCTGCCTTGCTAGACATTTTGGCTAAAATACGCGCTTTTATCTCGTTGGTATAAGTCGCTTCATGTATTAGTAAATCCGCGTTTTTGACAGCCGTATTCAATAGCTCTGGTCTATCGTTATCGCCTGCCACCACTATTCGTGTACGCCGTTGGTTATTATCCACATACTCTGCCGATAGTAGCTGCTGCCCATCTGCAAGGTAGACATCATGGCCCTGCTGCAATTGACCCCATAACTGGCTAGCAGGGATGCCCGCCGCTTTTAACTTATCCGTATCAAGCACCCGCTGACTAATCGTTTGTGTCACCTCAAAAGCATGTGAGGCCACCCGATGCGACAGCTTGGTGATATCAATCTCTAACTCATGCTGATTATCTAAAGCCAATTTTATTTTATCATTCTGCATTTGACTACTGACAGTTTTCTCATTTGTATCATCACTACTTTGTTTACTGTCATCTGCAGCGATATTTTTATTGGACAAAATATCTTCTATCGCTATAAAGTCGATAGCAAAAGTAAAATGCAGCTCAGTGGTTGATTGTATGGCAGTAAGGAATGCATCGATGGCTTTGGGCGCAATAATGGTCAACGGCGCAGTGCGTCCTGACATAGCGCTGCTTGCGAGCAGACCTGGCAGGCCATAGCAATGATCACCATGCACATGAGTGATACAGATAGCCGTCAGCTGATGCAAAGACAGTTTAGTCTGTAGCAGTTGCTGCTGAGTGCCTTCGCCGCAATCGATAAGTAGCCAAGGTCGTGATTTTTTGCGTGACTGATTTTGACTAGAGAAGTAAGGATTAAGGCATTCGATAGCGAGCGCGGTGACATTACGCTGCTTAGTTGGTACTCCCGCTGAAGTGCCCAAAAAGGTCAGTTGTAGCATAGCTTACGGCTTACTCCTTAAAGTCAAAACTAAGGTAATTCACAAATAAACGTGCGTTTTCCTTCAATGATTTGCCCACCACTAGCGTAACATTCGTTCGCCATATTAGACTCGTAAGACTTCCAGCCACCATAAAAACTTGCGATACAAAGCAGCGCGACTAGTAGTTTTTGTCCCCAGGACTTTAGCGAGATTGGCTGCTGCTCGATAATCTCTTCCTCAAAAGGCTCATTAGTCGTTTTATTTGGCTCTTTCATTATCTTACCTTTTTGCAGCGTTTAATTATATTTTGCTATTACAAAGTCTACTAAATAGAAAATCATTTGCTAGTCATTATAACCAAAAAGCGCATCATCAACGAATTGAATGACACGCTTTTCACTTATACCTATAAAGCCATCTTGCTGGTTTTTAACCGCTTAGAAGTTCAGACGACCGCCCTTCTCTTCGCTGCGCTTAAAGGCCGGACGCTCTTCACAGCGTTTGAGCCAGTTTAGAATGTTGGCATATTTCTTTCTATTCAAACCTTCGCCTGCATTGGCGCCTAATATTGGCAGATGCATTTGAATATCGGCAGCACTGAATTCACTACCCGCAAACCATTGGTTATCTTCTAAATGCTTCTCCATCATCGCAAATATTGGATCTAGGCTTGATTTAATCATGCTTTTTTCGATCTGCGCTTGAATCTTTTTACTGACCGGTTTGATCAGCATCGGCGATTGCTGCACCACTTTGGTAAATACCAAACGCATCACTAGCGGCGGCATAACTGACGCTTCTGCAAAGTGCAGCCAAAAGGTATATTTCTCCCAAGCGGCTTCGTTGTCATCTGCAGGCTTAAACTGCTGCTCTTTATCATAGTGCTTGAGTAAATATTCAATAATGAATCCTGACTCTATTAGTGGACGTCCATCTACTTCTAATATTGGCGCATGACCTAGTGGATGGACTTCTTTTAGGCTATCTGGGGCGCGGTAAGCTTTGGTTCGATTATAACAAGTGAGCTGATAGTCAGCCCCCAATTCCTCTAATAGCCATAAAATACGAAAAGAGCGCGAGTTTTCTAGATGATGAAGATGCAACATAAATTCTCCTAATAATATTTTGATAAATTGAGCCAGCTGATGGATTGTGATGGTGAATGATATAGATACCAATGATTTAAAGTCTTACCACTTTAATATCATCATATCTCAGTCAATCCCCCTTTAACACCAGCAAAGTCTATTACAGTTACCAAAAATAATATCTAACCGGTCAAAGTTTCGCAGCCCTGGAGTTTATCTATAAATACTGTATGTGCTCGAAAGAGTTGACTTACTTAGTATTTAATTTATCAATCTTACGCGACATTTTCGCTATTTTTTGTTGATAGCGGCTGATTTTGCGAAAACGCCTAGCCGCTAATATCCCTTCAATACGGCGATTTTTGAGACGTTGACGCGAAGGAAAGCTATGTACTAATGGCTCATTATAACCATGCAACCGATCTTCGCGGCGACGATATAGATAACCTCTAGCGCTGTCTATAATCATAATCGCTAAAGCCACTATAATCATGCTATACATAAATAACGAGCCACCCTCATCGAGGCTCTGACTCAATACTGTAATAGAGAATATAAATAAGAAAATTGGCTCTAAATAGCTCAAAGTTCCAAATAATGACACCGGCAATTTACTACTAGCTACCATCGTCAGCGACATTGCAAGCGCGCTAAATATTCCTAATAGTGGCAAAAAGTACCAAAACTTGTTATCGCTTAGCGCTACACTAAAGCCGCCACTGCTATACAGCGCAAAAAGCACCACCGGCAACAGTAAAGTCAGATCAGACAATAGACCGGTGATCGGTGGCACGGCAAGCTTGCGACGCATCAAAAAGTACGGCGGATATCCTAAACAGACAAATAAAGTCGCCCAAGATATCGTGCCGTATTGATAAATATCATACGCGACGCCTAGCGCCGCTACTAGCGCTGCTAACCACTGCAGAGCGCTCATATACTCTTTATAAAAAAAACGCCCTACCATGATCATCACTAATGGCAATAAAAAATAGCCCAAAGTGACATCGAGTCCTAAGCCATTGACCGGCCCCCACATAAATAGCCAAATCTGTCCGCCCAAAATCGGCGTAGGTAGAATAAATATTAGCCACTCTTTTAAAGTCTTTAAGGTTTTTAGATAATCAAAAACATGCTGCCACTGCTTAGTTAAGCTGACCAATACTGTCAGGCTGATAAGCATCATAATGACCCGCCATGACGCTACTTGCGTGCCTGTTAAAGGCTGCATCAATAAACCAAATAAGAATAATAGCGAGAATAAAAAGCTCGCAAGCGATCCGGCGATAGTTCCTTGTACGGTTTGATTGGTCTTGAGCATAACAGCAGCCTTACAAAATGAGCTGATACAGAAAGCAGCAGGTAAAAAAGGTCTAGAACTATAGAAAAATAAATGTCTTGTTAATGAAAATAGTAAAAGCCTCTAACAAGGGTGTCAGAGGCTCTTTATAAGAGGCCGTGAGATTAGCAAACTAGTAATTTAGCGTGAGTGGTTATATAAAATAATTGGAGACTAAAACGAGCTTAATCTAGCAAATATCTAATCACTACATGACAATACGGCCCCCTCTATTTTCAGCTTGCTTAAACGCCTCTCGTTGTTGACAGCGCTTCATCCAAGCGCTTATATTAGGGTAACCGCCCTCTGCTAATGCAGTACGAGATTGAGCGGCAATAGCTACAAAGTATACTTGAATATCAGCGGCGCTAAAACTCTCACCTGCAAACCAAGTGTTATTTTGCAAATGCGCTTCCATCATGGTCAAAACAGCGCTAATACTATCCGCTATCATACTTTTTTCGACCTGCTTCTGAATGCCTTTAGCGACAGGCTTTATCAGTAGCGGTGATCTCTGTACGACTTTATTAAACACCAAACGCATGACTAGTGGCGGCATCGCTGAAGCTTCGGCAAAATGCAGCCAAAAAGTATAATGTTCCCACGCCGTTTCATCGCTATCGGCAGGTTTCAAGCTTTGCTCGTCATCATAATGCTTAAGCAAATACTCAATAATAAAACCAGACTCCAATAAGGGTCGACCATCGACTTCTAATATCGGCGCATGCCCTAGCGGATGCACCTTTTTTAGGCTATCCGGAGCTAAGTAAGCTTTGGTACGATCATAGCTAGTCAACTCATAATCAGCCTTCAGTTCTTCTAAAAGCCAAACAATACGAAAAGAGCGAGAGTTTTGTAAATGATGCAGATGTAACATAAGTCATCCTGATTTAAGTCAATTATAAAAGGCTATCGTTGATTGATAGTAGCGTAGTTTCTTGAACTTTGATACTAACTAGTAGTTTGCCTCTTTCATTCTGGCATCAAATTTGCTAAAAGCAAAAACCTCCAACGATGAGGTTAGAGGCTTTTTTTTAAAAAGGTTAAAATTAGAGTGCCATTGATGGCGCTAGAGGTTTATTTTTCGTCGTTAACTTCGCTATCCTCATCCTCTAATGAATAGTCGTTGGCGATATCGACAGCGTCACTAATATCATCGTTTGCGCCGCTAGCGGTGGCCGCATCGATATCTGCCTGCTCTTGACCATCAACGTCAAAAGTACCATCCTCACGCATGGCTTCAATCAGCTCGTTGTCGTCTTCTTCATGCTCAACCCTTGCCATAGCGACTAGCTTCTCATCTTTAGACAGACGGATCAAGGTCACCCCTTGAGTATTACGGCCAGCACTAGCAACATGCTCGACAGGCGTACGTACTAAAGTGCCCTTATCTGATATCAAGATAATATCATCTTCTGGATCGACTTTGGTTGCACGAACCAAAGCGCCATTACGCTCGCTAGTTTTGATAGCGATAACGCCGCCACCGCCGCGATTCTGCGTATTGAACTCTTCAATAAAAGTACGCTTACCAAAACCGTTTTCACAGGCAATCAGAATCTCGCGAACATCATCTTCAATAACCACTAAAGATTTAATAAACTCATCATCTTTTAGACGCATACCGCGCACGCCTTTGGCAGTACGGCCCATAGCTCGGGCATCGTTTTCATCGAAGCGTATGGCTTTACCACTGGAGGCAAATAGCATAACTTCTTGGCTACCGTTAGTGATACGCGCGCTGACTAACTTATCGCCTTCCTCTAAATTTACCGCGATCAAACCATTGGAGCGAATATTGGCAAACTGCTTGAGCTCTACGCGCTTCACTGTACCATTAGCCGTCGCAAAGAAGACAAAAGGCGGCTCGGCAGTAGTACTACCTTCTAATGACTCCTCGTCTATCTCGTTTACCGTAAGTTCATGTTTTGCAGAGGACTCTTCTACTATTTTCGGAATAGGCAGTATCGTCGTCACCGACTCATCACCTGCTAAGCCAATCAGATTGACTAAAGGACGACCTCGCGAACCGCGACTGGCAATCGGCACTTCAAAGCCACGTAGACTAAAGACGCGGCCGGTATCCGTGAAGCACAAGACAGTAGCATGCGTTGAAGTAACCAAAAGGTGATCGATGACATCATCTTCTTTCATCGCCGTCGCTGACTTGCCTTTGCCGCCACGTTTTTGCGCCACATAATCGTCGATAGGCTGCGTCTTGGCATAGCCAGTACGCGAAACCGTCATCACGACCGTCTGCTCAGGAATCAAATCTTCGCGGCTAAAGTCAGTACGCGAATCGATGATATCGGTGCGGCGCTCGTCGCCAAAGTTCTCACGGATTTCAATCATCTCGTTAGAGATAATGGTCATCAGCTTACTAAAATCGCCTAGAATAGATTCTAAATTAGCAATCTCACGTAACAAGTCTTGATATTCTTCGGTCAATTTATCTTGCTCAAGGCCGGTCAGACGATGCAATTGCATCTCTAAAATCGCATTGACCTGCTCAAGCGATAAGCGATAACTTTGCTCGCCTTTAATCGTGTCATCGATAAGCCCAAACGGCGCTTTGGGATCTTCGCCTTCTATATACTCAGGGCGTACCGATTGACTACCGGCTGCCTTTAGCATAGCGACGACGCTACCTGAGCCCCAAGTATTACCAAGCAAGCTCTCACGCGCTTCACCGCGGCTAGCAGATGCTTTGATCGCGGCGATAATATCATCAATATTGGCTAAAGCGACCGTCAAGCCCTCGAGCAGATGACCGCGAACCCGCGCTTTATTAAGCTCATAAATGGTACGGCGCGTCACCACTTCTTGACGATGACGCACAAAGGCAGCAATCAGCTGACGCAAGGTTAATAGCTTAGGCTGGCCATTATCGAGGGCCACCATATTGATACTAAAGCTAGTCTCAAGCGGCGTCTGCAAGAACAAATTATTGACGATAACTTCAGCGGTTTCGCCGCGGCGCAGGTCAATAGCGATACGCATACCGTCTTTGTCAGACTCATCGCGGATCTCTGTGATACCTTCGATTTTTTTGTCGCGTACTAATTCTGCGATACGCTCAATCAGCTTAGCTTTGTTGGCTTGATAAGGCACCTCGGTGAAGACAATACGCTCACGATCACGGTTGACCCCTGTGTCGCTCATCGGCTCAATATGATAGCGACCGCGCACATGTAAGCGGCCTTTGCCCGTGCGGTAAGCGTCTTGAATACCCGCGCGGCCATAGATGATACCGCCTGTCGGGAAGTCAGGGCCTGAGATGTGAGTCATCAGCTCTTCGCCCGAGATTTGCGGATTCTCAGCATAAGCTAGACAGGCATTAATGACCTCAGTTAAGTTATGCGGCGCCATATTGGTCGCCATACCGACCGCAATACCGGTCGCGCCATTGACCAATAGGTTGGGCACACGAGCGGGTAACACGCTAGGCATACGCTCGGAGCCGTCGTAGTTGTCTTCCCAATCGACAGTATCTTTGTCCAAATCGCCTAGCATCTGATGGGTGAGCTTGGTCATGCGCACTTCGGTATAACGCATCGCCGCCGGTGGATCATCATCAATCGAGCCAAAGTTACCTTGACCATCGACCATAGGATAACGCAAGCTAAAGTCCTGCGCCATACGTACGATAGCATCATAGACTGCGCTGTCGCCATGTGGGTGGTATTTACCAATCACATCACCGACCACACGCGCCGATTTTTTATAAGGCTTGTTGTAGTCGTTAGAGAGCACATGCATCGCGTACATGACGCGGCGATGTACTGGCTTGAAGCCGTCACGGACATCAGGTAGCGCGCGCGAGACAATCACACTCATCGCATAATCTAAGTAGGACTGTTTTAATTCATCTACAATGCCAATAGGACTGACCGACTCGCTCATATACACTCCTTCACTCATATTCTCTTCATTAATTTTGCAGGCTTTATAGATAGCTCACCGGTCTAAGCGAACTGTGATAAATATCAAAAAATCAACCGGTAAAACAACACCATAAAGCGTGAAAAATCTTGGAAAACTGATGATCGTTTTAGTAGTAAACAAAGAGGACTATTTTAGCACAAAACTGCTCTTATAGGGCGTTGTGTGCGCCAATAAGACCCATCAAAAATGCGCTATTATGATCGCTGAATTCAACAATAAATTAAGGTGGTCAACGTTGGTATCTTAAATACTACAAACCCGTGGTCAAAAAGACTAGACCACTACAGTATTACAGGGTCAGATTAATTCGACATTCAGATTAGACTCTAACGTTAAGTCCCAAGTGTATATATGACCTAAATGTCGGGTCAATCGACGTCCAGTAGAGGCAATCGTCCGCTGACCGGGATCGCGACACACACTAGAACTGCCTCACCCACGGTCGTAGCTCGATTTCCCAACTCCAAGAAGACCGATGCTGCTCGATCAGATGTATATAGTTCTGGGCGATCTCATCAGGATCCATTGGACTGTACGTTGGGTCAGAAGATGTTGAGTTTTCTTCCTGTCCGGCCTTACCAATACGGCCATCAATGACCACATGCCCGATGTGAATATTCTGAGGATGAAGCTCGCGTGCCAATGATTGACACAGACCTCTCAAGGCAAACTTACCCATCGCATAGGCAGCAGAGTTAGCGTAGCCCTTCACCCCAGAGGAGGCACCGGTAAACAGCATTGTGCCGCTGCCATCATTTAGCATCCGTGCGGCAGCCTGCTGGGCCATCAGGAATGCCCCAAACGCCGTTACTTCAATTACTTTGTGCACTTCAATCGGGTCAAGCTCAGTGATCGGACCCCGAATCCAAGGACTCGGATTGTAAACGGCAACATCAAGAGTGCCATCCATACCGTCGATCGTCCTGAATAGCTCAGCAACGTCATCCGGCTTACTGGCATCACACTGCAGTGCAGTAGCGTTAACCTCGGCGCAGAGAGCATCCAGTTTGCTTATATCTCGGGCTACCAAGATCAAGCGATAGGAGCGCTGAGCAAGCGCACGAGCAATCGAAGCCGACAAGCCCGAGCCAGCACCTACAACGAGCGCGAGAGAAGTCATTGTGAATACCCCCTACAGTGCACAATAATAGTAAAAAAAGTTCTTCCCAAAATATAGTTCCCAGTCAAGGACTTAGCAGAACACCCGTAATAAAAGGTGAGTAGAAAGGCTGGGGCGGAATACATCAGCGATGATTTCCTGCGCCATCCGCGCAATAACGTCATAAACAGCACTGTCGCCATGTGGGTGATATTTACCGATAACATCACCGACCACACGTGCCGATTTTTTATAAGGCTTGTTGTAGTCATTTAGTAGTAAACAAAGAGGACTATTTTAGCAAAAATTTGCCTGCTTAGGGATATCTATATACTAATAAAATCAAGCAAAACAGCTGATTAGTAGGCTTTATTTTATAATAAAAAACTGCGGTTATTTGCTCTTCATAAACGACCTTTATTCGTGAAGAAATCGGTAAGCAATCAAAAAAACTGCACCCTCTTGAATGCAGTTTTTGTCTACGTTATTGGCTAATTACAAATCACTATTTTTAGCTTAAGACTGATCGAAGTCTTGTTCAAAGAATTCGCGAGCCGCTTGTGTACAAGCTGCCGTCACTAATACGCCATGATAGTTACTATAAAATGCTAATAAAGGATTGGCACCTTGTGCGGTAGCATCATCTTTGACTTTTTGCACGCTATTACTAAATCTAGTTTGTACGCTATCTACCACGTCGTTAATGTCCCACGTATTCATCGATGCTTGTCCAATGGTGGTCAAAGTCGTATTGTTTGGGCGTGCATCAGCGTTATCTCTATCGACGTCTAGGACAGTAATGTTAAGGTTTGAATTAGGAGTGTTAGCACTAGCCGCTTGTAGCAACTTAGTTATAGATCCTGTATTGGTATCAAAATAGACTGTTGGGTCTTGATTACCACCACAAAGCAGGGTGGGCATAGTCGGCACGTAACCACGTAAATCGTTATCTTTTAGCGCTTTACGTAAGTTGTTTTGCGGGTTGGCAGCCGGTAAAAGGTTACCATTAGCCACGTTTAGGCCATCAGGATTATTAATAGCGTCAGTCACGTAAGCGGCGCGAAAATCTGATTTTATCAGATAGTTACTATCATCATAGCCGCCTAAAATTGAAAATATAGCACCTTTACCTAATCCTGCCAGCACCGGATTGCTCGGGTTATTTTGGAACAAGGCATTATTAGGCACTTCGCCCGCTGTTACTAAATCGCCAAATGCTGTATTACTAGGTAGTCGTACGTCAGCATACTTGTCCAAAAAGATATCTGAGGGTTGCTCATAAATATTGCCATACTTCTCTTGTAGCCCGATACCCAATAGTGGCGCAAATCTAGAAGCACCAATATTAACGTTCCCTTTAAAGATCTCGTCGCCAAAGGCTGCCAACGCATAAGGCCCTGAGAGCGGTGCGATTGCCGTCACTTTTTTATTTTGTGACTCAAGTAATCTAGCAGTCGCCATAGCGACGTGACCACCTTGTGAGTAACCGGAGAGATATAATTTATCAGAATCATCGATATTGGTATAATTGATATTGTTCGCAAGCTTTTGCTCATCGATAACAGCCCGGGCACTCTCTAACGCATCGACCATATCATTAGACTGCTGCTCAGCGACTAGATAAGGATGATAATCAAGCTCTGACTCATCGTAACCGGCGTAGTTGGGTGCAACGACAATATAGCCTTGGGCGGCAAAGTTAGCTGCTATTAGCGTTGATTCACCGGCGGCAGGGTTATTGGGATTACCGACTTGGGTAAAATCATAGCCTTTATCGGTTGTCGTGCCATGAGCGTAGAGCAGCACAGGACGATCACCTTGGCACTTATCGCTATCCCCTGTCGGTATCATCAAAGCTGCGGTAGCATTGGTTGCCTCTCTCGCAGCGCCGACAGTCGCATAGCTGACCTTTTCGATAGTCACCCCGCACTCAGCATCAGGGGTGTCAGCAGTATCTCCAATGAGAGTGTCGATTTGCTCTTGACTTAATGTCTTTACAAACTTAGAAGTTGTTGTTGAGGATGGCGTTGACACTTGCTTATTGAAGTCATTATCATCATCGCCGCAGGCCGTTAGTAATAAACTACTTGCTACTGCTACTGATAATAAGCCGCGAGTCATGATTGGTTTTTTGGAGAAATTAGAATGGGAGAGAGACATATTCGCTATCCTTAGCATTGAGTAACAGAGTTTGAGTATCTTATTGAGCTGTAATTTTAGTGAGCTATAACAGCCACTTTATCAATTGAACTACTTTGATAATTAATAATCAATATTGCTTGTACCTTACTGTTTATACCGTAAAAAGCTCATAAAAGATACTCTAAAATTTATAATTCAAGCTCTTGGATAAGCTTTTGGTTTTAAGCAAACCAATATAGTTATAGACAAAATATTCTTAGTCGCTAAACTGACTACACATTTTCTCTCACCAGTTATCAAGACTAATTCTCAACTTATTATTTTTGCAGGCCATTTTTATGGATATCGTTTTAGCTATCGTTTGGATTTTGGCAATGGTGCTCTACAGCTTCTCTAGTGACTACGCGCAGTACTTTCCCAATCATAACAACCGCGCCCTACCCTTTGTGCGCTGGGGATCATTATTGCTAGCGATGGCGCTATCGGCCTATCTTGCTCAGGCCTATCAACAACACCTACAAGGCACTGGCATTTGGGTCTTTGTCATTGTGGTCTTCGTCATCATTATGTTAGCCAAACTAGTCTTTAAGTGGGTGCTAAGACGCCGTCGCTAGAGGGTAAGCACAAGCGTATCCACTTTACCAAACTTCTCACCCCTACCTTAATAATATAATATAAGCTCATATGACAGACCAAACTCAAGATAATTCAGCTGAGATAACGACACAAACCCGCACCGATCGCAGCTTTGAGGCGATTGCCGATCATTTCGAAAAAAAGGTCTATGGCGGATTAAAAGGTGAGATTAGGCTTGCGGTACTGCGCCGAGATATCTTTGAGTATGCTCAGACAAAAAGTCAAAGCTTAGGGCGGCCGCTGCGTGTCTTAGATGTGGGCGCAGGACTGGCGCAGATTGCTATAGAGCTGGCAGCGCAAGGTCATACGCTCGTCATCAATGATATCTCAGCTAGTATGCTGTCAAAGGCGCAGACGCAAGTAGCCGCTATTGAGGCAGATAATAACACCAAGCTTGATATCACCTGGATGGTTTGTCCTTATCAGCAGCTACCCGCTAAATTTGCTGAAGACCATAGCGATAAATTCGACCTGATACTCTGCCATGCCTTACTTGAGTGGCTGGCCAAACCTGCTGAGATAATGGACTTTTTTGATGCGCAGCTAAGCGCTCAAGGTGCATTATCGTTATGCTTTTATAATCCTGCAAGCTTTGATTATCGTAACCTAATTATGGGTAATTTTAATCTACTGGATCGTATGCTCGATGGCGACTATGCTGCCGATAATAAAAAGAGCCTAACCCCTAATCATCCGGTCGCTATGCAAGAGGTGCAAGCGTGGCTACAACACCATCACTATAAAATCATGCTAGAGAGTGGCCTGCGCGTTTTTCATGATTATGCACCGCTCAAGCGTGGCGGACATAATGACCCAGAAGCGGTGATAAAGATGGAGCTACGCTATTCACAACTCGCCCCTTATAAATGGCTAGGACGATATTTACATATCTTAGCGACTGCTGGGACTTAAAGCTTTAGTCAATTCCACTACAGCGCTCAGTGTGATCTATCGTATTCTGACCACGTGGTCGCATTGACGTCTTTTTCATCAAACACTACCACATGTTCAAGTAATGGCAAAATACCAATATGGCTGCCAACCTCATGATTATGGTGGCTCGCCACAAGTGACAACACCGTTTGACCATTCTCTAATTGCAAGCGATACAGATAGTTAGCACCGCGAAACACCCGTCCAACCACTAGAGCAGTCTGCGGGCTATCATCGTCATGAATAATATCGTCAGGACGGACGAGGACTTTAATAGGCGTGCCATTAGGATAGTCATACTCACAGTATTGCGGCTGACCTGAAGCATCATAGACCTCCATGCGCCGATAGATATCGCCAAGTGCCGTCTCAACATGACCCTCTTTGATGATGCCATCTATCATCGCGCCCTCGCCAACGAACTCTGCGACAAAAGGACTAACGGGTTCATGATAGAGCTCACTTGGCGTTGCCCACTGTACGAGTTTACCTTGATGCATCACCCCGACTTTATCCGCTATCGCAAAAGCCTCGTTTTGATCATGCGTCACTAAGATAGCAGTCGTATTGGTGCGTTTTAGGATGTCACGCACGCTCATCGCTAGTGACTCGCGCAGTACCACGTCGAGATTAGAGAAAGGCTCATCAAGCAGTAGCAATTTAGGCTTAGGGGCCAGCGCCCGAGCTAAGGCCACGCGCTGCTGTTGACCACCCGATAACTCAGCGGGACGCTTATCTGCATGCTCATTCAATCCCACTAGCTCTAACATCTCCGCTACGCGCGCTTTTTTGTCGCTTGCAGACCATTTATTGAGACCAAAACCGATGTTTTTAGCGACACTGAGATGACCAAATAGCGCATAGTCTTGAAATACCATGCCCATACTGCGTTTGGCAGGAGCTACTGCAAATGAGTGGCGTTTATCTTGTTCGGTTAGGCGTTGATGATTGAGCTCAATTCTACCTTGACGGGTAGGTTCAAGACCGGCTATCGCTCGCAGCGCTGTAGTTTTACCGCAGCCGCTATAGCCCAAGAAACAACCAATCTCGCCTTGCTGTAAGCTCAACGATAAGCCATTGACAATAGTTAAATTATCATAGCCAACGATCAAATCCTCTACCTTTAAAAAAGGCTCAGTGTTGCTGCCCAAAGCGCGCTTTCCACTATTAGCATCAACTTGTCCAAGCATTTGCTCATTTTGCATAGATTGGCCTTTTTGAGGTAACACTGATAGAGGAATCACAGATGATTTTTTACTCGCTTCTAGTCTGGCTTTGGCTCTTGTAAGCTTTGGATCTAGACCTTTTGCAGATTTTTGACTGCTTTTTACAGAAGGCTCTTTTTGACTCTTATCTTCTTTGTCTAGAGCGTTATTAGTCAAGTTAGTATACATAGAAGGTACTCGTAAGCTATCAATAAATAAGACTAGCGACTATCAATATTAAGGGTGATGACTACTATTTAAAGAGGCTAAACTTAAAGGTGCTAAATTTAAGAGTGTCACATTTGAAAGTGCTAACACTAAACTTTAATCATTTAACATAGTCATTTACGTGGATTAGTTATACTTTTCACTTTGACGCAGTAATATCCATACTGGTATTAGCCCCACTAAGACAATCAGCAAACTTGGTAGCGCCGCTCTCGCCCACATGCCTTCGCTAGTCATCTCAAACACTCTTACTGCAAGCGTATCCCAGCCTTGGCGACGCGTCATTAAGGTAATCGGCATCTCTTTCATCACTTCCACAAAGCCCATTAATAAGGCCGTCAGCACCCCAGGACTGAGCACCGGTAACACCACTTGCCGCCAGCGCTGTAGCGGACTGGCGCTCAATAGCTCAGCGGCGGCTTCTTGATTGACCGTAAGCCGCTGCAATTGCCGATCAATTGGCTGAAAGCTCACCGTCATAAAGCGGGTCGAGAGCGCTAATAACATCACAATGACGCTACCTGACAACACCTGCTTTGAGGTAACGCCAAAAGCGATCAGCTGATTGTCCAGCCAAGCAATAGGAATAAACACCCCAACCGCTAGCACTGTGCCCGGTACTACATAGCCTAAATTAGCTAAAGTGGTCATCAGTTTCGTGCTTTTATCGGCATACTGACGCTTAATCCAAGCAATAATGATAGCGAGAAAAGCAATCAGCACTGTGGTCATGCTCGCGATAAGCAGACTGTTGGTGACAAAATCAATATAGCGCGCATCAAAGTCTTGGCGGTAGTTCATCGCCGTCCAATATAGTAGCTGCAAGAACGGCACTAAAAAGGCTAACAAAAATATAAGACTGCAGAGCAGCGTCATGCCCCATTTAGCTGCTGCATTACTAGTCAGACGCTTATTGCTACTTTGCGCGCTTTCTTTGCCGCGACGCGCCTGCCAATACTGCTCAAATATCACGACAATAAATACTACGCCAATGAGTAAAGCCGCCAGTTGCGCTGCGGTGGTCAAACTAAAAAAGCCAAACCATGCCTTGTAAATAGCAGTGGTAAAGGTATCGACATTAAATACCGACACCGCGCCAAAATCCGCTAGAGTCTCCATACTCGCCAGCAGTAAGCCGCCAATAATCCAAGGCAGCGCTTGCGGCAGTGCTAAACGAAAAAACACGCGGCTACGACTGAGCCCAAGCATCTGCCCCGCTTCGATAGCGCGGTGACCTTGCGACAAAAAAGCTTGCCGAGCTAATAGGTAAACATAAGGATAAAAAGCAAGCGATAAAATAAAGCCTGCGCCCCAAACGTTGCGCACTGAAGGAATAGCGGTGCTAATGCCAAACTCTCGTAAGCTGGTCTGCAAAGGCCCACTAAAATCAACAATCCCCACCGTCACAAAGGCGAAGACATACGCAGGTATCGCTAATGGTAGCATCAACGCCCAAGAAAAAAACCGTTGCCCTGGGAAGCGGTACATACTGGTGACCCAAGCAAGCGAGGTGCCTAGGCTACCGGAGATGATCGTCACCATCGCTAATAAAATAGCGGTGTTTTTTAGCACTTGCGGCAGCACATACTCGCCCATATGCGACCAAATATCAGCCATCGGCTGTGTCCATGATAGTAGGACGATCAAAATCGGTATCAGCATAAACAACGAAATCAGTCCTAAGACTGATTTTGATAAAACACGCTTAAGAAGGGTACGGTCCTTAACAACAACAAGGTCCGGAGTCCCTATATCGTCTTGATGTTCGGACGCTTTTGGTATCGTTAACATAACCTTACTACCATCTTGTACCCTTTATAGCGACTCTAATGATTGAAGCCTACTTATAGCCAGCTTTATCCATCATTTGGATAGCTTGAGTTTGCAGCGAGCCAAATTTTTGTACATTGATGTCATCTTGTTTAAAGCTGCCCCAAGATCTCAGCATATCTGACTGATCAACGCCTTCTTTTACCGGATATTCTTTATCGGAGCTGGCATAGATGCCTTGCGCTTCATCAGAAGATAACCATTCCATCAGTTTAAGCGCGCCATCTGGATTGTCTGATGCCGCTACCACGCCAGCGCCAGAGATGTTGACATGCGTACCGGTGGTGTCTTGATTGGCCCAAAATATCTCTACGGGAAAATCAGGGTTTTCATCAAGGATACGTCCATAATAGTAGCTATTGGCAATACCCACTTCGCACTGACCAGCAGCGATGGCTTCCAGCATACTAGTATCATCACTGAACACATCAGTAGCTAAATTATCCACCCAGCCGCGGATGATCTCTTCGGTTTTCTCGGGGCCTAAATGCTCAATCATACTGGCAACTAATGATTGGTTATAGACCTTTTTTGAGGTGCGCAGGCATAGCTTGCCTTTCCATTTTGGATCGGCCAAATCGGCATACGTCGATAGCTCCTCAGCATCAACCTTGCTAGGATCATAAAAGATAGTACGAGCGCGTAGTGATAAACCAGTCCAATTGCCCGCTGGATCACGGTACTTCGCCGGAACATTAGATTCTAGCACGGTAGAGGCCACAGGCTGCAATAAACCCTGCTCCCCTGCTTGCCATAAGTTACCGGCATCAACGGTCAAGAGCATGTCGGCTGGCGTGTTATCTCCTTCTGCTTGCAGACGCGCCATCAGTGGGCCCGTTTTATCGGTCACCAGCTCAATCTTAACCCCAGTCTCTTCGGTATAGCGATCTAATAATGGCTTAATCAGCTGCTCATTACGCGACGAATAAATCGTCACCGTTTGATCGCTATTGGCCGTTGCTGCCTCAGTCTCAGTCGTTGGCGTCTCACCCTCAGCCGTCTGTTCAGGCGTCTGCGCTTGATTACAACCGACCAAACCTAACATCATGCTAAAGATAGCCACAGATAACGTGGTTCTTATGGGTTGACTTACCGCGACTGAGTCATTGAGCGCTTGTAACGACATGGCTTTCTCCAAAGCTGGATTATAAATAAAAGAACATCAATAAAGGAATATATAAAACGAGATAAACGGCTTAAAACTAGAAACCACATACTAATAGAAATGAGATTAATTATCAATAACTTTATGCGACTCGCTCTGTCAGGTATATCCTATTAAAGGCTCGGTTTTACAGCATTTATTAGCGATGTAAAATCCACTGTCCGACAATGACATTCACCGCCGCTTCAGTACGCAATATTCTTGGGCCGATAGTGAGCGCTTGGCAGCCTTGCGTAGCTAGCAGCTCAATCTCATAATCGATCCAACCGCCCTCGCTACCGATACAAACTATCTTAGGTAAGCCATTATTCTCAGGTAAGCCGCCATCAATATAAGCTCGCTGTAAGTATGCTGACAGCGATAACGAGCCATAAGGATGAGCCACAATCGCCTGTCCCTTTGCGGCGGTGAGCAAACCTGGCAGCTTGTCTTCCACAAAAGGTTTGAAGCGTTTCTCTATAGTGATAGACGGCGCGATAGTATCGACACTTTGCTGCAAACCTTCGAGCACAAACTCATCAAGGCGGCTAAGCGTTGGACTTTGCCAGTAGCTTTTTTGGCTGCGATAGCTATTTATTAAGATGATGTTTGCCACTCCAAGTGCGGTCATATCCATAATCAAACGGCGCAGCACCTTTGGGCGTGGCAGCGCTAAAATAACGGTTAGATCCAACTTAGCAGGCGGTGCAAGAGCGAGCTCCACCTCGCGCAGTTGAATGACCGTCGGTGTTATATCATCGATGATAGCGCTACCGAGCTTGCCACCCAGTTGCCCAATCTTTATAGTGTCGCCTACTTTTAGCCCTAATACTTTATCGATATGAGCGATTTGTAGAGGCGAAACAATGCGGGCAAAAGTACCTGAAAACTGCGCCTCTGGTAATAAAATACTATTCATAAACTGCCTTATCGATGCTTTGCTCAACAACCTGCTCAATCATCGTTAGTTGCTGCTCTAGCACCGATTGTTGCTCGGCTGTCATCTGCGCTCCTGCTTGCCCAGCTGACTTGGCAGATGACAAATGATTCAACCAAAACGCTAGCTGCTGATAGATAAGTTCATTATCACTGAGCATTTTAGAGTTTGAAATGGAATTATTTGCAGCATCCATAACGGGTAAACTACCTTTATCAGAGTGATAATGCTCATTGTTCGGCTGATATAGTGCGCCTACCTCTGCTAATTTATCCACTACGCTTTGACAAGACTGCGTATATTGGCCCATCAGTATAGGCGTTGCTACGCTCGCGGGCTCTACGGGATTATGACCGCCAATATCCACTAACGAGCCGCCAACTAGAGCGACATCGGCTTGCTGATACCAGTGCATCAACTCGCCCATCGTATCCGCTAGATAAACTTGCGTTTGGGCGCTAACAGGCTCATCTAAGCTACGTCTAGCCAGTGTTAAACTGCGAGCTTTGATCAGATCAGCGACCTCATCAAAACGCTCAGGATGCCGCGGCACTATAATCAATAGAGTATTGGCTAATTTGGTATCCGCTAATAAGCGCTGCTGCATAGATAAGGCAGCCTCCTCCTCGCCTTCGTGGGTGCTAGCCGCTACCCATAACGGTCGATTCAACGTTTTAAGCCCTACAATGTTAGTTGCGTCTGGCTCAGCTTGCTTGGCAGAGGTAGGCGTATTAATCACCCATTTCAACGAACCAGCTACTCGAATTTGCGCGCTTGACGCACCAAGCTGACGAAAGCGCTTTGCCGATTGGTTATCTTGCGCGATGATTAAGCTTAAGTTTTGCATCATGCTAGCGCTTACCGCGCCGATCTTTTGATAGCTGTTAAAGGATGATAAAGATAAGCGTCCATTGACCAAAATACTCGGAATGCGCCGTTCAGATAGTTTGCTCAAAATAGTAGCCCACAGCTCAGTTTCTATAAATAAAGCGGCAATAGGCTGCACGTGCGTCAAAAAACTCTCAATAACGACAGGACTATCAACAGGGACATAACTGTGACTCAAACGCCCTTGCGCGATATCATCAGCGAAGCGCTTGGCTCCGCGAGCAAAACCAGTTTGAGTGGTATTAGTCAGCCAAATAGCGTAGCCTTTTGCCATCAAAGCGTCCAATAAAGGAGCGGCAGTATTGGTCTCTCCTAGAGATACCGCGTGACACCAAATCACTGTTGGCGCTTGTTTAGAGGTCATTACCTGTGACGGTTGCGGCGGCGCAGGATACGTCTTGCCAAAACGCTGAGCGACCTCCTGCTGATAATTATCACGCTTGTGCGAGCGGTGCCAAACTTGCATACGATATAAGGGCTTGAGAATAGCAATAGCTACTCGATAATACCAAGGTGGCGCTACAAAAGAAGAGGACATGAGAGGTTCAGCTTGGGTTAATGAATAATATAAAAAGCGGTAATTTTACTGCAAATGATTAGAATAACGCTATTAGTCAGACAAAAATAATTAATAATAAGGCGACTAGCACTACCATGCCAATCAATAGCTGATAGCGTTTTAAGCTATGCTGTTCTTGGGCTTTAGTCGTCATCAAGAGCTGTGCTTGCTGCCATTGTTTATCGATAATCATCGCCTCAGGATGACCATTAGCGGCTGCTTGCTCTAGCCAATATTTGCCCATAGCTATATCCTGCGTAAGCCCAAACCCTTGATAATACAGCTTACTTAACAAGCGCTGGGCACGGCTATCATTGGCATCAGCCGCTTGCTTAACTAAGCTTATGCCTTTGTCTTTGCTAGCTTTGCCTATAGCCGCTTTGTCTTTATGGGCCGGACTCTCAGTGTCTATACTCGGCTCAGTCATGACTTCGCCTAATAGCTCATACATCGCCAGTCGTAACATAGCGGCAGTATGGCCTGCATTGGCTGACTTCTGTAATAAACTTAATGCTTGCTGGTGAGCAGCCTGATGAGTATCAGAGAACTTGACTTGCGCGCGCGGTTTATTTTGCTTAGCAATATGACGCTCGAACTGATCGAGTATGTGACAAGCTTGCTCGTATTCCTTGATACCAGCATTTTGTGGGAATTCAATCTCATTCAGCTCAGTTAATAGACGAGTAAAAACCTCAGGAGTTGGTTGGGAGTTTTTATTAGCAGCTTTATGATTTTTGGTCTGGCTATTAGGGCTTTTATTAACATGGTTATCAACCTTAATATCCGCCGTCATTGCAGGATTATTACCACTTTCAGTTGGCTTTAACTGCGCTGTGGTTGACGATAAGACAGTATGAGTAGGCGGCTTAGTGTCTATATCTACCGATTGACCTCGCCCTAATTTTTGCTGATATTCTGGCTTGTTTTCTGTGTTCGCCTGAGGTCTTTGAATCGTTGCTGTGGTAGTAGCCATCTGAGAGGTTTGAGAACGGATCTGAGGCAAGCGCTCTTTAACCGCCTGATATAGGCCACTAGCAATTTGCCCACCTTGAGCGGCGACAAACTGCCGATCAATATGACCGAAAAGTCGTAAGCCGATTGGCTCTAAAGCAAAAAATAACGCACTGGAATGAGGGTTCGCATCATTCAGATCGTTATTTACTTCAGGGCTATTTACTTGAGTGCCATCTACTTCAAGGCTATCTGCTCGATAAGCCACCGCCATTTCTTGATAAAAATCAGCAACAGATAAGCTCAGATCAGGATAACGGCGACGCAGCTCAGACTGACTATACCAATGCGGTAGGCTTTTCCACTCACGGGCTAAAATACGTCCGACATAAAACGCAAGGAACCATAATAAATGCCGAAAGCGATCGTCAGCCAATAAGTCAGCTTCTGCTGTGACATGCTTAGCATTATCTCGGCGTATTTGCGATAACAGCGTGTCCACGCGCTGCAAGCTCGCTAGCGTCTCATCTAGCTTGCAAGCCTGCAGCTGCTCCTCATAAGCGATACCACCGGCGATAGGTCGCTCTCCTAAAAAGTCTTGCCAGTACCCTTCAGCGATATAATCAAGTGAAGTTTTGGCTACAAAAGAATCAGAGCTAGCAGACATAACGAAACGTATCCTGTAGGTGAATGAACGTGCTAATTATAACAAGGGACTAAACAAGCGTATCACATTATCAAACAAGCTTTTAGAACGAGGGCGCTGCTGCCAATATGACAGCTCTAAGAATTGACAATTCTGTAAATAAGCATTTTGGCAGCTCACAACTTGTGCCACCATCTCTGGCGTATAAATCGCCAAAGTCACTTCCATATTCAGATAAAAGCTACGCATATCGATATTCACCGTACCAAACAGACAGTAATCATCGTCAATGACCACCGTTTTAGTATGCAGCAAACCGCCTTCAAAGCGTGCGATCTTAACGCCCGCCTCCAACAGCTCTTGATAATAAGCCTGCGAGGCGTGCTGCACTAAGAATGAATCTACCTTTTTTGGCACGATCAAAGTCACATCGACGCCGCGCCTTGCAGCCGTAGTTAGTGCGCCAGATAAGGCTTCGTCTGGCACAAAATAAGGGGTAGTAATTTGAATACGGGTATTGGCTCGGTGAATGACTGTTACTAAGGTATTATAAATCACATGACCTGTCAGCTGCGGCGCTGATGGAATCAGCTGAGCGACGACGTTATCTACTACAGGCATGGGCGCAATATCTATCAAGCTTGTTCCTGCTAGCGGCTGCACGGCACTCTCTTGCTCATCTGACTCCTCGTCGAGCACTTGCACCCGGCTATTGAGATCATTAATAGTAGGATGCATCACATAGAGCTTACGCGTGTAATTATTCACCCGCTTATCAAGCTCATAAAGATTATCTTGACTCTCAGCGCCGATATCGGTGACCACCACTTTAGTCATAGCCGTAGCGATACTAATCGGTTGCACGCTAGTACTACGAATCATCACATCAATCCACTGTCCGACATTTTTATCTTGTTTAAAAAAATTGGGATCAACCAAATTAAAGCTGCCGGTATAGCCTATATACTCATCGATGACAATAATCTTACGATGATTACGCAAGTCTGAGCGCTTAAATAAGGTCTTAAACAGCCCTACTGGCAGCGACTGATGGACAAACACACCCGCTTTTTCTAATGCTTCATGGTGCTTGCGATTAACAAAAGCTAGACTACCGACGCTGTCAGCTAATATGTGACACTCTACCCCGCGCTTTGCCGCACTGATCAAAGCCTGCAACACCTCGAGCACTTGGCCTTTAGGATAGACAATATAAAATTCCATATAGATAGTATGAGCAGCATTATTTATATCGGTAATAAGCTGATCAAAAATAGCGCTTGGACTTGTCAGCAGCTGCATTTGATGACCGGCAAACACTCCAAACCCAGTCTTTCGCGTTCCGATCAAGCTAACACCGCGATAATGATTGGACAATAGATCTTGGCCTTGATCAAAAACCAAACGCTCACGAGCCGCCATGTCGTTAGTCAATAGCTGCGCTTGATCGACTCGCTGCCGATAGCGCCGCCCAATCATTGGCTCCCCTAATAAAAGATAAGCGCTAAACCCCACCAAAGGCAGCGTATAGAGCATAGCAATCCAAGCAATAGATACGCCAATATTGCGCTGTACTGTGACGATGCGCAAAGTCATGACTACCATCAAAGTAATATGCAATACTAAGCCTAGACCGGCTAAGTCGATCCAAGACCAGGGTGCAAGCGTTTGTGGTGTCGCTAAAGGATCTATGGTAGGCTCCAATGATTAGGGCGTGAAAAGACAAACTGCTATAGTAAGCTTCTATCCTATAATTTATCAAATAGTATTTATCTATAAACTTTTATAGTCAATTTTAAATAAAAAAGTACAGCCCTTACAGCGTGCTACTATATCTGTTTTATAATGCCGCGACTCTATTCCTACGCACTTTTGACTACCGAAATTATTTATTTCACCGATTTATAAAATAGTGTTTGACAGACATGTCTAAATCTATATAATACACACCCACAGCAAGGAGCTTTATTGGTTCTGAGTTGTTAGAAGTTGATTAAGAGGTGACAGTCTTGATTAGCTAGATCTAAGAAATTCATTAG
>NZ_JBPYDA010000007.1:0-168343 GCF_051847375.1 Psychrobacter sp. 2Y5
ACTTGCATCTTAAAGTCTAGGTCGTAACGCATAAAAATACCCCATAAGTTGTGTCCAACTTATGGGGGTCAGTTCAATTCGTCATGGCTTTTTTATCGACTATTGCTATCGTACTATTTATTTCGCTTTGATCTTAAGCTGTTGCGTCATGAAATACCGAATTGGCTTGATATTCTGGATGCTTGTCGATATAAGATTTTACATAAGGACAGGTGGGTTTGACTCGTAAGCCTTTTGCCGCTGCATCTTCTAAGATATATTTGACTAAATAGCCTGCGATACCTTGACCGCCAAGCGCATCAGGTACTTCAGTATGCTTATACTCAATACCCTTCTCGCCTTGAGAAGTGGTAAAGAACTCATAGTCCTCTAAAGCAATTTGATCATCGATATGAATCTCAAAACGTTTTTTATCTTTATTATCAATAACTTCGTAATTCATCTCACCTTGATTTGACATTATTATCCTCTTTTTATGGTTTGGATTTAACACGCCAATTTATGTTAGCAGCTTATGTCAACAACAGCTCAGATATTATAGTACGTTAATTGTATGCTTTTTATAGCTTAACCTCTCTTATCTTGATAACAGCAATAAGCGTTTGTTTTAGAGTTGAAACAGCAGTCATCACTAATCATAGCTCTCCTGCGAACTGATAGCGCTCGCCGGCATGCCACATCTTTACCACCGTTAGCACCTTGCCTGCAGAATAAGTCTGGCGCTGTAGCATTAAAGTTGGCGAATCAGGGGCTATTTGCAAAGCTTTGGCAATATCTTTAGGCGCTGCTAGCGCTTGAATAGTGTAGCTTCCTCGCTCTAACGGAATCTGCTCAATTAGATAGTCGCTAGTGTTCACTACCCTAAAATCTTGCTCTATAAAGTCAGGCAACTGCTGGGCCGCGACCCAGCGCTCTTCGAACTGTATCGGTAGATCATTAGCCAGATGGATAATCTTCACTTCATATACCAGCGCTTGCGACAGATCCTCTTTTGCTAACTGAGCGCTATTATTCTGCTTAGGCTTTGCCGCGGTATAGTCAAACTTATCGCGCAATTCTTCTGGTAGCGCTTCTGCTAAGGTCTCTTGGGTAATACTACGTTTGCTCACCACTTGGGCTTGATAGTCGTGATTGGCTGATTTTAGATCCTCAGCGATATTACGCACCTCTACAAAAGTATGGTTAAATTGCTGCTGTGCCACAAAGGTGCCAGACCCTTGTCTGCGCTCAAGTACCCGCTCTTCGCTGAGCTCTTTTAGCGCTCGATTGACTGTCATCCGCGACACACCAAACTCTTCTGCTAGCGCCATTTCAGTAGATATCGCCTCTCCTGCCTGCCATTTACCGCTATGAATATTGTGCAAAATCGCTGTTTTGATACGCTGATACGCCGGACTTTTTTTTGTTTTTTCAGTTTTCATTTTAGTTATACCCATTACTTAACACCGTTATTACTGGTCATCCACCTTCATTGCGAAAACATCCTCATCAGATTATGAGCTTTACTATAACCATCATCGTACGATTTTGACAGAATAAATAATTATAAAAAGTGCTTGCAAGCCAATTTAATTCTTGATAATTTGTATATACAACTTATTCATACTAATATTTATAGCGTAATTATTTTATGGTTACCGAAACTCCTCTTTAGACAATCATAAGGAACGATGATGACTACTCAATCTGCGCCGCAAATCCCTACCTTTACTCGTCGTGACGACAGCCGTGAAATCGCCGCACCTACAGGAAGTGAGCTTCATTGTAAAAGCTGGCTCACTGAAGCGCCTTTTCGTATGCTACAAAACAACTTGCATCCTGATGTCGCCGAAAACCCAAAAAGTCTAGTCGTTTATGGCGGTATTGGCCGCGCTGCTCGCAACTGGGAAAGTTACGATCAAATCCTAGAATCTTTAAAAGAGTTAGAAGACGATGAGACATTATTAGTGCAATCAGGCAAACCGGTGGGCGTGTTTCAAACCCATGAAGACGCGCCACGCGTACTCATTGCCAATTCCAACCTTGTACCGCGCTGGGCCACGTGGGAGCATTTCAACGAGCTGGATCGTAAAGACCTATTTATGTATGGGCAGATGACCGCGGGGAGCTGGATATATATCGGTACTCAAGGCATTGTGCAAGGTACTTATGAGACTTTTGTGGAAGCAGGTCGACAGCATTATGATGGTGATTGGAGCGGGCGTTGGATATTGACTGCGGGACTTGGCGGTATGGGCGGCGCGCAGCCTTTGGCCGCGACTTTTGCTGGCGCATGCTCACTGAACATCGAGTGCCAACAGTCGAGTATTGATTTTCGTTTGCGTACCGGTTACGTCGACAAGCAAGCTGACGATCTCAACCATGCTTATAAGCTCATTAAAGAGCATACTGCCGCAGGCGAAGCTATTTCTATCGCCCTGCTCGGCAATGCCGCCGACCTCCTGCCAGAGATGGTTAAGCGCGCCAAAGACGGCGAGATAAAACCTGATCTAGTCACTGACCAAACTTCTGCGCATGATCTAATCAATGGTTACCTGCCTAGTGGCTGGACGGTTGCAGAATGGAAAGCGGCGCAAGAAGATCCAAGTCAATACGAAACACTGACCAAAGCGGCGGCACAGTCTTGCGCGGTGCATGTGCAAGCGATTCTTGACTTACAAGCGATGGGAGTCCCAGCGACAGATTATGGCAATAATATTCGTCAGGTCGCTTTTGATGAAGGCATTAAAGACGCTTTTAACTTCCCAGGCTTCGTGCCCGCTTATATCCGTCCGCTGTTCTGCCAAGGTAAAGGCCCGTTTCGCTGGGTGGCGTTATCCGGTGACCCTGAGGACATTTTTAAGACCGATCAAAAGATCAAAGAGCTATTCCCTGAAAACCAGCACATCCATCGTTGGCTCGATATGGCAAAAGAGCGCATTCACTTCCAGGGTCTGCCTGCGCGTATTTGCTGGTTGGGACTTGGTGAGCGCGACAAAGCAGGCCTCGCGTTCAACGAGATGGTTAAAAATGGTGAGCTAAAAGGGCCTATTGTCATCGGCCGTGATCATTTAGATACCGGTTCGGTTGCTAGCCCCAACAGGGAAACTGAGAGCATGAAAGATGGCACGGATGCAGTCTCTGATTGGGCGCTCCTAAACGCTATGCTCAATGTTGCAGGCGGCGCCACTTGGGTATCCCTGCACCATGGCGGCGGCGTCGGTATGGGCTACTCTCAGCACTCAGGCATGGTGATCGTCGCTGACGGTACGGATGCAGCAGCCAAACGTTTATCCCGCGTGCTGGTTAATGATTGCGGGTCAGGGGTGATGCGTCATGCTGACGCCGGCTACGAGCTAGCTATTAAAACGGCGCAAGACTATGGTCTGAATTTGCCGATGATTAAATAGGTATTAGTCGACTACCCCACAAAGCAATCGTATTATTTAAAATTCAAAAAACCTACTTATTAGGATAGCTTTTATGACCACTATAAAGAAAATGACCCTAACGCCCCGTCAGCTTAGCTTTGCTATGTTACGTGATATTTATGATTATCCCGTAACGCTAACCCTACCTGATAGTGCTTATGACGCTATCGACGCCTCACACGAAGACGTTCGTACTATCATCGCTCGTGATAAGAGCGCTTATGGGATTAACACCGGCTTTGGATTACTCGCTAAGACCCGCATCAGCGATGAGCAATTAGAGCTACTACAACGTAATCTGATTATCTCGCATTCAGTAGGTACAGGTGAGGCCTTACCTGCTGACGTGGTCAGACTGATCATGGTAATGAAAGTTGCCAGTCTCGCGCAAGGCGTCTCAGGCGTGCGCCGCCTCGTTGTCGATAGCTTACTTGGTTTAATTAACAACCAAATCACTCCGCATATTCCAGCTAAGGGCTCAGTTGGCGCTTCAGGTGATCTAGCACCGCTCTCGCATATGACGCTGGCGATTATGGGTGAAGGGCAAGTGTTTGTGAAAGGCGAGCTAGTACCAGCCGCCGACGCCCTAGCACAGCATGGTCTTGAGCCGATCACCCTTGCAGCAAAAGAAGGTCTGGCACTGATCAATGGTACGCAAGTCTCAACCGCTCTAGCGCTGCGGGGTTATTTCCACGCGCGTGATTTATTAGAGACCGCTACTATCGTCGGCTCGATGTCGATCGATGCGGCCAAAGGTTCAGATGCACCGTTCGATGCACGTATTCATGAAGTGCGTGGTCATCATGGCCAGATTCAGATCGCGCAAGCGCATAGAAGTTTGATTGAAGGTAGCGCGATTCGTGCCTCTCATGACGGTGAGCAAGACGATCGCGTACAAGATCCCTACTGCTTGCGCTGTCAGCCACAAGTGATGGGCGCCTGCTTAGATATTATCAATCAAGCGGGACAAACACTACTCATCGAAGCCAATGCGGTGACCGATAACCCGCTGATCTTCAATAACGAAGATGGACCAGTAGCTATCTCAGGCGGTAACTTCCATGCCGAGCCGGTGGCCTTTGCTGCTGATATTTTGGCATTAGCGATTGCTGAGATAGGCTCGATGTCTGAGCGCCGAGTCGCCCTACTAATTGATGCCACTTTGTCAGCAGGCTTGCCGCCATTCTTGGTTGAGAACGCTGGGGTGAACTCAGGCTTTATGATTGCCCATGTGACCGCCGCGGCGCTGGCTTCAGAAAACAAATCTATCGCCCATCCGGGTAGCGTGGATAGTATCCCAACTTCTGCTAATCAAGAAGACCATGTGTCGATGGCGACATATTGTGCGCGCCGACTGTATGAGATGGTACAAAATACGGCGACTATTATTGGCATTGAGCTGTTAGCAGCAGGACAAGGTATTGACTTCCGTCAGGACCTTGATACCTCGAAGCCTTTACAAACAGCGCATCAGCGTCTGCGCGAGCAAGTGAGCTTTTATGATAAAGACCGCTATCTTGCGCCTGATATTGAAGCGGCTAAGCAGATTGTATTGACGCGTACCTTAACCGAGCATTGGTCAGAGCTGCGCGATCAGTGGTATTTGTCTGAGTAAGTCAGTTAAACTTTTATCAGTTAAAAGGGTATCATCAATGACTAATACTGCTATTCATCACGTAGCTGCGGATATGAGCCTATGGACAGGTCGTAGCGAACCGTTTGAAACGGAGCGCGCCCGCTATTGGTATCAGCTTGCTCAGCCTTATACTTTTGATAAAACAAGCCAACACATCGCTTTAGTAGGTTTCGCTTGCGATCAAGGCGTGCGCCGTAATCAAGGCCGCATTGGCGCGAGGGCAGCACCGCCGCTATTAAAAAGTACTTTTGCCAGTCTTCCTGTTATCAGTGCATTGCAAGATAACTTTGATGGCGAGTTGCCAACCTTATTGGGTGATGCTGGCAACGTCGAATGCGATGATAATGATGAGTTTGCTGAGCAGATTTTAGAGGAAGCGCAGCAGCGCTATGCCGATGTGGTCACTAGTATTATCAAACAAGGCAGTCTAGCTATCGGGCTTGGCGGTGGTCACGCTATCGCCTATGGTAGCTTTTTGGGCCTATGGCAAGCGCTGCAAATAAAGCATAATAATCAAGATCAGATAAAGGCTCAGGCGATGCCTACTATCGGTATCATTAATTTTGATGCGCACCTTGATATTCGTGCCTCTAATGTTGCCACATCCGGTACGCCTTTTCGGCAAATCGCTGAGCACCTACAAGCTTTTAACCAACCTTTTCATTACTGCTGCATTGGTGTCAGCCGATTATCAAACACGGCTGCCCTATTTGATCGTGCCGATGATTTAGGCGTGCAAATCATTAGCGATGAAGATTGCGCTAATAAAAAATGGAAAAAAATTGCGGCGCAAATAGAAACCTTTATTAATAACGTCGATATTATCTATTTAACCATTGATATGGATTGCCTGCCAGCAAGCGTGGTGCCCGGGGTCAGCGCTCCGGCCGCTTATGGTATCGATTTGGCCTTTGTTGAGCGCGCGGTCAAACTTATTATGGCATCCAGCAAAGTTAAAATGGCCGATATCGCTGAAATTAACCCGACTTATGATGTCGATAACCGCAGTTGTAAAGTCGCTGCACGTCTATTAGCGACTATCGTTGAGAGGCATCTGTTACCGTCAAATTAAAATAAGTTAGGTGCGGGGTGATTTCTAAGCACCAGCCAAAAGTTATGATAATAATGGATGGAATGCACCCTACCACTTTTTATTGAAAACTATAAACGCACTAGCTTTAAACTAAAATAAGCAGGAGCACATGATGACTAATTCTACCAAGCAAACAAACAATGATGACACTATGAAATCGTTTGATAGCCTTATTATCAATGCCAATCTCGCTACTTTTTCGGCGGAGCATGGCTTTGATATAAGCACAGATGGTGACGGCAACAATACCCCTTACGGTCAGCTAGTAAACGCCGCTATCGGTATTAACAATGGAAAAATTGCTTGGATTGGGACGCAAGATGCGATATCAAGCTGTCTTTCTAGCTATCAAAACGAGCAAGTTTATGACGCTAATAACGCTTGGATAACGCCAGGTCTGATCGATTGCCATACCCATCTCGTGTATGCAGGCAACCGCAGCAATGAGTTTGAAGCGCGTTTACATGGTGCAAGCTACCAAGACATCGCTGAGCAAGGCGGCGGTATTGTCTCGACAGTGAAATCGACCCGTGAGGCTAGTGTTGATGAGCTATTTACACAAAGTGAGAAGCGTCTGCTATCATTAATGCGCGAGGGTGTAACCAGTATTGAGATCAAATCCGGCTATGGTCTTGATCTTGAGACTGAGCGTAAGATGCTCACCACCGCGCGTCAGCTTGGCGAGAAATATAACCTTCATGTCAGCACCAGTTATCTTGCCGCGCATGCCTTGCCACCAGAGTATAAAGATCGTCCGGATGAGTATATCGAGCAAGTTTGCGAGTGGTTGCCCATCTTGCATAGCGAGGGCTTAGTCGATGCCGTCGATGGCTTTTGTGAGGGAATTGCTTTTAGTAGTGAGCAAATGAAGCGCGTTTTTGAGGTAGCACGCTCGCTTGATCTACCCGTCAAACTGCATTCAGAACAGCTCTCCAACATAGGCGCTAGTGCGTTAGTTGCTGACTATCAAGGGCTATCGAGCGATCATCTAGAGCACTTATCAGAAGCTGATATTGAGAAGATGGCAGCCAGCGATACTGTAGCGGTGTTATTACCAGGCGCATTTTATACCCTGCGTGATACCAAGCTGCCACCGATTGACGCGCTGCGTAAACATCAAGTCCCTATGGCCATCTCAACCGATTGTAACCCTGGCACCTCACCCCTAACCTCTTTACTGCTAGCCATGAATATGGGCTGTACGCTATTTTATTTAACGCCAGAAGAAGTGCTTGCAGGAGCTACGGTTTATGCGGCCAAAGCACTAGGATTAGACAATAAAGGCAAAATCGCTGTTGGCTGTGATGCAGACTTAGTATTATGGGATATTGCCCGTCCTGCTGATCTTGCCTATCAGATCGGGCTCAACCCTATTATAGGTGCTATGTACCAAGGCCAATGGCGCTAGTTGGCAGAAATATAACAAGCCTTGGTGCTATCGTTAAATAGCGCCAAGGCTTTTTTATGCTTAGCAGCTTGGTAGTTAAAACGACTACTCCACACTATCTTCTTCAGCAGCTTCTAGGTTCGCCTGTTGATACTGCGCTTGCTCAATCATTGAGAAATACAGCGCTTTATTAATAGGTAGTGTATTGTAGACCATCTTACCAACAGCAGTGCCATTACCCGCGCGATAGTATTCCATCAGCTCGCGCCCGTACTTTCTAATATCGACGCTATTACTAGCATTAGGGATTTGTCTGTCAGCCGGTAAATTTGGAAAAGCACTAACCGAGGAGACGGGCATATATTGCTGTAACACATCTACAGTCAGCCCTTCACTGGCTTTTTCAGGGTCTGCATATTGGTTGCGTTGATGCTGCCACTGTATTTGCCCGCGCCCGTTTAGGCCATATAACAGCTGAATGGTCGGCTGCTGATTTGCATCATTACTATCCATCGATTCGTTCTCCGAACGCGCCGAACCTTCGAACACTTCACTGACAATACTATCTGCTTGCTGATCGGTGACATTTTTCATTAAGGATAAAGCTTGCTGAACGAGTACTTTACTGGTGAGCTTAGTCGCATCAGGCCGAGGATCGCCTAGCTCATAAGCCTTGTCTTCTTGAACGAGTTCAGGGTATTGATTGGTAATCAGCTCATAAAAGATACTGACGTAATCCTTATAAAACTGCTCATAACTCTCAGCGCTTTGTACGCGGCGGATGATTTGCGGCGTTTGCTGCATGGTATTTAGCTGCGGCTTAGGCAGTTTGGGGGATAGAGTCGCCAAAGTCGTAGGCGCAACATAATCAAACTGACTTACGGGCGCCGCTTCATAAGTGCGATCTAAAGCTTCAAAGTGCGCTTTGATGACTGACTTACCGAAGCCTTTGGGCAAGCTACCATCATCAATCGCTAAGCGTAGCCATTTGTTGTGCCACTGAGTGCCAAGCTTGTCATCGGCAAACTCTGAGGTCAGCAGCGCAAAGTTGTCGACCCACAGATAGATATTACCGGTCTTAAAATCGACATAGATAGGCTGATTGATAGTTGTATGATTATTACGTCCTTGATACTGAGCGCTCATCAGCATAGTGAACCTACCGGCTAGAGGCTGATAGACGCCTTGGGCGTTGATAGATAATGGCTTGAGTAAATATGCATCAAGTAATTGCGCTTTTTTGATATCTAGCGGTGTTGATTTGTTGTCATAGTTGTCAAATAGCTGCTGATAATAAGGGCTTATGTTTTGTGAAGTACCGTTATACTTTGTCTCATTAAGACGGTTGCCTTTTATAGTACTGGTTTCAATAATAGTTGCACCCTCATTCCCTCTACCTTCGACAGTTAGCTCTGAAGCATAGAGCTCATCACTGGCTTCAGCTATAGCCTCATCACCATAGTTATTATAACTATCATAATTATCTTCATAACTACCATCATAACTATCATAGTCATCAGCTTTATTTGCGTCCCAAGCTCGATAGGCTTGCGCACACGCCAAATACTCATTTTTAAGCGCGGTGCGCTGAGGATTATACTGGAGTGCTGATAGCTCTAGGTTTTGCGCTTGTGCTTGGGCAACTAAGTCAGCGTAGGCTTGATCATGGGTCTCTTCACAATATCTCGCAGCAGTCTCTGATGCCACCAATTGGGTCTTATTTATATTTAAAAATTGCTGTTCATTGCTGATCTCAATGTTACTGTGATAACTAAACGAGCTACGACGCTGTTTTTTTAGGGCTGTTTCTAGGGTTGATTTTGCAGCATCTTGACTGGCCGCAAGACTGATCTCACCTTGTGGATTAGTGCCCACTGATTGACACCCCGTCAGCGCCACACTGCTAATCAATAAAGCGCTACCCAATAGCGAGCGTTTAGACATGATAGGTTTTAGAGCTAAAGATAACGCTAATGGCTTGAATTGAGTTTTCATTTTTTATCCTTAAAAAAGCTTAATACTGATTCCAAAATTGCTATGTTCTACATCAATCAGCGGCCTCAGTAGCGCTATCAGAACTACGGTCGTAAGCATTCTTATAGTCATAACCACCATCATAATCATAGTCATAACGTGCGTAGCGAGCTTGCTCAAGACGATCTTTTCGCTGACGCTGCTCGGCAAGCCAAGCATTACCATCGATTGCTGGAGGCGTGTTTGCGCCAAATGTTTGGTTCAATAGCGGGGTTAATTTACTACTCTCAAAGCTGCTGCGGTCATAACGTATTTGGTTCAATACAGTGGTGTTTGAGCCCATTAAATCGCCACCGATATTGATCCGTTGCTGCTTAGCTAACAGCTTGTCTGAGCTATCGAGGTAATAGTAATTCACTTGATTAAAGGAGATAGGCACAATAGCTTCTACCAGCTGCAATAAGGCACCAACATCAGCACTCTGATAGCCTTTATTGTAGACTTGTATTTTATCTATCGCCTTTTTTAACATAGCGTCATCTGGATACTGAGTGGGATTGGCATCGACGTATTGCTGCAGAGACTGGCTCATGTATTTGAGCATTTTGCCGACGATTTCGCCGGTTTGTTTGCTGCCAAAGTTGACTTTTATTGCGCGCGCGGCGTCCACTTGTTTAGCAAAATTATCTTCTCGGATATCAACGGCGCTGAAGTGTTCGGGCGCTAATTCTGCCATGCTTGCTTGCATAGCATTGATAGCAGCATCATAGATAACCGCAGTCGGTAGCTGCGAGGTGATAGCCTCTGGCAAACCAAAATCCACTGTATGCGCGGTCATTTGCGTCGGCGTATCTTCAGGATTAGCCAAGGCAACTATCGGCATAATAGCCGCTGGATCTATTGTGATTTTGCTCGTATTAAAGTCAAAAGCTAACGGCAACTGCACCGATGAGCTAATAGTTGGTGCGGTATAATCGTAGCTGTAGACTGTCTTGAATTGGCGCTGTTTTGGCAAATATTGACTAACGCTATTGAAGGTTAAGTATTTGTACTGATAAGCATTTGCAGCAGCGACCTGCTCGGGCGTTTTATGCAGCATGCTTAAGACCATACTAATAGCGCCAGGAGTGGAGGGTTGGGCCGGATCGACGCCAGGGTTGTTTGAATTATCTTTTTCGATTTGTTTGGCCTCTTGCATCGCCTCAAAATCTGTCAGCCAATCTTTTGGATTATTATCGGTTATGCGCTCACGGAAGCTAGTATTGCCGCTGTCTTCTTTATAGTCCTCTGTCCTGTCGCCGTAGTAATCATAGCCCTCCCTATCATAGCCGTTTTCATCATAACCGTCGATGTCGTAACCATCGCGGTCATATTCAATACCGTCCACTTCATATGCCACTTTAAAGTCTGCCGCTACTCTCGTGTCCTCTGTTGCAGCTTCAGATTCGTATACGACGACATCATCGTAATCGTTAAGTGAGGTTTGCGCTTCTTGTTCAACATAATCAGCATATTGCTTATCAGGATCTTCTGCGTCTTCGATCCATACAGTATCTGCTTCTTGTTGGCTGTCACTATAATCGTAGCTATCAGTTTCATCGTCATTATTCTCTTGCTCTTCCCGATAGGCGTAAACTTCAAGAATCGTTCTGAGTAGCCCTGTAGAGCCGGCGTCTATACTGTCAGCGTCGATAAAAGGAACAGCATTATAATTAGCTTGGGCCACAGCGACATGCTCGGTCGCTAAATGCTGACGAATAGCACTTAGTAGATGGCGCTTAGCTTGGCTATCACTATTAGGAAAGCGGGCTTGGTCAAACAGTTGCTGATAGCGCTCGTCCTGTGCTTGTATGCTTTGATTAAAAGCCTTACCTTGCGCCTGCATGGTAGCGGGATCGGTGACGCTAAAATCGATAAGTGCAGCGGAGCTATTAGCAGAACTATCTAACGTCTTATTAGACTGACAACCAGCCATAACTACAGCGCTGCTCGCTAATAGCAAAGTATAACTGACTCGAGATAGCCATTTATATTTTATGGTCGATGATTGCGGCACAGGCGTTGATAACGAAAATGACGGCTTGCGCGGGTCGATAAATGACATAAAAATTCCTTTTTCGAGGCTAAGTAATGTCGTACTAAACACACTCAACATCTATTAGAATGAATATAACGTTAAGTAAAAGATAGTTTATAACGCCGTTTATAATTGTTTTATTTAACCATACTGCATTTAATTAACATACAAAACATTACGATTGAGTAATATAGCAACAAGTTTAGAGGATATTACTCAAAAAGGTAAATACTTTTTTGAACTAAGTATAAAACTCTTATCTAATTTTATTTATCTCACAGCTCTATGGGTGTGATAGGATTTGTTAATACTTTTATATCTCTTCTTACCGGTACAATAATAACTTCGTTCTTCTTATCCGAGCCTTATTGACTATGTCCATATATCAGCTAAAGACTCAATTTCAAAATCAACTGCGGCCCATCAGTGATAAATTGGTCAGCTCTGGAGTAAGCGCCAATCAAGTGACCGTTAGCGCTATTGTACTTAGTGCGGGTAGCGCTTATGTGATTGCAAACATACCGCCGCAGGCAGGTAATAAAACTCTAGTAGGTAGCGACCATAGCGAGCAAAATGCGCGTGCCTGGCTCATATTGCCCTTGGCACTGTTAGTGCGTATGGCACTCAACGCTATCGATGGCATGATGGCAAGAGAGCATCAGCAGGCCTCAACCTTAGGAGCGGTGCTCAATGAAGGTGGTGATATTCTGTCAGACTATTTATTAATAGCGAGTTTGTCTTCACATTTACCTGCCTCTACTGGCAAGAAACTATATCTTGAGTCCACCACTTTACAGCATCCAAAAATCTTCCATCCCGCGAAACTCTCAAATCACGCTCATCTAAAGCTGATTAATGGCTTAAGTACACTAACGGAACTAATCGCTATCAGCGCCCATCTGACAACTGGTGAGCGCGCCAATCATGGACCTTTGGGTAAAAGTGACCGAGCCTTGGAGTTAGGCGCTATTGGGGTTTTTATGGCAATTGATAAGCCTCGCGTTAATTTTAGAGGTTATCGTCAGCTTAATATTGGCTATATAAGGCCCATTCTTTGGCTAAATCAGCTATTACTCATCAAGACCTCGTTTAATCGTCTCGCCTTTATCGCTCAGCATTACTTCACGTACTATCATCCGCCACCAATAGCCAAATCTGTCGAGGCCATTAATACTGTTCGCTCACAAGGACGCGTCAACATGCCAGCCAAACCTATTAAAAATAAAACTAAAAACAGCCCTGTTAAAGAATCAACCAATAGCGCAAATTTATCGGCTAACATTATCGCTGAGCAAAGCTGCTTTAATGCTTATGACGGTACAGCGCTCTATTATCGCTATTGGTTAACTCAGCCATTAGTACAATTGGCTAATCAATCGAAACAGCAACAGCAGTCTGAGCAAAAGCAAGTCATACTCTTGCACCGAGGTCACGAGCATTCGGGACGTTTAACAGAATTAGCAGAGCGCTTTGCGCAGTCAGGCTATCAAGTGTTTGCTTGGGATGCGCGCGGTAATGGACGCTCAGGCGGTATCAAAGATCATGCTGATAGCGTCACGGAGCTTGAGCGTGACCTAAACGACTTTATCGAGTTAGTTATCGCCCAAACTGGTATTGCACTCGAAGATACTATTATTGTCGCAAGCAGCATAGGCGCAGTATTAGCCGCAGCTTGGGTGCATGATTATGCGCCAAATATTCGCGGTATGATCCTGGGCACGCCGGCGCTCAGTATTCGTCTCTATATTCCGTTTGCTATTCCGGCACTCAAGGTCGCGCGTAAGTTTGGTCTGATGTCTAGAGTATCTAGCTATGTGAAAGCGCAAGTACTGACCCACGATAAAGACGCGCAAGCGGCTTATAACGCGGACCCGCTGATTTCCGGTTCGATCTCTAGCGATTTATTAATCGATACCCATGCGACAGGTCAGCGCCTGCTTGACGATGCTGGCGCTATTACTGCGCCAACTTTTATCTTATGCGCGGGCAAAGATTACGTAGTAGATAAGCAAGCAGAACGCAGCTTTTATGAGCAGTTAAGCTCGCCTAATAAGCGCTGGCAGCTATACCCTGATAGCTTTCATGCGATATTTCATGAGACTAATAAAGTCGATATCTTCGATGATTGTATCGATTTTGCCGACAGCTTATTCGCTAACAGCGCCGATGAAGTGGACTTATCTGCCGCTCATATCAATAGCGCTAGTAAAGATAAAGTCGATCGTCTCGCAATTAAGCCGTTTAACCCAAGCTTTGCGATTACTCGCTTTGCTATGCAAAAATTCGGTCATGTCAGCGATGCCATTGCCACTGGTCTTGAGCATGGTTTTGATTCTGGCAGCTCGCTTGATAAGGTGTATGCCAATGAGCCAAAAGGCAGCAATGCTTTTGGCAAAGCGGTCGATAAGTTCTATTTAAACAATATCGGTTGGCAAGGGATTCGTATTCGCCGTCAGCATTTGTTAGAGCTTGGACGATTCGCTCTTGACCAACGTATGCAAACCACTAGCACAAACAGCGAAACCAAAAACAATCATTCAACGTTAACTATCCTCGATATTGCTAGTGGTAATGGTTATTACGTATTTGATTTATTACAAGAGTATGAGCAACTGCAAGCTGAAATGCGGGATTATGACGCGCACAACGTAAAAGTTATCGCTGACAAGGCGGTCAAATTAGGCTTTGATGATCGGGTCAATACGCTACAAAAAGACGCTTTTAATGACGCCAGCTATAAAGGCTATCAAGTCAATGACGCAAAAAATAGCTCATCAAACCGCTTCGATGTAGCGATCGCTTCAGGCGTGTTTGAATTATTCTCCGACAATACCTTAATTAGTACTGCACTAGAAGGTATAAATAACAGTTTAGCGCCTAACGGTTATTTACTTTATACCAATCAGCCTTGGCATCCTGAGCAAGAATTTATTAGCAAAACCTTAAACAATCATCGCGGTAGTCACTGGGTGATGCGCTGCCGCTCGCAGGCAGAGATGGATCAGCTAGTCTTGCAGGCAGGCTTTAAAAAGCTCGATATGCGCATCGATCGCTTCGGTATTTTTACGGTTTCTTTAGCTGTCAAAGTCGATTAACCCTCGATGAATAACGATACCTCCTTTCAAGTGAAACCTTATAACCGCGTACAGCTATTCTCAGGCGGCGGTTATAAGTTTGGCTACTATCTAGGCAGTTACGCGGCTCTATGTAAGCATCACTTAAAGCCTAACTTGATACTAGCCACTTGCGGCGGTAGTTTGGCAAGTCTCCTCGTCGATATCGCCCCAGATCCACAAGATCTAAAGCTTTTGCTCGAGAGTAAGGCGCTCTATAAAGTAGTGCAAGCCAGCCAGCATCGGCAAAACTTTGCACTAATCTCAAAACAACAAAAACCCAGCTATTTTTATCAAGGGCTAAAACGTTTAGCACTATCAAAACAAGCCACTCGATTATTCAAACTACATCAGCGGGAAAATCACGATGAGCTGTTAGCCGAGCTCAATAATTATGCTATGTTTGAGATTGCTAATGAGGCGGATTGGCTCACAGAGCTAACTAAACTAAAACCAACCTTTAATCCTATTAATTATGCTAATAATCATCCTGATATCGCGATTATTGCCAGCCGTATTACTCCAGTAGAGAATTCGCTGAGAAAAACGCCTCAAGCAAAAGATCTGCAGCTTGCCGCCGAATTACAAGAAGTGCTGTTTGCTCCTGCTAGCCTATTCGCTCATATCGATAAGCAGACTTTATCTTGCCCTACCCATCGCTATGCTCCTAGGCGTATTATGCAAGATATTTATCTCGTCACGGATTGGGATATCACGCAAGCGGTTAGAGCGTCGATGGCAGATATGTATTATCTACAGCCGACGTTTATTGAAGATGTGGGTTGGAGCTTAGGCGGTGTCATCGATTTGACTCCTATTGAGCTAGCCAGCCAGTTTGGAAATACCGTATTCGCTGAAACCAAAAGCCGCTACGATAAAGTACTAGCGGCACCTGCTATTCAGCGTATTTTTGGCTTTGACCCCAATGAGCGACTCGATGAGGTTTTATCTTTTAAGAATACTGAGCAAAATAAGGTTCATTGGTTGCCATTCGCTGATAATGGTAAAGCTCTAGCCGGTCAATATGTGTGCAAAAGACTTAATATACGACAAGGGCGACTTGATCTCATCCATGCTGATTACGATAAGTTCGTACAGCAAATGCAGGCCCAATGGCGCTATGGTTATCAGCGTACGCTTGAGTATTTGCAATCGAATGCTTTGGTTTAGTTACTTTTTATCCAATCCTGACTAAAGCGTTTCCTCATTTTGAACTGATATCACTCTACCGTTAATTGGAATATTTACTCTACCTCGTTAAAAGGACGTTACGATGCTATCTGCTACAAAAGCCAAAAATCACTCTAAAGCCAAGAAAGCCAATTTTAACAAGGCTACTTTACTGCTGAGTAGTACCCTCTTGCTAGCAGTATCCGCTCACGCCGCGGAAACAAGCCAAGCTGTGATTAATAATACTTCCCTCAACACCAACGCGATTAATCTAGCGATTATGACTGAGGCGCCAACGCTAGTATCGGAGACTCAGCGCGTAACCCTAGCCAAGTCAAACGCTGCAACCAACGCTTTATCGTCTCCTGCTACAACCCAAGCTGACCAAGCTATCTATTCAAGCTCGGCCATTCAGCATCCTTTATGGGCCAAAAATGGCATGGTGGCTAGCCAAGAAGCGCTAGCCTCCGATATTGGTCTGCAAATTCTAAAAGATGGTGGCAATGCCGTTGATGCAGCGGTAGCCGTTGGTTTTGCTCTAGCGGTTACCTTACCGCGTGCTGGCAATATTGGCGGCGGCGGCTTTATGATGATTTATGATGCTAAGCAAGACCAAACCATTGCCCTTGATTACCGCGAAAAAGCGCCCAGTAGCGCTACGAGTGATATGTATTTGGATAATGACGGCGAAGCAGTCAGCGATTTGTCGCGTTATCACGGTTTAGCGGTTGGCGTGCCGGGAACGGTAGCCGGACTACTCAAGGCTTTAGAAGATCATGGTACGATGACCCGCCAGCAAGTCATGGCACCAGCGATTGCACTAGCTTCTGACGGCATTGAAGTCACAGTGGGCTTGTCGGAATCATTAGAGGCGCTAAAAGAACGGCTACAAAAGTGGCCGAGTACTAAAAAGATATTCTTTAAGGCTGATGGCAGTACCTATCAGCCCGGTGAGCGTTTGCGTCAGCCACAGCTTGCGCGCGCGCTCAAACTTATCGCCGATAAAGGCGCTGATGGTTTTTATAAGGGAGATACTGCAAGCAAAATTGTGAAAGCGGTCAACGCGGCTGGCGGCGCTATGAGCTTACAGGACTTAGCGAATTATGAGGCTATCGCGCGTGAGCCTGTCAAAGGCAATTATCGCGGTTATGAGATTGTCTCTATGCCGCCGCCGTCCTCTGGTGGCATTCACATCGTACAGATATTGAATATCCTAGAAGGCTATCCGCTAAAAGACTATGGACAAAATAGCGCACAAACGATTCATTTAATGAGCGAGGCAATGCAATTGGCTTATGCCGATCGTGCAGAATATCTGGGTGATTCTGACTTTGTCGATGTACCGACTAGCGGGCTTACCGCGCGTCCTTACGCCAATAAACTACGCAATTTAATAGATGTAAATAAAGCCACGCCAGCAGCTAGTATTAGGGCCAATAACCCGCTGCCCTATGAGAGCGATCAAACCACCCATTTCTCCATCGTCGATAAAGCTGGCAATGCGGTGGCAAATACTTATACGCTGAACTTCTCTTATGGCACAGGCCTTGTCGCTGAGGGCACAGGTATTCTATTAAATAATGAGATGGACGACTTCTCTGCTAAGCCTGGCACTTCAAACGCTTATGGACTCATAGGCGGTGAAGCCAATGCCGTTGAAGCTGGCAAGCGTCCTTTATCTTCTATGAGCCCAACCTTAGTATTCAAAGATAATAAGCCCTATATCGTCACCGGCAGTCCGGGTGGTAGCCGTATTATTACTACCGTCACCCAAATCATATCTAATGTCATCGACCACGATATGAATATCGCTGAGGCCACGCATGCGCCGCGTATTCATGATCAATGGCTGCCCGATGAGATTCGTGTTGAGAAAGCCCTGAATATCGATACGGTCAAAAAGCTAGAATCTATGGGTCACAAAGTCAGCCCTAAGGACACCATGGGCTCGACGCAGTCTATTATGCTCACACCCACTGGGATTTATGGTGCTTCTGATCCTAGGATTGTCGATGCGGCGGTGGTTGGGTATTAGCTTAGCTATATATTTATAAATACGTTTCGCGAAACTGAGTGGGTGACATCCCTGTGAACTGTTTAAACTGGCGGCTAAAAGCACTATGATCGCTATAGCCGCAGTTTAATGATATTTGAGTAATAGACGTCTCTGGTAGCGCTAATAGTTTGATCGCTTGCTCAAGTCGTAGCTTTTGTACAAACTGTAATGGTGACATATTTAGCACAGCTTTAAAGGTACGCTCCAACTGCGATACACTCAAATTAGCCAGCTCTGCTAGCTGCACTATAGTAATCTTCTGATCAAGATGCGCTCGTACAAACTGTGCCACTTCAGCTAAGCGCGCATGTTTACGTAAAATGCGCTCGTTATCTTCATCGATATCGACCGATATACCTACCATTGCGATTATCTGTTTTTGTAGATTATAAATAGGCAGTTTGTTGGTAATACACCACCCCAACTGACCGGATGCATAGCTATGTAGTTCTAAATCATCAACGATTGACTTCCCTTCTTGCAACACTTTCATATCTTGCAAAATATAATCTTTACTCTGCCGATGAGAAAACACCTGCTCAGTAGTGAAGCCAATAATATCTTCCCTTTTATCTAACTTACAGCGTTTCAATAGAGTTCTATTCGCTAGCTGATAACGTGCTCTTTCGTCCTTCACAAAGAACACAACATTGGTCAAGGTATCGAGCAGAGGTAATAATAGTGAGACGTTACCAACAAATGCAGCGCTATTATCTGGATAATAACTAACCATACTTTCCATACTTTGCTGTAATGACATCGCCAGCGTTGTTGTTTCCTCTACTGTTCCAGCAATCATACGTCCTCCTTGTCGCATCAATTACATCTTGTTTTTTTACCATTATTTTCTTGCTAGTTTCAGAATCATACCTATCAAAGCAAACATTCAGTGGTCATAAAATAGCTTGTATAGGTCTTTTTAACGATTACTAAATCTTGGCGACTTTTAGATAAACTCTCTTATAGTGTACACCGTTACACTATGCAGGAATGCGCATTCTTTCTTAAAAAAACAGCAAGACGACTGATTTAAAAAAGTCCATTCTGTATATAGACCTTAAATATTAGGTCATACGGAATATAAGTTTTTCACGGATGAATTAGGACGTCGGTCATGACTTCTACACTATTTAATTTCAAAATTATTGACTCTCATACTGGCGGTGAGCCTACCCGTATGGTTTATGACGGCTTCCCTGACCTTGTCGGTGACACCATTCAAGATAAGCTGCATTATTTCAAACAAAACTTCGACCATCTGCGTCAAAGTATCATTCTAGAGCCACGCGGCAATGATGTCCTTGTCGGTGCGCTACTCCTTCCTACATCTGATCCTAAAGCCACAGCAGGCGTTATCTTTTTTAACAATGCTGGTTATTTGGGTATGTGCGGACATGGCACCATTGGCGTCATTGCCTCTTTAGCGTATCAACAACAAATTACGGCTGGCGTCCATTGGCTTGAGACTCCAGTAGGCCTGGTTCAAGCCACACTTCATGATGATGGTAGCTGCAGCGTCCAAAACGTCCCCTCTTATCGTTATAAAAAACAAGTCGAAGTGCAAGTTCCGGGGCTAGGGCTTATCCGTGGCGATATCGCATGGGGTGGTAATTGGTTCTTTTTGGTTAGTGAGCACGGGCAGAATATTCAGGCCAATAATGTAAAAGAGTTAACTCAAGTTACTCTGCAGATTAAGCAAGCTTTAGTCGCTGCTAATATTACAGGCGAAAATGGTGGCGAGATTGATCATATTGAGCTTTTCGCTGATAGCAATAATGCCCAAGTAGATAGCAAAAACTTTGTATTGTGTCCAGGTTCAGCCTATGACCGCTCACCTTGCGGCACCGGTACTAGTGCCAAACTTGCCTGTCTAGCTGATGATAATCGTCTGGAACCTAAGCAGTTATGGCGACAGCAAGGCGTTGTTGGTAGCGTATTTACCGGCAGCTACCAGTATGCCACTGACCTCAAAAGCACCTCTGCGACGACCTATCCTGTAAACACTATTATTCCGACGATTTGCGGCCACGCTTATGTTTGTGCTGAGACCACACTTATCGTTCAAGCAGATGACCCTTTTAAATGGGGCATACCAGCTTAGTCGCTTGAATTCAGTAAGCTGGCAACTATAAGCGCGTAGCATTATTTAAGTACAATCGAGAATATTTATGAATACCTCAGACTTCGACTTACATATTATTGGCGGCGGCATTATTGGCTTAGCTACTGCAGTAACGTTGCAAGCGCGAGGCCTAAAGGTTGCATTACTTGAAGCAAACGAGATAGGACAAGGCGCTTCAATGGGTAATGCTGGACATATTGCCACAGAACAAGTATTTCCTATTGCTGATGCCAGTATGCTGCGCCATATTCCAGCTATGCTCTTTAATCCAGCAGGGACGCTACGCCTAGATTGGCGTTACCTTCCGCGCTTAATGCCATGGGCCATGCAGCTTTTGATGAACATGCGCGCTGAGCCCTTTGAGCGCATCCATCAAGCCTTATTAAACTTAAACCAACACAGCCTGCAATCTTGGCAAGACTTTAGCACTCAATGGCAGCTAAACGACTGGGTGCAGATAAAAGGTTCATTATTAACGGTCGAGAAGCAAAGCAGCGTTGCGCCTCTAATTGCGCATGGCAAACGCCTTAATGATATTGGTGTGATCAACGAATTACTAAACAAACAAGAGTTGTTAGCACGTGAGCCCGCCTTACAGGACAACCAGCTCAATGCATTATTTTTCCCTGATACGGGACATATCACCAATTTAAAAGCGGTCATTAACCAGTTGACAGACACTTTTAGACAATTAGGTGGTCATATCATTGAGCACTGCCGAGTGCTTGAAGCCAGCCTAAACATAGAGGGTATCCACCTGAAAACCAGTCAAGGTGATATCTCAGTATCCAAAGTCATGTTATCTGCAGGCGCACACTCTAAAAATTTGGCCAAGCAGCTCACAGGGGTAAACATTCCCTTAGATACCGAGCGCGGTTATCACTTGATGCTCCCCTGTGAGCGCCAGCGTTTGCAGATACCTGTATCAAGTATGGATAGACGTTTCATCATGACTCCGATGCAAGAAGGTCTGCGCCTAGCTGGCACTGTGGAGTACGCAGGGCTTGAAGCTCCTGCCAATATGCAGCGCGCCCAAATGCTGTTACAACAAGCGCAGCCTATGCTCAAAGCGCCCTTAAATACAGAAGACAGCATGCCGTGGATGGGATTTCGGCCATCGACAGCAGACTCGCTACCAGTCATCGATAAAATTGAGCGGGTATTTTTGAACTTTGGTCATCAGCATTTGGGTTTAACGCAAGCAGTCGTCAGTGCGCAGATGATTGCAGAGTACTATTTTGACGAACCCCATACTATTGACCCAAAACCTTATAAGCTTCAGCGTTTTAAGAGAGGGCCTTAATAGTATCAATACTAATAAAAAACGTTGTGCTAAAACCCTCATATTTGATCCTATGATTTCAATTAAACAACCAAGCAGTTTACTCGTCATTGAATCACAGCTGATTCAATCATCATTAAGAAAACCACTATTAATAAGGATAGTCTCATGAACATAAATGGAATTTTAGTCCCGATCGTTACTCCTTTTGACAACAATGGCGACGTTGATGCGCAAAAGCTAACCAAGCTCGTTGAAGCCTTTATCGATAAAGGCGTTTCCGGCATCGTTGCTTGTGGTACTACGGGCGAGTATTACACCTTTTCAGAAGCAGAGCGCGAGCTGGTCTTAACCACGATCGCTAAAGCTGCTAAAGATAAGGTCACCTTAATCGCTGGCATCAATAGTTTATCAACGGATCACTCTATCGAACTCGCTAAGCAAGCTAAAGAGTTAGGCTATGACGGGCTGATGCTATCTGCCACCCCTTATAGCTTACCTGAGCAAGATGGCGTAATTGCTCACTTTGAAAAAGTCGCCGACGCCAGCGAGCTACCTATCATCATGTATAACTTCCCTGATCGGGTCGGCGTTAGCATCGAGTTTGAGACGGTCGCCCATTTAGCCAAACATCCTAATATCGCCGGCGTCAAAGAAAGTAGCGGCGACTTTAGTCATGCGCTGCGTATGCTGCAAGCTGATTTTGATAATTTTGAAGTGGTTTGCGGCTGTGATGACCAGCCTGTTGATTTCTTCTTTTGGGGCGCGAAAAGCTGGATAGCCGGTGCAGCGAACGTTTTTCCGGCAGAACAAGTAGCACTCTTTAATGCGACCCAACAAGGCGATTGGGATAAAGCCAAAAAAATCATGAGTGAGATTTATCCTGCTATCCACTCTATGGAATCTGGCAACTATAACCAAAAAGCTAAAGCGGGCTGCTTAAAAGGCAGCATGGATGTTGGCTCAGTACGTGTGCCGTTAACTGACATGCCAACTGATGAAAAAGAAGAGTTTCTAGCACTGTTGTCTAAATAGTACTCCGTTTAGTAAAAAAATATTAAGCATAATTAACGCTAAGTTTGATGCCTTATTCAAAATTGAAACCTAAGCTTTCAAACCTACGTTATCAAGCTTAGCCGACAAGGATTAAAAAAATGACCGTTAAAGAACAACTCACTAAAGAACAAGTATTTGAGCAAGCCAAGCAGCAAAAGCTGTGGGCGGGACATCTAATAGCCGCTGACGACTTGTCAGAAGCGACTTTGGACAATACTACTCCAATTGATAATAGCGTGATCGGTCAGATTGCCTCTGGTACTGCCGATGATGTCGATGCCGCTGTAAAAGTGGCGCGCGATAGTTTTGAAAATGGAGAATGGCGCCGTCTAGCGCCTGCAGAACGTAAAGCCATCATGCAGCGTTGGTGTAGCCTAATGCATGAACATTTTGAAGAGCTAGCAGCTTTAGACTGTGTTGATGCTGGCAAGCCGATTACTGAATGCTTGAACACGGACATGCCAGCGACTGTCGAAACTTTTGAATGGTATGCCGAAGCCGCCGACAAGATCTTTGGTAAAGTCGCCCCGACAGGTAACGATGCTTTAGGACTCATCGTCCAAGAGCCAATCGGTGTCGTCGGTGCGGTATTACCATGGAACTTCCCTGCGCAAATGTACGCCTGGAAGGTCGCTCCTGCTCTCATCATGGGTAACTCCGTTATCGTTAAACCTGCTGAGCTAACCTCATTATCAGCTTACCGTTTAACCGAACTTGCCTATGAAGCAGGCGTACCAAAAGAGGCGCTACAGATGGTTTGCGGCCTTGGTGAAAATGTCGGCGCCGCTTTAGGTCAGCACATGGATGTCGACATGGTGTCCTTCACTGGCTCAACTGAGGTCGGACGTTTGTTCTTACAGTATGCCGCGCAAAGCAACTTAAAAGAAATTGTCTTAGAGTGCGGTGGCAAAAGCCCGCAAATTGTTTTTGATGATGCTGCGCTTGATGATGCTGCCATTAACGATATATTATCCGCCGCCTTTTGGAATATGAGTGAGAACTGTAGCTGCGGCTCACGTTTATTAGTCCATAGCAGCCAAAAAGAGCATCTCCTTGATAAGTTAAAAGAGGGACTTAAAGAATGGAAAGTCGGTTCACCTTATGATGTCGATACCGCTATCGGCCCAATGATTGAAAAAGCACATTTTGATAAAGTTTCTCACTATCTCGAGACTGCAAAAGAGGAAGGCGCAACTATCGTTGCAGGCGGCTCTATTCGAGAAGACTTAGGTAGCGGTTGGTATGTTGAACCTACTATTTTCGATGAGGTTACAGCCGATATGACTTTGTTCAAAGAAGAGGTTTTCGGCCCCTTGTTAGCGGTCACTACTTTTGAGAGTGAAGAAGAAGCTATTCAATTAGCCAATGAGACCAATTACGGCTTGGCAGCCTCTTTTTATACGCAAAATATCAAACGCGCTTATCGAGTAGCCTCTGCTATTAAAGCCGGTACGGTTTCGATTAATGGCTTCTCAGAAGGTGATATCACTACTCCGTTCGGAGGCTATAAGCAATCTGGATTTGGGGGTCGTGACAACGGACTTGAAGCGTTGGCACAGTATGCGCAAACCAAAACCATTTGGTTGGTTAACTAGTAGCCCTAGTTGGTTTTTATGTCACCTGATGTTGTGACTGAACAGTGTTTTTTATTATCAGAATAACCCAAGACTTTAGTCACACACTTACAAGGAAGTAAGACTATGGAAGCGATTATCAATACCATCGTCGGTTATATATGGAGCGATGCGTTAGTTTATTTAGCACTCGGTGTCGGTATATATTTCACCATCATGACCCGCGGAGTGCAGTTCCGCTATCTCAAAGAGATGATTAAACTATTATTTGACAAACAAACTTCAGCCCAAGGCATTAGCTCCTTCCAAGCTTTTAGTATGGCTTTGTCGGGCCGTATCGGTGTCGGCAACATTGCTGGAGTCGCTACTGCCATCGCAGCAGGTGGGCCAGGCGCCGTATTTTGGATGATTGTCATGGGCCTGCTCGGTGGCGCTAGTGCCTTTATTGAATCAACGCTTGCACAGGTTTATAAGCATACTGTTGATGATCAGTATCGTGGCGGCTCACCATTTTATATCGAGCGTGGGCTTAAGATGAAGCCTTTTGCTCTTGTCGTCGCTGCTGTGACCTGTTTGTCCTACGGTGTTCTAGTGCCAGGCGTACAAGCAAATACTATTGCTGACTCTTTTAATACCGCCTTTAATCTCCCCCCTATGGCAACTGGTATCATTATCGTAGCACTGCTAGCCTTTATTATCTTTGGCGGTATCAAACGTATTGCAAGCTTTGCTGGTACTGTAGTGCCTTTTATGGCGATTGGCTATATTTTGCTCATGGTTGTCGTCTTAGGTTTTAATGCCTCAAACCTACCCGCCATGTTTGCTCTGATCTTCAAAAGCGCTTTTGGTATGGACGCTGTATTTGGTGGTATTGTCGGCACCGCTATTTCTTGGGGCGTACGCCGTGCGGTCTTCTCAAACGTAGCAGGCGCAGGTGAAGCAACCTTCGGCTCCGCTGCTGCAGAAGTATCTCATCCTGCCAAACAAGGTTTAGTACAAAGCTTTTCTATCTACGTCGATACGGTTCTGGTCTGTACTGCTACTGCCTTGATGATACTATCTACTGGTATGTACAACGTCATTCCTGCAGAAGGTATGGTATTAGTCGAAAACATGCCAGGCGTTGCAGCTGGAACTGCATTTACTCAAGCTGCGGTCTCAACTGTATTTAGCCAATATGGTAGTGCCTTTGTCGCTATCGCCATTTTCTTATTTGCCTTTACCTGTTTAATTGCTTATTACTATATCGCTGAGACTACACTCGTTTATCTAGATCAAAAACTGCGCTACCCTGTTTTAAAAACTGTATTAAAAATAGTATTTTTAGTTATTTGCTTCACTGGCAGTATGCAATCAGTCGGCGTGATGTGGGCGCTAGGTGATATTGGCTTCGGTAGCATGTGTTATCTTAACTTCATAGCTATCTTGTTGCTCAGTAAAACCGCTTTAAAAGTTCTGAAAGATTACGACGAACAAAAGAAGCTGGGACTCGATCCTGTCTTTGATCCTAGGAAGGTAGGTATTGAAAATGCTGATTTTTGGATAGAGTATAGCGATAAATATGATAAACGTTAATCCATAACAGTCTCATTCTTAATTATCCAATAAAAAATCTTCTATATCTTAATGGTTTAGAAGATTTTTTATTGAATGACAAATTATTATCCGTTACTCTCACTGCAGCAATAACGCTTGAAAATGTGGCTGTCAGCGCCAAACAATGCTATCATTAGCGGCTGATATAGAGAGCACTGCCATTTTATTGACAGTATTTTTTATGGATTAAATGCTTGATAATAAGCATTATTTTTCATAAAAATCATCACGGCGTGAAAAAAAACAATAACAAAATAATACCCTTGGCTTATCTCCAACCCGCTTTCTCACCTGGCTTCTTTAAGAGTACTCTATGGCATTTGTACACCTCGGCATTCATAGCGAATATTCTATTACCGATTCTATCGTGCGTATCAAGCCACTAATCAAGGCGGCGGTGGCAGATGGTCAGCAAGCGCTGGCATTGACCGATTTATCCAACCTTTATGCCACGGTGAAGTTTTATCGTGGCTGTTTAAATGCTGGCATCAAACCTATCATCGGCAGCGAAGTCATCATGGATAATGAGGACACGAGACTGACGTTGCTAGCTTTGGATAATGAAGGTTATCAAAACATTACTCGCATCGTCTCGCTAGGCTTCACCGAAGGCCGCGCTGATCCTGCCAATCACGGCACCCCTATCGTCAAGCGTAGCGATATCCTTGCTCATGCTGCAGGCGTCATTGTCTTATTTACCGAAAAATCTGATGTCGGACAGGCGCTGATTGGCTCTATGCCAGAGCGCGCGGATGAGCTCCTTATTGAATGGCAGGCCAAGTTTGCCGATCGCCTATACTTTGCAATAAAACGTACCAATCGCAGCGGCGAAGACGCGTTTATTCAAGCGGCTATTCATGCTGGCGCTAAGCATCGTATTGCCCTAGTTGCTCACAACGACGTGCGTTTTTTACAGCAAGAGGACTTCGATGCTCATGAAGCGCGCGTGTGTATTGCCGGCTCTTACGTCTTAGCAGATGCCAATCGTCCACGAAATTACTCTGATGAGCAGTACCTAAAAACTCAAGCACAAATGCAGCAGCTGTTCGCTGATATTCCGCAAGTTATCGATAACACTATGCGCTTAGCGACGCGTTGTAACGTTACCTTAACCCTCGGTATTAACGTGTTGCCTGATTTTCCTGTGCCTGAGGGCGAAACCATCGAGTCGTTTTTTCGGGCTGAGTCGCAGCGCGGTCTTGAGCACCGACTGGACAAGCTGTTTCCTGTTGTCGAGCGTAATGAGAGCTGGAGTGACTTTCGTAAGCAGTACGATGAGCGCTTAGAATATGAGCTAGGTATTATCTTATCGATGGGCTTTCCTGGTTACTTCTTAATCGTTATGGACTTTATCCGCTGGGCAAAAGCCAACGGCGTGCCTGTCGGTCCGGGGCGTGGCTCTGGTGCCGGCTCCTTAGTGGCCTATGCACTGAACATTACTGATCTTGATCCCATTCATTATGATTTATTGTTTGAGCGTTTTTTGAACCCCGAGCGGGTATCGATGCCGGATTTCGATATTGACTTTTGTATTGAAGGGCGCGACCGCGTCATCGATTATGTAGCGCAAACTTATGGCCGTGAGGCAGTCTCGCAAATCATCACCTTCGGTACTATGGCGGCCAAAGCGGTGGTGCGTGACGTGGCGCGAGTACAAAGCAAGTCGTACTTTTTAGCCAACAAAATCTCTAAGCTCATCCCTAAAACGCCTGGCATCACTCTCAGCCAAGCGCTAGAGCAAGAGCCGCAGCTCAAAGACTTAATCTCTAACCCTGATAATATGGATTATGAAGATGCCATTGAGATCTGGGAGATGGCGATTAAGCTTGAAGGCGTGTGCCGTAACGTCGGTAAGCATGCCGGCGGCGTACTCATCGCTCCGCATAGGATCACCGATTTTAGCGCGATTTATTGTGATGACGAGGGTCACCGTGTCAGTCAGTTTGATAAAGATGATGTTGAAGATGTCGGACTAGTGAAGTTTGACTTTCTGGGACTGCGTAACTTAACTGTCATCGATGCGGCGGTGAAAAACATCAATGAGCGCCGCGCTCGTGAAGGTAAAGAAGTTTTAGTATTAGAAGATTTGCCACTAGACGATAGCAAAGCCTATAAACTACTGCAAGATGCCAAAACTACCGCCGTGTTTCAGCTTGAGAGTATGGGTATGAAAAAGTACCTAGCCAAGTTGCAACCAACGAATATCGAAGATGTGATCGCGATGTGCGCCCTCTACCGTCCCGGTCCTCTCGATGCTGGCATGGTAGAGATGTATATCGACCGTAAGCATGGCCGCGAAGAAGTCATCTACGATCATCCCAATCTTGAACCGATACTGCAAAATACCAATGGCGTTATTGTCTATCAAGAGCAAGTGATGCAGATCTCGCAGGTGATGGCCGGTTACAGTCTCGGCGGCGCAGATATGCTGCGCCGAGCTATGGGTAAAAAGAAACCTGAAGAGATGGCCAAACAGCGCGATATCTTTGTCACTGGTGCCACCGATCAGGGTATCGATGAGGTCACCTCAGGCGGTGTTTTCGACTTGATGGAGAAGTTCGCCGGTTATGGTTTTAACCGCTCGCATTCTGCCGCTTATGGGGTGCTCGCTTATCAGACCGCTTATCTTAAGCGCTACTATCCAAGCGAATTTATGGCAGCGGTACTCACCTCAGATATGAACAACACCGATAACGTGGTGTTCTTTATCAATGATTGCCGCGAGAACTTTGGCTTAACCGTCATTAATCCTTCGGTTAATCGCAGCGCTTGGCATTTTGTCGCTGATACCCCGACCAATATCATCTATGGCTTAGGTGCAATCAAAGGCGTCGGTGAAGGCGCGGTTGAATCTATTGTCGAAGCGCGTCGCCTTGATGGACCTTTTACCGACTTATACGACTTTTGTCGCCGCGTCGATATTAAAAAAGTTAATAAGCGCACGCTTGAAGCTTTGGTTAGTGCCGGCTGCTTTGATGACTTTGCTGCCACGTTGCGACCTGACCTGCCAGACGATGCTGCTTACGAGATACGCGGGGCATTGATGAGTCAATTGCCAAGTGCAGTGCAAGCCGCTGAACAAGACCGCAAAAATGGCGAGCTTGGTATGATGGATTTGTTCGGTGAGATGGACAGCGTGGTTGCTGCGCCGCCGCTGAAAATGACCCCTGAACTGATTTGGGGCGATAAGCATCGCCTAAAAGCCGAGAAGAATACTTTAGGCCTTTATCTTACCGGTCACCCGATTAATGAGTATTTAGATGAGCTCAAACGCTACACTTCAGGGACGCGGCTCAACAAACTCACCGACACTGGTTATAACGGTAGCTGTTACTTCGCGGGTCTTATTATCGACATGGCAAACTTCGGTAATCGCCATGTCATTACTTTAGATGACGGTACCTCACGGCTTGAAGTCAGCTGTTATGCTGAGCGTTTCAATCGCGTCAAAGAGCAGCTAAAAGTCGATGAAGTGGTCATCATCAAAGGCAGTATCCGTGAGCGTGATGGACGCCTATTCGCTCGCCTTGATAATGCGATGACGATGGTCGATGCGCGTCTGCGCTGGCTAAAAAAAATCAGTATCAAAGTGCACCATGAAGACCTCAAACTTCTGGCCCGCCTGCAGCCTTTATTAAAATCGGCACAAGCTGACATCATCCCAGCGCCAAGACTGTCTCATTATGGCGAAGATGATGAGCTAGAGGGCGACGCTCAAAACTACTATGATAGCGCTATGGGCGCAAGCTTATATGATGAAGAGGGCAATGATCTTATGGCTTTAGAGTCTCATACTGCTAATGGTGATGAAGATAATTTCACTTATAATGACAGCGTCATGAACGATAACTGTACGCCTCTTGGTCTCAGCGTTTACGCCGATTATGGCATTGCGAATGTCGGTTTATCAGAGCATTGGCGTGTCTATCCTAATGATGATAATCTACAGCAGCTAAAGACGATGATTAGTGAGGATAACCTGCATTTTCATTACAACTAATATTTGCACTGCTAATGGTAGTATTGGCCGTTAGTAAATTCAACTTAAGTAACCTTTATACCCTTATTGGACCTTTTTATCATGACTGATGCTGAGTACAAAAATATTAACACCATTGGCGATAGCTTCAATAGTCTCCCTCAAGTCATCATCGATGATGCTCAATTCGAGGAGATGCGCGACTTACTAGAAGAGGACTTTGTCGATTTAGTACAAACCTTTATTGACGATAGCAAACAGCGAATTGTGCTGATGCAAGCGGCGCAAGTCAATAATGATAATGCCAATGGCTTTGAGTTCGCCCATGCCTTAAAGGGGGCTAGTGCTACCCTAGGCGCTACGCAGTTAGTAACGCTCAGCGAGCAGCTAGAGAGCGCTTGTCGTAGGCAGCAGATTAGCAACCAAAGTGAGCTAATTACGCGCTTGTCAACCGCACTTTTGGACGTCGAACAAGAGATCAACCAACGTTTAGGGTTATAGATATGACGTCCACTCCTTCTGCATCCGGCGTCCTAAAAGTTAGCGATTATTTATCCTGCCTGCAAGTCGTGATGGTCAATACTACCCTACCTGCCAATATCGGTTCAGCAGCGCGGGCCATGCATACTATGGGTTTATCTCATTTAACTGTCGTCGATCCTAAGCTGCCAATAGATGAAACTAGTGTCTCCCACGCAGCAGGTGGTAGTGAAATATTGGCAGCCGCTCACATCGCACCCACTTTAGAAGAAGCGATTGGCGATTGTCAGTTAGTGTTTGCCGCTAGTAGTCGTAGTCGTCATCTTCCGCGTCCCGTGGTGACCCCCGTGCAGGCGGCTAAAATCATGTTAGAGTTTATTGATGCGCAAACGGATATTGGTACTCAATCCAAGCTATCAGCAGCAAGCCAACCTAAGATTGCAATCCTCTTTGGTCGTGAAGATCGTGGCCTAACCAATGAGGAGCTGGCCTTTGCCGATTTTCATATCCAAATCGATGCCAATCCTGACTACCCGGTGCTCAATGTCGCCTCAGCGGTGCAAGTCATCGCTAGCTTTATCTTTGCCTATGCGCAAACTCATAAAGCGAGTGCTAATCCTAAGCTCATTGATAAGAGCAGTGATGACGAGGACCAAGCTGCCGCCTCCTTAGTCAATACTTTTATCCGTCAGCAATGGGATGAGCCCGCTATCACTCAGCAGCAATTACAAAAGCTCACTCAGCGCAGTACTGAACTGATGGTGGCACTTAATCTCGCTGATAGTGATCACTTAAGATCACTGCCAGCACGTCTATCGCGACTGGGCTCACGTCTGCAGCTTGACCAAAAAGAATATCAGCTATTGAGTGCTTTGATAGCTAAACTCTCAAAGGATTACTAACCTTATAGAAAACTAAATGGAGTTCATTATGAATTGGACAGTTTACTTATCTGGTGAGATTCACACAGACTGGCGCGAGCAAATCATGCAAGGTGCAAAAGATCATGGCCTAAATATTGAATTCACCTCGGCCGTGACTGATCACGACGCTAGCGATGCTGCGGGTGATGTACTGGGTGAGAACGACAAGCAATTTTGGCGCGATCATCAGTCGTCTAAGGTCAACTCCATTCGCACTAAAACCTTAATTCAGAACTGTGATATTGCCATCATTCGCTTTGGTGATAAATACAAGCAGTGGAACGCAGCCTTTGATGCCGGCTTTTGCGCCGCTTTAGGCAAGCCGTACATCACTCTACACAACGATGATATTATTCATCCGCTAAAAGAAGTCGACGCGGCCGCTATGGCATGGGCACAGACCCCAGAACAAATTGTCGAAATCCTTAAATATACCACTAGCAATACTTAAGCAGTCGTCATTAAAAGTAAGACACTAAGCAGAATTCATATAATTCTGCTTTTAGTTAATAAACCTACATTATTTGCTAATCTGTTGTTATTTATGGCTTAGAGCTATATTTTGTAAGGCAAAGCTGCTATAACTAAAAACTATAAGCAAGCAGTTTAATTCAGTATGTAATCAAAGAATATGATAGGACGCGTTATGCCATCGCCATCTACCCTACTTAAATCGCTCAAGACGGCCAAAAAAGACCTCAAAGAAGACATCGAAGCTGTCTTTAAGCGTGACCCTGCCGCTCGCAATAGCTTAGAAGTTATTCTAACTTATCCTGGTATTCATGCTTTGATACTACACCGCGGCGCCCATTACTTATGGAATCATGAGCAAAAACTCGCCGCGCGCGTGATATCCTACGGCTCACGTATCGTGACTGGTATTGAGATTCATCCTGCCGCTAGAATTGGTAAACGCTTTTTTATCGATCATGGTGTGGGCGTAGTGATTGGCGAGACTGCTGAGATTGGCAATGACGTCACTTTATACCACGGGGTGACTCTGGGCGGGGTCTCACAAAATAACGGTAAACGTCATCCTACTTTGGAAGACGGCGTCACCGTTGGCGCTGGCGCAAAAGTATTAGGGCCATTCGCAGTCGGCAAGAACGCTAAGATTGGCTCGAATGCAGTAGTAGTCAAGCCCGTTCCTGCCAACGCAACGATGGTCGGTAGTGCCGCGCGTATGATCTCTGAGTATCATGACGAAAAAGGCAACCCGATCGTTGCAAAAATCAATGACTCTAAACAACAAGAAAAAGCAGCGAAAGGCATTATCACTGATAATCAGCAAGCAAAAGCACCACAAAAGGACCTTAGTCCCGACAAGGCTACAAGCTCGGCTCGTGATACCGCGTTTCAAGCTTATGGTATCGATCCCTCATCACAAGATCCTGTTGCTGAAGCTTTTGCCAAAATGCTTGAGCACATTCAGCAGTCTGAAACCCGCTTAGACCAATTACAGAAGGCCATGTGCAAAATAGATCCTGACTTTTGTCAAAAAGAGTACGATAAGCTGTGTTTAGAAGATATCGATGTCATCGATCAAGGTGATATGGATCAAGCGGCTACGCCTGAGAAATAGTCATAGGTTTGATCAGCTAAGTGAAGAGTGAGCTATAACTCACTCCTCACTTTTTATTAAATATTGATAAGTAGACATCAATACTTTACTTTTTTAATTCATTATCAAGCCACTCTTTTAGTACCACTGCTTGATTATGCTCTTCGTCCTTTGCGCCATAGACTAAAGTGACATTGTGTTTTTTCAGCTGTGTTTTTACTTTATCCATTAGCTCATTTTTAAGCTCATTCTCTGCCAATTCTTTTTTATAAGCTTTTTTGAAATCGTTAAACTTATTCGCATCATGATCGAACCACTCTCGCAAATCTTCAGATGGGGCTAGCTCCTTTGGCCACCAACTAAAGCTTAACTCTTCTTTTTTGATACCCCTAGGCCATAAACGATCGACTAGTATACGATAGCCGTCGTCCCTACCTTTTTCGCTATAAGCTCTTCGTATTTTTATATCATACATAAGGGATCACTCCTTTTTAGAATACTACCTCTATTTGAACCTTTAAAATGATGAATTCGGTTGCGTTAAAAACTCTATTTCTTCAGCGCTAGACGTTCGCTCTAAAATGTCATTACGGTGTGGATAGCGACCAAAACGATCTATAATCACTTTATGTTTGATTTCAGCGTGTACTGTCTCTGAATTCGTATACTTTTCAAATAACGGTATCGCTTGTTCATGGATAACCTTAGACTCGCTATGCATATAAGGCATCAATAAGAATTTACGCTCCTCTACCGTTTGTAGATGCTGCAAATCATTAGCCGCTACCGCCTCTTGCGCTAACACTAATGCCATGCCATCTTGCGCAAAAGCTGCTGCTGTATCGCGGTAGATATTTCGTGAAAACTGGTCTAATACGATAATCTCGGCTAAACGGCCATTTGGACTGCTGCGCCAATTATGAAATTCAGCTACCGAGGCTTGCGCAAGTATGCCGCCAAAGCGCTTCTGTAGCAATTTATCGAAACTTAAATCTTTTTCAAAAAACTGTTGACTGCCTACCTCATCAAAACAAAACTCTAGTATTTCATGGTATGTATGATAAGCGTTGTTCACAGAGTCCCTCTTCAAAAACTTAATAAACTCGCATAATATTAGCTTATCAGTACGGGCAATGCATAGTTTTGTACTCCTAAACTACAAGTCTTTAAGCTTCATTACTGAAAGCTAGCCCATAATAGCCTATAGTAGTTGGTCAATCACAAGCTTTACTCTTTTACTGAAAACAATATTAATTATAACTATAACGATTAGGAGGCATTATGGCACGCTTACAAGATAAAGTGATCATCATCACTGGAGCAGCTCAAGGCATGGGTGAGACGCATGCCAGGCTTTGTATTAATGAGGGCGCGAAGGTGGTTTTGACTGATATCAGTAGTGAAAAAGGCGAAGCTTTGGCAAAAGAGCTTGGCGATAACGCTTTATTCGTCAAACAGGATGTCACAAAAGAAGAAGACTGGGCACACCTTGTTCAACAAACTAAAGATAAGTTTGGGCAAATTGATGTTTTAGTTAACAACGCTGGTATCACCACCCACAAGTCAATTCTGGACACTTCAATAGAGGACTACCGCAAGATACTTGAAATCAATCAAGTGTCAGTATTTTTAGGGATGAAAGCGGTTATTCCTACTATGACAGCAGCCAAGCAAGGTTCGATTATCAATATCTCATCGATTAACGGCTTAGTGGGCGGCGCTATTGGCTATACCGACTCTAAGTTTGCGGTACGCGGTATGACCAAAGCCGCGGCTCTCGAATGTGCGCCGCATGGTATTCGTGTCAATTCCATCCATCCTGGCGTTATTGCCACCCCTATGATTACCCAAGGCGACACTAAAGATGCAGTAGAGGCTTTTGCCAAAACGATTCCGATGAAACGGGTGGCAGAGGCTGAAGAAGTCAGCGGTATGGTACTGTTTTTGGCCTCAGATGACTCAAGCTACTCTACCGGTTCTGAGTTTGTTGTTGATGGCGGCTTGACCGCGCAGTAGTTCATTAAAATTTTTTTTGAAAAGAGCTAGATTATTACTCTAGCTCTTTTTTTGTAGCTCATTTATAGTAGTCATCTCATGGTCTGCAAAAGGAAAGCGCTCTGCTATAACAATCCATTTATTTTCATTTATGCTTAGGCTATTTTGTTTATAATCTGTCTTTACTAATAAAATATCGATATCCATACTCACCTTGGTAACCGCTCCTTGATTACCTGAGATTATTGACTTCTGCGCACGCTCTCTGCCACATTCGTCCTCTAAATTTTTACAAAACGTCTGTAGCTGATCTAATGTCATACTTTGTGTCAAATCTAAATAGACACTTTGATTGACATAATCAGCTTTCGGCTGCTGTAAAGTCGCGGTAATATCAGGATTTTTAACGGCGTTAGATAACTCAATCTCACCAAGCTCAGCTAGACTTTTTTGGACATGCGATAAGTAATAGTCCGCCTGATAGTTACTACCCAACGCCAATAACGCTGCACTCACTGACAGCGATTGCAGCTCAGTAAAACTAAGCCTTAACAAGCTTCCTAGCTGCAAATCCGCCAAATCTTTATTGCTCATTAGTCAGATTGTCTGTGTGTTTAGCTTCAGTTTTTGCCAAGCGCGTAATTTGTACCCCAACCGCGTTTGCTTCTTTAATAGCTGTCGGCTTAGCTACGCTTAAAGTTACTTTTTGGCAGTAATACTTCGCTAATAGCTTCTCGGCAATTTGCGCGGCTAGATGCTCAAGCAGTTTTGCTTTAATTTCCTTGCACCAAATGCTGACATCATCACAGACTTCTTTGTAGCTTAAGGCATCTTTAACATCATCTGATAGAGCTGCTTTGCTGATATCCGTTTCTAAGGTGATATCGATTAAAATAGGCTGAGTGATTGCGCGCTCCCAGTCAAAGACGCCAATAACCGCCTCAACGGTTAAGCCTTTGACAAATACGACATCTGCTTCGCTATTGAGCATACTGTTATCCTTAATTACGATTTCTTATATACCTCAAACTTAACTATATTTAAAAAGTGCTGTTTAAGATTTAATATGACAAATTTACATAGGGATTTGCCGGGCTGAAGTCACAGCCTCCATGATACTAAGCATATTTTCCCTAATTTAACATAGACTGATATTTGATAGACTGCTGCTTAGCAAAAAATTTCATCAAGCGGTCTCATTTGTCACTGCCATTTTTAGCATTTTACTCGGGCGATGTCGCCACAAATCGATACTGAATAATAATAGGCCTAACCATATCAAGCCAAACACTGCTAAGCGATGCAGATCAAAAGGCTCTTTATAGTAAAACACCGCTAAGAAGAAGATAAAGGTCGGTGTTAAGTAATTCATAAAGCTTAGAATACTATAGGCGACTAGCTTAGTGGATTTATTAAACAATAAAAGCGGTATCAAGGTTATTGGTCCTGCCAACATCAATAGCCAAATATTTGAGGTAAACCAAAAGCTAATCTGACTACTGACGACATCTGCCTGCCAAAACCACCATACGCATATCGGTACGAGCATCGCAGTCTCGACAAACATTGCATCGACAGCCGTTAGCGGTGTTTGCCGCTGAATAGTGCCATAAGTACTAAAGCTAAAGGCCAATATTAACGATATCCAAGGAAGACTGCCAAGCATCACCACTTGTATTACCACCGACAGTAGCGCAAAACCAATCGCTACCCATTGCAGCGGCCGCATGCGCTCTTTAAAGAGAATCATCGATAGCGCCACACCGACTAGCGGCCCGATAAAGTAACCTAAACTGGCTTCTAGTATCTGATCGTGATTCACCGCCCAAACGTACGTCAGCCAATTAGTCGCGATAATCAAACCGGATAAAAAGGTTAGTGCCACCCATCTGGGGTTTTGTTTAAGTGTATTAATCCATTGCCAACGCTTAGTAGCGACTAAAACTACTAATAAGCATAAAAACGTCCAGATAATACGATGCCCGATGATTTCGGTCGCATTGTATTCGCTTAATTGCTTAAAATATAAGGGGAAAGCGCCCCAGATCGAGAAGGCGACCAGCGCTGTGATAATACCACGTCTTGTGGTTTGCACAGCAGCGACTGGTTTTTTTAGCACATTTTGGGTAGTCATAACACAAGACAACTTATTTGAGCAAAGCGCATCCTTATCATCTTATATATCTCCTGCTACTACTAACTAACAGGGAAATAAAAGGGAGGAATATGCGCTTTGTGAGATACAGAGTTTTAGTACTTAGGTTTTATCATTTAAATAGAAAAGCAATGCGTCAATGCCATAAGGGCATCAACCCATTGCTGCTTATTAATCGCTAATGATTTATAAATTAAGCTTTTTTAATTCGTTTTTAACTTATCCGCTATAAAAAGGCTTAGTCGCTACTGGTATCAGTATCTACGCCTTTATCCACCTCAATAGACATACCAATTTGATTGGCAAGCTCTGCAAAGCCTGGGAAGCTCGTATTGACCGTTTCCACGCCTTCGATAATGATCTGCTTGGAGGCACGCAGGCTAGCAACGGCAAAGCTCATCGCGATACGATGATCGTGATGTGAGGTAATATGACCGCCACCAAAGACCGCTTGGCTATTATCGACCTCATCGTCTTGACCTTGTGTGCCCCTGCCTTCAATAATTAGTCCATCTTCGGTTACCCTGCAGTCAATCCCTAAGGTTTGCAAGCCATCGGCCATGACCGCAATACGATCAGATTCTTTCACTCTTAACTCTTTGGCTCCTGTCAACACCGTACGACCTTGCGCGCAACTGGCAGCGACGAATAACACTGGGAATTCATCAATCGCCAATGGCACTAAGTACTCAGGTATCTCAATGCCTTGTAGGTTTGAGCTACGAATGGTAATATCAGCGACAGGCTCACCGCCAACATGAGTCTCATTGCTTAGACTAATATCTGCATTCATCAGCTTGAGGATATCGATAATACCGGTACGCGTTGGGTTGATACCCACTTGACTCAAAGTCAGCTCGCTACCTTGACTGATAGCCGCCGCGACCATAAAAAAAGCCGCTGAGGAGATATCAGCTGGTACCGCTATATCGCCAGCGATTAATTTACCGCCGCCTTCTACGCTGATACGATTGCCATCGACGCTCACGTCATAACCAAAAGCCGATAACATCCGCTCAGTATGATCGCGGCTGACTTCCGGCTGCGTCACCGTCGTGGTACCCTCGCTCCACAGACCGGCTAATAGCAAGCAAGACTTAATTTGCGCAGAAGCCACTGGCATCTGATAGTCAATACCTTGTAGTGGCTTACCAGCTTTCTCGCGGCCAGTAATACTCAGCGGCGAAGTACCACTAGTGCCTGTGCTTTGGATGACCGCACCCATCTGTCGCAGTGGCGCGGCAATACGCTCCATCGGGCGTTTATTGAGGCTAGTATCACCAGTCAGCACGCTATCGAAATCTTGCGCCGCTAAGATGCCAGCTAGCAGGCGCATACTGGTGCCGGAGTTGCCCATATAGATAGGCGTTTTGCTAGGTTTTAAACCTTGCATACCGACACCATGAATGGTCAGCTCGCCGTTATCCGGCCCTTCGATGGTCACACCCATATCTCTGAATGCTTGTAGCGTCGCTAACGCATCTTCTCCTTCCAAAAACCCAGTCACGCGCGTAACGCCCTCGGCGATACTACCGAACATGATACTGCGGTGCGATATCGACTTGTCACCTGGAATGGTGATCGTACCATTGACGGCATTACTGGTATTGGGAGAAATAATATATGAAGCTGACATAGCAGAGGTATCCGTATAAGGGGTGCTGGTTAGCATATGACCAAAATGTCGCCGTGCGGCTTGCGCTCGGCCCAAAAGGCCCATCAGGGCGGTTGAATCTTTATCAATAATAAGCTGACGTATGTTCTTTAAATAATCGCTGTATTCATCGAGCGCATCGATTATCGCATCTTGATTGGCAAAGAAGATATCATGCCACATCTTAGGGTCGCTCGCCGCGATACGAGTAAAGTCTCGAAAGCCGCCAGCAGCATAGCGAAACATATTTAAATTATCATCATGACTGGCCAGCTGATCGACTAAATTGTAGGCTAATAAATGCGGTAAATGACTGGTATGCGCCAGTACCGAATCATGATGCTGAGCCTCCATCGACATCACACTCGCCCCTACCGACTCCCATAACTGGCGCAGCTTGATAATAGCTACCTCATCAGTGCTCGCTAGTGGACAAATAATCACGCTATGGTTAATAAATAAATCGCTGCGACGCGCATGGTAGCCTGAATCTTCAGCACCGGCAATCGGATGCGCGGGCACCAGTCCAGTAGGCAAACCCTCTAGCGAAGTATCAAATACATCTTTAGCGGCGGCGATGATATTGGCTTTGGTGCTACAGACATCGCTGATCACGCAGTCATGGGCAAGTATACCACTCTGCATTGCAGCCTTAATTTCAGTGAATGCCGCTGATACCGCTTGCACGGGGATGGCGATAACGATCAAATCAGAGCCACTCACGACTTGGGCTAGCGAGTTACCGCCAGCATCTAGCAGACCCTGCTCAAGAGCAGCGCTGATGCTTGGCTGATGCTTATCGACAGCGACTAGACGTTTGCTTAGGCTATTATCTTTGATAGCTTGCGCAAGACTGGCCCCGATTAGCCCTAGACCTATGATGCAGACTTGCTCAAATAATGGTTCTGCGCTTAGATGATTTGTGGATTTTAGATAGCTCATGGATGTCTTATTATAGGTATATTACAAATTGATCTGGTATCTTGTTGATCTGGTATCTTGGCTAGGGCGCATTGAGCATTCATCACAGCCCAGATAAAGTTCTAATCAGTTGAGAATAAAACTGTCATAAATTCGAATGCGCTACTGGTATAAATTTTCCTAGCGTGCTGCATCCTTAGAGGCTGCACAAAACCCATTCCAGTAGCGCTATAACACTTTTAAATTTAGTCTACTATACTATTAAAAGGCTTCAATCTTCATTTAAGATAGATTTTAAAGTATCAATCAAGCGCGTATTGTCTTCTGCTAAGCCTACCGTGATTCGTAACCAGTCCTCTAAGCCATAGCCCTTTAAGGGACGTACAATCACCCCTTGCTCTAATAACGCTTGGTTAATGTCAGCCGCCTCTTCTATTTTCACCATAATAAAATTAGCATGTGATTTGATAAACTCAAGCCCTAGCGCATCGAATTGCTTTTCTAACCAGCGCATTTGTCCGGCGTTGGTTTTGCGCACTTCGCTGATAAAGCTTTGATCCGCCAGTGCCGCTGCTGCTGCTGCTAGGGCGATACGGCTAACATTAAAAGGTTGGCGAATACGATTAAGCAGGTCAGCCACTAGTGGCGAGCTTAGTGCATAGCCTACACGTAATCCAGCTAAGCCATAAGCTTTGGAGAAAGTGCGCACTATCACTACATTATTAAACTCGTCTAACAGTGTCCTATTATTGCTCTCAGGACTGTATTCAATATAAGCTTCGTCCAATACCACTAATACCGAGGCTGGCATACTTGCGACAAACTCGCGTAGCTCATCGCTATCTAATAAAGTACCCGTTGGATTATTGGGATTAGCAATAAACACCATCTTGGTATTGGCATTATCTATGACCGCTTGGCGCATGGCTTTTAGATCATGACCAAAACGCTGTGCTGGCACCTCAATTCCGGTCGCGCCTTGCATCTTCGCAAGCATCGAATACACCACAAACCCGTATTGGCTATAGACAATAGCATCATCCTGACCGACGAAGCTCCGAGCTAAGATATCGAGCAAATCATTAGAGCCATTACCCAAAGTAATGCTATCGATGCTCATATTGGTGAAGTCAGATAGCGCCTGTTTGAGATAATAACCATTACCATCAGGATAGCGCGCCAATTGGCCTAACTGCTGCGTTATGGCCAAAGTGACTTGCGGCGAGCAGCCTTTAGGGTTCTCATTACTTGCCAGCTTGACTACATCTGAGACGCCATATTCACGCGTCAGCTCTTCAACTGGCTTGCCCGTTTGATAGGGTGCAAGATCCATTATACTATCGTAGGCTGGCATTAGTGGATGCAGAGTTTTAGCTTGCAAGGTATCGGATGATGGCATGGTTTTGTCCTTTTTTAATGGCTTGACTACTGCTTAGCTGTTTCGTCAAACTTTTAGTCGTTTCGTCAAAAGTACTGGGCTAAAGCTGCCGCCTACGCCGACTCAAGCAAATATTTCAATAATAACTACCACACTCTATATCTTAGAGCACCGCTTTGGGATAAGAGCCTAAAATGCGCACATCTTTGACCAATGGACGTATATCAGCGATAGCGGCGCTGACATTCGGACTATCAATATGGCCTTCCATATCGATAAAGAATACGTAAGCCCACTTGTTCGGGCGCTCAGGACGAGTCTCAATGCTGGTCATAGAGACGCCATGATAGGACATCGGCTTCAAAATTTCGATCAAAGCACCGGCTTTGTCGTGGGCCGAGACGACAATAGAGGTTTTGTCTTGACCGGATGGCGCGATAGCTTCGTGACCGATGACTAAGAAGCGAGTAGTGTTGCTTGGATTGTCTTCGATGTTTGAATACAGCTTATGCAGATCATATTCAGCAACGGCCACATCGCCTGCGATAGCGGCTGAATGCCATTCGTTCTTGAGCCTACGCGCGGCTTCACCATTACTTGAGACCGCCACACGCTCGACGTTAGGATAATTGACATCGAGCCAATGACGGCACTGTGCGAGCGACTGCTGATGTGAATAGATTCGGCTTATACCATCGATCTTGGTATGTTCAGCGACTAAGAAGTTTTGATGAATAGGCAGCTCAACCTCGCCAATAATCTTAAGCGATGAGGATAAAAAACCATCCAAAGTATGGTTCACGACACCTTCAGAAGAGTTTTCAACAGGCACCACGCCATACATCGCCGTGCCCGCTTCGACTTCGCGAAAAACATCCGTAATCGTGGTAAGGGGTACAGTATCAGCGGCTTTGCCAAAGTGCTTTAGCGCAGCAGCATGAGTGAAAGTACCAAGCGGCCCCAAAAATGCAATACGCTGCGGCGCTTCTAAATCTAAGCAAACCGACATAATTTCGCGGAATAGGCGTGCCATTTTTTCATCAGAGATCGGCCCTTCATTACGCGCCATCACCGCTTTTAGCACTTGCGCTTCGCGCTCAGGACGATAAAAGATAGGATTGCTATCGGACTTTTGCGCCGCTAGGTGCTCTTTTTTTACTACCGCCACTTTTTGGGCTAAGTTTGCCCGACTATTGATCAGCATATGAATCTCATTATCGACTGCATCTATGTCCTGACGCAGCTGATTCAAAAGCTGTTGATCGGTTGAAGCGTTGCTGACATCAGTATTTGCTAGCGTCGAATGATCTGTTTTTTGTTCTGCCGGCTGCTTACTCATATCCTTTATCCTTTTTGAAACGGTTAACGTTTGCTATATTGAAGAAGACTAGTATCTAAATCTAGTCATTTACTTTTTATTATTGGCGGCTTGCTATTATTGATGCCTGCCAGCTCTATTTATTCTCTTTACCCATAAAAGAGTCAGTAAATAAGGTAGGCAAACAACGGACCGTCCCTACTATAGCAAAAACTGCTTACAGTGCCCATGCATAAATGGCTGTCAATAGCTGAAATAAAGTAAATGAGGATATATCTTTTAGTGGCATGAGCTTTATTATAAGAAATGCTCAAATCGCTATGACTAGCAGTAACCTGATAAGCAAATCTGTGTTAGAGTCTTAAAGACAGCTTACAAATAAATCAAAGGTTTCACCCTTATTAAAATGACAAGGATATTTAATGAGCGCATTACAACAGCTTCGCACTATGACTACTATTGTCGCTGATACTGGCGATTTAGCCGCTATTGAACGCCTCAAGCCTATCGATGCGACGACCAACCCAAGCTTGATTACCAAAGCGCTGATTCATCCTGACAATCAATCGATGTTAGCAGAAACGATGAACCGTCAGCAAGGTGATGTCGATGCCGTTATCGATGCCTTAACGATCCAAATTGGCTGTAGTATTTTAGAGCTCATTGAAGGCCGGGTATCGACTGAGGTGGATGCGCGCTTATCTTACGATACTCAGGCCACTATCGATAAGGCTTTGGAATATATAGAAGCCTATAAAAAGGCTGGAGTTGACTCAGACCGAGTGCTGATCAAAATGGCAGCGACTTGGCAAGGGATTGAAGCGGCTCGCTACCTTGAGACTCAAAATATTCACTGCAATCTCACCTTGCTATTTGGGCAGCATCAAGCGATTGCTTGTGCCGATGCTGGCGTCACGCTGATATCGCCATTCGTTGGTCGTATCTTAGACTGGCAAAAGCGCCAACAAAATCGCCAAAACGTACCCGCCGCCGATGATATGGGCGTGCAATCGGTCAAGCTTATTTACCAGTATTATAAGCAGCACGGTTATCAAACGCAGGTTATGGGTGCAAGTTTCCGCTCAACAGAGCAAATATTAGCTCTAGCAGGCTGTGATTTATTAACTATTGCGCCAAACTTAATTGATGAGCTTGCCAATATGAATGTCGAGGTCACCCGCCAACTCTCCCCTACTATGTCGATGGATCAGGACGCTATGAGTAAAGTCAGTTTAACCCATGAGGAGTTCAGCGCCGCTTATCAGAACGATAAAGTGACGCAAGATCTATTACCAAAAGGCATTGATGGGTTTATTAGCGCCCGTGAGGAACTGGCGCAAGCACTGGCAGCTATGCGTTAATCAAAATACTTATGCTACTAACGCCGTATTACCTTAATAACGGTTAAAGCAGATAACCCAAAAAGCGCTCAAAGTAGAGCGCTTTTTTTGTTTAAACCCCTGCTTTGAAAGTCGACTTAAGCTTTTAAAACCGTATAAACCGGCACTGGAAACTCGCCATGCAAGTCGACTAAGTCCAATAACACTAAAGCCCCTACTACATTATGATCAGCGGATTTGCACAGCTCATAGGCCGTGCGTAAAGTACCACCAGTGGCCAAGATATCATCAACCAATAGTAAGCGCTCAGGGGGCAGGTTGCTTTGCATCTCAAGCGTATCTTTGCCGTACTCTAGCGCATAAGCTTTATTAGCGACCGGTGGTGGCAGTTTACCCGGTTTACGAAGTAATATCATGCCCTTGCCCAATCTACCTGCTAGTAAACTTGCAAAGACAAAACCGCGCGCCTCAACTGCTCCTAAACAGTCCACCTCGTCCATTAGACCCTCCGGCAGCGCCGCTAACAATGCATCAATCACTTCATTAATATGACTGCGCAGTAAAGGGGTAATATCATAAAAATCTATGCCAGGCTTAGGAAAGTCCGGTACAGTACGAATAATTTGCCAAAGCGGGTGCTCAGTATTGACAAGATTAGAGTCATCAGAAGCAGTCTTAGCGGATGATGTCGCTTTTGTGGCGCTCATAAAAGTCCTTAACAGGTAAAAATATAGCGATTACAACCAAAAGGTAAAGGTTATAATAATCGGTCGTTATAGTAGCATAGTTGTCGTTCTGACAGTGATGAAAGCTAAAAATGACGACTGCTTCACTATTGAATATAGCGATAAGGCTTTAATAAAGGCATACTTGTCTCAATATACAAGTGTAAACTTAAAAGAGCTAAGTGGCGATATATGCTACACTACGTGCGCTTTAATAGTCTTAAACCCTAATGAGCAATGATAGATAGGATTATGTATGAAACGTTATGAATGTATCGTCTGTGGCTGGATCTATGATGAAGAGCTTGGCTGTCCTGAAGAAGGTATCGCTCCTGGTACACGCTGGGAAGACGTCCCTGATGACTGGACTTGTCCTGAGTGCGGTGTGGGCAAGCTTGATTTTGAGATGGCAGAGTTTTAGAGCTAGCACCTTGATAACTAGGTAACTAGGACCCTCTAAATAGGATACTTTATGACGAACTCAAACTCTCCTGGTACTGATAGCAGCGTTAATAGTAGCATTAACGAAAATAATGCTAACGCTATTCACGACCCTGTGAACACTGCTGCGGCTAATAATGTTGCGACTAAAAAACAAGCGCAATACCCTACTCCAGACTGGCAAAAATTCGGTGAGCATCACTGGGTACCTTCAGATCTGAGTAAAGACCTTTATCAAGCGATGATCGATATCGGTGATGGTATCGAGCTTTGCGTCGAAGCAGGTGGCAATCCTGATAACCCGCCGCTGCTAATGATAATGGGTTTAGGCTCACAAATGATCTTTTGGCCCAATAGCTTTATAAAAAGACTCATTGAAGCAGGTTTTTTTGTGATTCGTTTTGACAATCGGGATATTGGGCTGTCCTCTAAGGTGCAGATTGAAGGGTTACCACGCGTTAATCAGCTGAAGATGATGTTTCGTTTGCAAACCGGTCTGTCTAATAAAAGCGAGCAAGTCGCTTATAAGCTTACCGATATGGCCGAGGATACCGTGCGCTTGATTAAGGTGTTACATCTTGGTCGCACTCATCTGATTGGCGCTTCGATGGGCGGTATGATCGCCCAAATTGTCGCCGCGCGTTATCCAAGCTTAGTCAACCGTATGGCCTTGATGTTTACCACTAATAATCGCGCCTTTTTGCGACCACCGAAACCTAGACAGTTATATACCTTAATCAATCGTCCTGAGAGTCATTCTGAGCGCGATATTGTGCGTCATAGTGTTTGGTTTATTAAGACGGTTGGTACGCCTGGGCATATTGATATTCGCGCGGTACGAGAAGTTGCAGAGTTGCGCTATCAGCGTAGCTTTCATCCGCTAGGTACGCTACAGCAACTCAATGCTATTTTGGCTTCCGGCTCCATCGCGCGCTTTAGTAAAAAGGTGAAAGCACCAACTATCGTTATGCACGGTAGCGCCGATGGGCTATTGCCAGCATCGCAAGGCAAGGTAGTGGCCAAGACTATTCCTAATGCCAAGTTTTATCTAATCGATGGTATGGGTCACGATATTCCGGCTTATTATCAGCCCTATATGGTCGATCTGATCCGTAATCATCTTTTAGGGTAAAGGGATCTTGCTAATTGCTAGATTTTTAAATAAATAAAGCGGCGCATAATGAGATTATGCGCCGCTTTATTTGTTTAATATTGCCCACTTTTACTTTAGGAATTATTTATCAATCACAGCCAACATTGGTTCCTTCTTGATCAATACACATCTTATTACCATTTTGGAGACTGCCGATCCAAGCTTTCCCTTGTTTAAAGACAAAAGAGGGTGCCCCTCGATAGCTACCGCTGCTCGCCACGCCTTCTTCATCGAAGCGAAAAGGAATCACTAGCTCCCCGCCTAAATTCACGAAGCCCCACTTACCATCGACACGTACACCTGCTAAGCCTTCAGAAAAAGGACGCACGGCATCAAACGAATAGGTAATCATAGTAATATTACGCTCATCTACATAGCCCCATTTGCCATCGCGCTGATCCGCTTGCAAAGTCGTAAATGGCGCTGGGTTGGAGCGGTTAGCAGCCGCAGTACTATTGTTTGTGCCGTTAGCATTATTTTGTTGCCTATCACGGCTAGCATCAGAAGTACTGGCAGAATTGACAGGACTGGGATCTGAGATAATATTACCATTTTTATTGAGCCAGCTAATGGCTTGGCCTTTACGCACCCGCGCTTTGCCGCCTTTATAATTATCGATATCGCTAATAGAGGCAGAAAACGGCACTATGATATTGTTAGCAGTATCTATCACTCCGTATTTGCCGTCTTTTTTTACCACAATACGTCCATCTGCTGCCGCTCGTGCCCAGCCGGAAGATTCATCTAACTTATCATAGCTCAGCGGCACTACTTCGCGCCCTTTCATATTCAGATAACCAATTCTGTTACTGCGCTCGACAGGGATCAAGCCGCCAGCCAGCTTATCGGCGTCTACTTGCTGATAGCGCGATAAATCAACGACCCTTTTACCTTGCTTATTGATTAAGGCAACTGGTGCGCCAAAATCTTTAATTGCTAAGAAATAACGACTATCAGCGGTGCAAGAGACGTTTTTGTAATAGCTCTTAGGCAACTTACAGCTAGCAGCTTGCGCAGTTGGCATAACGAGCACCAAGCTAGCCGACACTAATAGTCCTGTAGATAGGCGTTGAGCTGTCAGCGCAGATAGCTTTCTAGATGTAGATCTAAGTAGTGACATAGACGATGTATATACCGGTAAGTTATTAACAAAGGTTGGATTACTATTTTCGATTGCTTTTAAGCCTTAAAACTCATTATAAGCCTGTTTATTATAAACTGCTAAGCCAACAAATAGCGAATATAGCGCCCGGTTCATCATCTAGCGCATCTTAGTAAAAACTTACAACTATTATAATGGACGACCGCTATAAAATTGTTGCTTGCTAGCGTCAAGCAAACCCTAGCTAATAAATTATCGTCATGCCATTTAGATTTTAGGCCAAAAGGTATACACTTGTGCTCTTTTTTAGGCTTATATTCTTATCTTGTATTGTTATAAGTGCAATATCATAGCCATCTGTAAACTAGTCAGCTAAATAAGCAGGTAAATAAGTCGGAGGGAAGCCTTATGACCGATAACTCTACGCGTATGGCCACCATTGGCTTAGCGATAGGTTGTATTATTTTTGGTTTAGGTAGCCTCATTGTCGCCCATGTCGATATTGGTGGCTGGGCCATGTCATTTTGGCGGTTGGCCATTTCAGGGGTGGTTTTTGCAGTTTTAGCGAAAATAGCCGGGCAGCGCATGCCAAGCTCGAGACGCGCTATTTTTTATGGGTTATTATCAGGGGCGTTTTTAGGCTTAGATTTGGCGCTTTGGCATGAGAGTATCTATGCGGTCGGCCCTGGCATCTCAACGCTATTGAATAGCTTACAAATTTTCTTTTTGGCGGCGATTGGATTTTTATACTTCAATGAGCGCCAGTCTATCTTGCAATTGATTAGTCTATGCTTAGCGATGCTAGGAGTTGCTATGATTGGCAGTCCAGAGTTTGCGCAAAACTCTGCCGCCACTTGGGGCTTTATCACAGGTATCGTCTCAGGGGGTATGCTAGCGGCCTCGATGACATTTATTCGTAAGACCCACGATACAGAACCGACACCTATACTAGTGCTAATGCAGCTGGTCAGTATTGGCGGGGTGCTAGCGATGATAATACCTATGCTAGTACTGGATAAGGGTAATATTATGCCCAGCACTTTATCAGAGGTTGGCTGGATACTGGTCTATGGTGCGGTGATGCAGTGCTTGGCTTGGGGCTTGATTGCCTACTCTATTCCCAAACTATCGCTGGCTTTGACCGGTCTATTGTTGTTGACTGAGCCAGTTGCCGCTTTGCTCATTGATTATACTTGGCTAGATAAGCCTATTAATGCTTTGCAATGGACCGGCGCTCTACTGACTATGTTGGCTATCTATTTAGGCTCGCTAAAACCCAAACCTCGGGCTCTACGCCGCTATCGATTTTTTGCGCGGTTTTATAACAAGAAATATTAATCCAAAAAAAAGGGTAAGCCTGATATCAGCCCCACCCTTTTACTCTTAAAACTAAAAAACCTTAAAGATAAGAGATTAGTCCTTTTGCCGATTAAATAAAGCATTGAGCACGATGGCTGCTAAAGTTGCAGTACCTATGCCGCCCAAATCAAAACCGCCTAGATGCAGACTAAAATTACCCGTGCCCATAATAACTGTAACCGCAGCGATGATTAAATTGCTATTTTTACTAAAATCAACTTTACTGTCTATCCAGATTTTTGCCCCAGCGATAGCAATGAGACCGAATACGACGATGGATGCACCGCCCAATAGCGCCACTGGAATGGTCTGAATAATCGCGCCAAATTTCGGTGATAACCCTAATAGCACCGCGACGACACCGGCGACAACAAAGATGGTCGTGCTATAGACTTTAGTGACTGCCATAACCCCAATATTCTCAGCGTAAGTGGTCACTCCCGTACCGCCAAAGCCTGCTGAAAAGGTCGTCGCTAAGCCATCAGCAAAAAAAGCTCGGCCCATATAAGGGGTGACTCGTGCCTTGGTCATGCCCTCTACCGCTTTAAAATGACCTAAGTTTTCGGCGACTAAAATAAAAGCCACAGGTGCAATTAAGACAATAGCGCTGAGCTCAAAGCGCGGCGTATGAATACTAGGCAGACCAAACCATGAGGCAGCAGAGACACTAGTAAAATCAATAGGTGTCCCGTAGCCCATCACGTTGGTAACGATGTAATAGATCACATAAGACAAAATAAGGCCGACTAGCAATAATAGGCGGCGCAGCATACCTCGCGTAAATACCGCTACGCCACTAATGAGCAATACCGTGAGCGCCGCCATCCAAGCATCAAACTGATTGGTTGAGACACCTTGAATGGTGACGGGCGCTAAATTCAGTCCGATAATCATCACGATAGCGCCGGTGACAATAGGCGGCATCAAGCTTTCAATCCAGCCCGTGCCGGTCTTCATAACCAGTAAGCCTACTAGCGCATAAATAAGACCACAGGCCATAATACCGCCTAAAGCCACATCTAAACCGCTATTGAAACCGGTACCTGCATAAGCAGTAACCGCTATCACAGGGCCGATAAAAGCGAAGCTTGAGCCCAAATAGCTTGGCATCCGGCCACCGGTAATCACAAAAAACATGATAGTACAGATCCCTGACATCAAAATAGCTAAATTGGCGTCAAATCCCATTAATAGAGGGGCTAACACTGTCGCGCCAAACATCGCAAAAGTATGCTGAATACCGAGCAAGATACTCTTTGATGGCGGTAAATACTCATTGATGCCAACCGGATTGCGATCCAAGTCACCTTGAAATGGACGCCAAGTGGGAAACCATTTACCATTATTGAAGTCTGGATTGTGCGGTAGCGTCATAGCATTAGTCTCAATACCTGCGGCCTCCAAAGCATTGTGTTCCGATGAGGTTTGAGACGATTGTTCTGAAGGGGGTATCATGCGCGTTTCCTATTTGACCCAACTGCATTATTATGGCTTCTATAAAAGAAGCGTGTGCTGTCATTATTTACCAGTAATGAAGACTCGTGATTCTTGCTAAGTCGTGCACTATGATTCTATAGCAATCTGATGGCTTGCCTTGAGGAACGTTATTAATAATAATTAGTTAACCATCGCAAGTCTAAGCCTTGCTATTTTTCGTTAGTCACATCAATCTATATATGTTCTACTAGGTAAATAAAGATTTTTTCTAAATTTTTTGTACTTACATTTAATATCTTTTATTTTTATTACAGGATGTTACAGCACGGTTAGTGCTCAGCATAATAACGGAATTTTATAGCAAAAAAAAGAGCTGATTTGACGGCTCTCTATACTGAGCTATTCTTAAGTAGCTACTAACGAAACGGTCGGCTATTCGCTAAAAACCTTTAATTGACTATCCTACTCGTGTCCGAATGTTGGTTATTCCTGATAATCAAAATATCTAATAAACAACCCTTTATTTAAGCGCTATCTACTGAACAAGTTAGGCGTTTTTTATTTCATCTGTTGAGTATTTCATTATGATTAGTGTTTTTGATTTATTTAAAATCGGTATTGGTCCCTCAAGCTCACATACGGTAGGCCCGATGGTAGCGGCTAACCTGTTTTTATCTTCACTGCGCGAACAGACTGAACTGAGCACAATAAGAAGTGTTGAAATCGAGCTCTTCGGCTCTTTAGCTGCGACCGGCAAAGGGCATGCGACCGATACCGCTATCTTGCTCGGGTTACTCGGTCATGCTCCTAGCACCATTGACACCCGGCTTACCAGTCAATACCTGCTACCTATATTTTCAGATAAAACCCTTAATATAGCAGGCGAGCATGAGATTGCTTTCGATGTGGAAAGCCATATCCACTGGTATAGCGATACGGTCCTGCCTTATCATCCTAACGCGATGACTCTTAGTGCGCGCTTAGCTGATGATAGTAGCTATCGACAAACCTACTATTCAGTAGGGGGCGGTTTTGTGATCAATGAAGAGGACGCTACCAACCCTGATGACGATCATGCGACACCGACAATAGAAGAGATACCCTACCCGTTTAATAGCGCCTCCGAGCTACTTGAGCGCTGCCAAAAGAACGGCTTGAGTATCAGCGAGTTGGTATTGGCTAATGAGTGTCATTATCGCGATAAAGAAGAGGTACTTGCTTACTTAGATTCTATATGGGATTCGATGCAAGACTGCGTCGCAAGAGGCTGTCAAAATAGCGGTATTTTGCCTGGAGGTCTCGATGTCAAACGCCGTGCCCAAGCGCTATACTTACAGCTATGCGCTGAAAAAGACCGCCCTATCGCCAAAACAGATAAATTAGCAGCGATGGATTGGATCGATTTATACGCTTTAGCAGTCAACGAAGAAAATGCCAATGGTGGTAATGTGGTGACCGCTCCGACTAATGGCGCGGCAGGTATTATCCCAGCCGTAATGCATTACTACCGTGATTTTTTGGCTAACTACAGCCAGGACGGGGCGCGAAAGTTTTTACTCAATGCCACAGCTATCGGTAGTCTCATCAAACAAAACGCTTCTATCTCAGGCGCTGAAGTCGGCTGCCAAGGCGAAGTGGGCTCTGCTTGTGCGATGGCGGCATCGGCTTTGGCAGAGATATTAGGTGGCGATCCGGCAAAATGCCTCAATGCTGCTGAGATTGGTATTGAACACAACCTAGGACTAACTTGCGATCCTATTGGTGGCTTAGTGCAAGTGCCTTGTATTGAGCGCAACGCTATGGGGGCGGTGAAGGCGGTGAATGCTGCTCGCCTTGCCTGCCGCGGTGATGGTCAGCACTTTGTCTCTTTTGATAAAGTGGTTGAAACCATGAAACAAACCGGCGCTGATATGCTCGAGAGCTACAAAGAGACTTCGCGCGCAGGCCTTGCCGTGATTGCAGATAACCGAATCCCAACGGCCAACCACGGGGTCAGCGTCAAGTATAGTCAGTGCTAAAACCATACGCTCATAAAGCAGTTACCATAAAAAAAGCCTCTAATGATTTAGAGGCTTTTCAGTATAAAAATAACAAGTTTAGAGATCAGTTTCAGTCATCTACCTGAGCTTACTCAGCAGTTTTTGAGACGACTTCGTTAAGATACCATACTGGCTTAACAACACCGGCAGCCTCATCAGCGACCGCTTCTTGGCGTACATCTAGCATATAACGGTATCCAGGCTCGTAAGTGAAACCTTGAATGTTACCATTGAATGAAGTGAAGTTTTTCTGATGTGCTTGACGGAATTGTAAGCACTCAGACTTGATCACTTCACCGGTGTTGGCAGTAACATCACAAACGGCTTTAGTAGGAGCGATCTCAAGCTTAAGGTTAGGAATATTAACAACCTTAACGTTTTGTGCTTGGCCTTCGACAACCATAGTACGCTCATCATTAAGATCCATAGTAGAACAACCGGCTAAAGCGAAAGTGGTTGCTAATGCTGCTATTGCTAACTTTTTCATGAACAAATCCTCAATTGATATAAATTATTAATAGTCAGTAAACTAACGGCTATCTGTAGTAAAAACAGATAATCTACAGATAATGCTCAGAGAGATTTAAGCTCTGTTAATTTAATGACTCATATTGATTATAGTTTTTCAAATCAAAATAATTATAGAGCGAGCGAGCATTCTAGCACTATGACTCCTTTGTAACTTAACGTCAAAGTTTGCAACTTTTGTCAATATACTACTAGGCTGAGTTAACTTCGGTAATCGGCATTTATCTTGACGTAATCGTATGATAAATCACAAGTATAAACAGTGTCACTCGCTGTTCCGCGTGCTAGATCGATATGGATAGTAATCTCCGGCCGACTCATAACTTGATCACCATCGGCTTCTTTGTACTCAGGTGCTACGCCGCCGTTTTTACATATCATCACTTCGTCCAAATACACATCGACTTGCTCTGTATCTAAGTCTGGAACGCCGGCATAGCCGACAGCCGCTAAGATACGCCCCCAGTTGGCATCACTAGCAAAAAATGCCGTTTTCACCAGTGGTGAGTGCGCCACCGCATAAGCGACATCGCAGCATTCCTCAGTTGTATTACCGCCGGTCACTTTGACCGTCATAAACTTAGTAGCCCCTTCTCCGTCACGGACGATCAATTGTGCTAAGCGCACAAATACCTCAGTTAGCGCAGTAAACAGCGGCTGATAATGAGGATGCTCAGGGCTATCGATGACATCGAGGCTAGCCTTGCCTGTCGCTATGAGCGCGCAGCAATCATTGGTAGAAGTATCGCCATCTACGGTAATACGATTAAAAGACTGCTCATTAATGGTGCTTAGCATCTCTTGTAATAAATCAGCGTTGATATTAGCGTCAGTGGCCACATAGCCAAGCATCGTCGCCATGTTTGGCCGAATCATGCCTGAGCCTTTAGAAATACCAGTGATATGATAAGTGCTTTTTCTATCATCATCCTCAGCTATCTCAACTTTTTGGCTAGCCAGCTTCGGTAAAGTATCAGTCGTGCGAATACCATTAGCAGCGGCTAGCCAGCTATCAGGCGCTAATTGTTCTAAGCCCTTATCTAAACCCTTAATGACTGCATCGCTATTTAATGGCTCGCCGATGACGCCAGTAGAAAAAGGCAAGACGCTTTCAGTGTCTACTCCTGCCTTAGTAGCGACAGCGGCGCAGATCTCACTTGCTCGGCGCTTGCCATCGCTGCCCGTTCCGGCATTGGCATTACCGGTGTTGATCACTAGATAACGCGGACTAGCCTTTGCAAAATGCTCACGCAGTACTCTGACGGGAGCGGCGCAAAAAGCGTTCTTGGTAGTGACCACCGCGGCGCTCGCGCCTTTGGCAATCTCAATGAGGACCAGGTCATCGCGATCTTTATAGCGCACGCCAGCGGCCGTTGCACTGAGAGTAATGCCATCGATGGGATATATTGTGTCAGGTACTGCCGTATCTCCAACAGCCATAATGCTTCCTCTATAATGATTATTAATTAGGGTTAAAACACTTACTAGAGCTGGTAAAAAATACAGCCCTTACTTGCTTAAATCAAAAGCCGACCAGATCGGGGCATGATCTGAGGGCTTCTCCATCGCTCGCAGCTCATAGCTGATACCCGCATCTGTGCACTGGTTGACTAAATCAGGCGTACATAAAATATGATCAATACGCATGCCACGTTTAGGGTCATCGTTGAAGCCGCGACTACGATAGTCAAACCAACTATAAAAGGCTTCACTATCAGGATAATGTAGACGATATGTATCGATCAAATCGCGAGACATGAGCGCCGCGTACCACTCGCGTTCTTCTGGTAAGAAAGAGGTTTTTCTATTTTTCAGCCAGCGCTTAGCATTCGCTTCACCGATACCGACATCGATATCTTCTGGCGCAATATTCATATCGCCCATAATAATTAGCGTGCGGCCTTCGGCAATTAACACATCAATATAAGCCATCAAATCAGCGTAATAAGCTCTTTTCATCGGATATTTAATTGGATGATCTTGGCTCTCTCCTTGCGGAAAATAGCCATTTAGCACATCAATCTCGCGACCTTCGAAGACATAGCGCGCATGAATAAAACGTTTTTGCGCGTCATCATCTTCGTGCGGAAAACCTTTTTGCACAAAAATAGGCGCAACTTTTGATAAGAGGGCAACGCCGTAATGCGCTTTTTGACCAAAATACTCGACATGATACCCTAGAGATTCGACGTTTTTTAACGGGAATTGCTCATCATGAACCTTAGTCTCCTGCAACCCCATAATATCAGGGTCTATAATGTCTCGTACCGCCTCGAGCTGATGTTGACGCGCGCGAATACCATTGATGTTGAAACTGACAAAACGGACCATACGTTACCCTCTTTATAAATTTTATTTGCCAAAAAATCTGTCTTTTATTTTGCACGTCCTAGTTATAGCCACTAACTATTAAATAATTATCTTTTACTAAGTTTAGCAGCTGGTTTTGTGCTTAGTGCTCAATCGAGCAGTAATCATAACAGAGTTAGCGCGCGCTATCTGTTGCTTGCTGACAATCCTTACGCTAAAGTATTACTATCAAGACGAGACAATCATTACTATGAGCAAAATGATGTACAACCTTTATAAGCCTCTAGTAATAGGCTCCCCTACTATTTATGATTGAGTGTATTTATGACTACAAACCCTAATAACGTTTCGACGATAAAAACAGAACCGCTATTTTCTACTAACTACTCTATATATATCAACCATACAGATGCTGGCGGTATTGTCTACCACGCCAATCATTTGGTATTTTTTGAAAACTGTCGCCGTGATTGGTTTACTAAACTTAATATTAGTGGCTACTTTTTGCAGACTGAAGAAGGTCATATTCAGCATTTTGTCGTGAGTCAAGCGCAGTTACAGTACCATAAGGCCATTTTGTTAGACGAAACCATAGAAGTACGTATCGATAAAGTCGAGCTAAAACCGGCTAGCATTATTTTTTATCAAAGCATTCATCGTCAACAGCCCCTTCCTACTCAGCATTCAAAAGAAAATGGTTTAAACCACTCTCAAGCCAGCTCAGATACTTTGTTAAGCAGTACAAAAATAGTTATCGCTTGTGTCCAAAATCAGCTAAACCCTACTGCATCCAAAAGCTCAGAGACAGCGGCTACCCTAACAGACAGTCCTTTACCCGGTCAATCGGCAGCTCAAACGAATCGGATGACTCCTATAAAGCCCGTTCGTGTTCCCAAAAGCTTGCGTGACACTATCGAGCAAGCTATTGACCAACACAGTAAGCCTTTATAAAGCTTATTAATAACTGCTTAAAATGATATCAATCTCTCTTTAAACTCTAAACCTTCGTCCATTAATGGCAATTTTGTACCAAAGCGCTACTTTTATAGTAATTGTTGCTATACTTTTGAGACTTTTTTGCCTATTATTTAAAGTTACTAGAAAACGGATGAGCGGTAACATTCGTGACATAAAGCGTATTTAAAACGGTCAATTATATGGACGAACGGTTAGGTCACCTAAATATCGCTCTATTATCGTAATCCATTGCTATGCTTGCTAACTGTCTAACCCCTCATGGAATGACCCAATCAAGACTCCCTAAACTTCAAGGACGCAGAAAATGACAATGAATAAACCTTGGCATGCTCGTTATCCAGCTGGTGTACCTAAGACCATTTATCCAGATAATTATGCCAATATAATAGAGCTTTATGAAGAAAGCTTTAGCCGTTATCGCCAGCATCCTATAAGTATCTGTATGGGTGTCACTCATACTTATGGTGACGTAGATGATGCATCATTGGCTATCGCCGCTTGGTTACAAGCGCAAGGCTTGCCTAGAGGGAGCGTAGTGGCATTGATGATGCCAAACGTACCACAGTACTTGCCAACGATGATTGGCATCTTGCGTGCCGGTTATATTTGTACTCCTGTCAACCCTTTATACACTGGCCGCGAGCTGCGCCATCAGCTCAACGATTCTGGCGCAAAAGCCATATTTTTAGTCGATAACTTCGCACAAGCGCTAGAACAAGTCGTCGATGAAACGGCTATCAAGCATATCGTGCTCTCCAAAATGGGCGATATGATGGGTCTTAAGGGTATCTTAGTCAACACTATCATCCGGCAAGTCAAACGTTTAGTACCCAAATATAAGCTCAATGATCCAAAACATGCCGTCACCAAATTCCCGGATGTGCTCAAAAGAGGCAAAAACATGCCTTTTCAAAAGCCAAAAATGTCTTTGGATCAAAAAGCGTTTTTGCAGTACACCGGTGGTACGACAGGCCTATCAAAAGGCGCTATTTTATCGCAGCGTAACGTCGTAGCGGCTGCTCTACAGTCTGAGGCTTGGACGCGCCCTATCACTGGCGAGATCAATGATGTTTATATCAATATGGTGATGGCTTTACCGCTGTATCATATTTTTGCCTTTATGCTGAGTCTATTAGCGGTACGTTCAGGCTATACTTTTATTCTCGTTCCCAACCCGCGTGATATCCCTGGATTTGTCAAAACCTTATCTAAGCAACCCTTCCATATCTTTCCTGCGGTTAACACTTTGTTTAAAGGACTGCTGGATAATCCAAACTTCAAAAATTTAGATTTTAGCTCATTGAAGATATCCCAAGCCGGCGGCATGGCTGCCACTGAACAGACGGCAACGCGCTGGCTTGAAGTGACAGGCTGCGCGATGATTGAGGGTTGGGGTATGACTGAGGGCGTTGCTGTTGGTACTGCTAACGTCGTCACTGATCGTCAGTTTAACGGTACTATAGGAGTGCCAGTTCCGGGCGTCGATATTACCATTATCGATGAAGATGGCAACCGAGTCGGCTTCAACCAAGCCGGTGAGATGTGTATTAAAGGCCCGAATGTCACTTCAGGCTACCTCAATAGAGACAATAGCGACGAATTTACTGAAGAGGGCTATTTCCGTACTGGTGATATTGTCAGTATGGATGAAAAAGGCTATGTTAGATTGCTTGATCGCAAAAAAGATATGGTCCTAGTTTCTGGCTTCAACGTTTTCCCTAACGAGCTTGAAGCCGTTATGCTAGATTATGAAGGGGTCATTGATTGCGCAGTTATCGGCGTGCCTGATGAGCACCAAGGGGAGTCTATCAAGATGTATATTATCCGTAAAGATAGTACGATCACTAAAGAGATGATCAAAGACTTTGCCCTTGATAATTTGACCGGTTATAAATGTCCGCGCTATATCGAGTTTGTCGATGAGCTACCTAAATCCAACGTCGGTAAAGTCCTAAGACAAAAACTGCGCGAAAAACACTTAGAAGACTATCCTACTCTTTAAAACACTCTCTAAAGCAGTAATGATTATATATAGGCCCTTTATTTAGATATAGGGCTTTTTTATGAGAGATTGCTTGTATAAGCATACTTTTATACAAGCGCTTTGATAAAACAACTGGTCAATATGACCACTTATCCATTATTCCTACCCACTCGTCTACTTGACATACATCACATTATAAAATATTAATCAACTTTATATCTATACTCCGAAGTCTTTGTATGTTGTTATCGCAAAAAGCTGAGACTGTGGTAGTGTGTTTCCAAATTATTTCACTATGTTACTGTCTAGCAAAATGACAAAAACCATTATGTCTAAAATTTTAGTCAACAATGATTTTGAATAACAGTTAAATCAGTATGATTTTATAGTGATAATACTTTAAACAGCAACAAGTGCTGTATTGACAGCGCTTAAGAACCGTTCACTCGGGCTCGTATTTACAGAGTAACTAGAATGATCGGTTTGTACATGTACAAAGGCCACCATATGTTAGCAGTCAGTTAATAGATAGGATAGCACTCGATATCATCTAGCTTCGGAGGAAGTAAACGCCATAGCTTCTGATGATATTGACAAGGATGTGACTACTCGCCTATAGAACCTTAACTTATCTCAAATTTAAGGATGCTAGATATGACAGTGAATAAACCTTGGCTCGACCAATACCCGACTAACGTACCTAAGACGGTCAATCCTGATAAATACGGCAATATAGTCGATCTATATGAGGAGTGTTTTGATCGTTTTCGTATGCATCCTATGAGTGTCTGTATGGGCGTTACTCATACTTATGATGATATCGATAAAACCTCATTAGCTATCGCTGCTTGGCTACAAGCGCAAGGCCTACCTAAAGGCAGTATTGTAGCGCTAATGATGCCGAACGTACCGCAATACCTACCTACAATGATAGGCATCCTACGCGCCGGTTATATCTGTACGCCTATCAATCCGCTATATACCGGTCGTGAGCTGCGTCATCAGCTCAACGATTCAGGAGCCAAAATCATCTTTGTCGTTGACAACTTCGCCCAAGCTCTTGAGCAAGTGGTTGATGAGACCGCTATCAAGCGAATTGTGCTCTCAAAAATGGGCGATATGATGGGTCTAAAAGGAATGCTGGTCAATACCATCATCCGACAAGTCAAACGCCTAGTACCTAAATACAAGCTCAATGACCCTAAGCATGAAGTGACTAAGTTTCCTGACGTTATCAAGAGAGGCAAAGAGCTGCCTTTTAATAAGCCAAACATGAGCTTAGAGCAAAAAGCTATCTTGCAGTACACTGGTGGTACTACTGGGTTATCTAAAGGCGCTGTTTTATCGCAGCGTAACGTGGTAGCAGCCGCGCTACAGTCAGAAGCTTGGTATCTGCCGGTGACCTCGGAGATCAATGAGGTCTATATCAATATGGTCATGGCGCTACCGCTGTATCATATCTTTGCTTTTATGCTGAGCTTATTAGGGATGCGTTCAGGCTACACCTTTATATTAGTGCCTAACCCTCGCGATATGCCCGGATTTGTTAAGACCTTATCGAAGCAGCCATTCCATATCTTCCCAGCGGTCAACACTTTGTTTAAAGGCTTATTAGATCAGCCAAACTTTAAAGACTTAGACTTTAGCTCACTACGTATCACCCAAGCCGGCGGTATGGCAGCAACAGAACAGACAGCAGCGCGTTGGTTAGAAGTCACGGGTTGTCCTATGGTTGAAGGTTGGGGTATGACTGAAGGCGTGGCCGCTGGTACCGCTAACGTCATCACCAATCGCGAGTTCAACGGTACTATCGGTATTCCGGTTCCGAGCGTCGATGTCATCGTTATAGATGAAAATGGTCAGCGTCTAGGCGTCCACCAAGCAGGCGAGATGTGCTTTAAAGGCCCTAATGTCACTGCAGGCTATCTGAGCACCGATAGCAGTGGCGACTTCACCGAGGACGGCTACTTCCGTACTGGCGATATCGTCAGTATGGATGAAAAGGGTTACTTCACCCTACTCGATCGCAAAAAAGATATGATCTTAGTCTCAGGATTCAATGTGTTTCCGAACGAGATTGAGTCGGTGATGCTTGATTGTGAAGGCGTTATCGATTGTGCTGTCATTGGTATCCCTGACGAACGTCAAGGCGAGGCAGTCAAAATCTACGTGGTTCCTGCAAACAATAACGTCAACAAAAGCGACATTAAAGAATTTGCTTTGGATAATCTGACTGGCTATAAGTGCCCTCGTTATATTGAGTTTGTGGCTGAGCTACCTAAGTCCAACGTTGGTAAAGTGCTACGTCAAAAACTTCGCGAACAGCATTTATTGGATAATCCGGCTCTATAAACAGGCTAAAATTTATTCATAATAACTAGAGGCCCTTTATGGATATAAAGGGCTTCTTGCTTTGTAAAATCCGAAAAATAGTATAGACTTTTATAGACGTGCTCAGCTCTCATAAGATTTAAGGATTATATCTGTGAGGTTCTGTGGGTTTTAACATAAAACAAATAAGACCCTGTCATTAAGTAATACCTCTCATCCCATTTGTCACTCACTAAGGATAGTAATAATGATGAATAAACCTTGGCTCGCTCAATATCCAGCCAGTGTCCCTAAGACCATAGATCCGGATCAATACTCAAACTTAATAGAGCTCTATGAAGAGAGCTTCGATAGCTTTGCCAGTCAGCCTTTTAGTATTTGTATGGGTGTCAAACACAGCTATGATGACATCAACCAAGCCTCAAAAGCGATCGCCGCTTGGCTACAATCGCAAGGTCTAGCAGCAGGCAGCGTGGTGGCTTTGATGATGCCGAACGTGCCACAATATCTACCGACTATGCTTGGTATTTTGCGGGCAGGATATGTCTGTACGCCGGTCAACCCACTCTATACTGGTCGTGAGCTGCGTCACCAGCTCAATGACTCCGGCGCTAAAGCGATATTTTTGGTGGATAATTTCGCCCAAGCGCTTGAGGAAGTCGTTGATGATACCGAAGTTGAAACTATTGTAGTTTCAAAAGTAGGCGATATGATGGGTCTCAAAGGTATCGTAGTAAATACGCTGCTGCAACATGTCAAAAAATTGATTCCTGAATACAACCTTAATAGCACTAAGCATAAAGTAACTTCCTTGCCTGATGTCCTTAAAAAAGGCAAAAAACTGAAATTAAAAAATGTCGATGCTACTTTAGATCAAACAGCGTTCCTACAATATACGGGCGGAACTACTGGGCTCTCTAAAGGCGCTATCTTGACGCAGCGCAACATTGTCGCTGCAGCTCTGCAATCGGAAGCGTGGTCAGAACCTATCGTCTCAAAGATTGGCGATCAGCAAATCAATATGGTCTTAGCCTTACCGCTCTATCATATTTTTGCCTTTATGCTGAGCTTAGTAGGCGTACGCTCTGGTAACGCCTTTATTTTGATTCCCAATCCACGTGATATTCCAGGGTTTATCAAAACGCTCTCAAAACAGCCTTTTCATGTGCTGCCGGCGGTCAATACTTTATTTAAAGGTCTGCTCGATCATCCTGACTTTAAAAAGCTCGATTTTAGCTCGCTGCACATGTCGCAAGCTGGCGGTATGGCGGCGACCGAGCAAACCGCTTCACGCTGGCTGAGCGTGACACAATGCCCGATGATCGAAGGTTGGGGAATGACTGAATGCGTAGCGGTTGGTAGCTGCAATGTGCTGACTAATACTGAGTTTACTGGCTCTGTGGGTATCCCTTTACCTAGCATTGATATGATTGTTATTAATGAAGACGGTACGCAAGCGGCGGTCAATGAAGCGGGTGAGATCTGTATGAAAGGGCCTAATGTGACGCCCGGCTACCTAAATAGAGATAATAGCAAGGAGTTCACCAAAGACGGTTACTTTCGCACCGGTGACATCGGCAAGATGGATGAGCAAGGCTACTTCACTCTACTCGATCGCAAAAAAGATATGATACTTGTCTCAGGGTTTAATGTCTTCCCTAACGAGATCGAATCGGTGATGCTCGATTGTGAAGGTATATCAGACTGCGCTGTCATTGGCGTTGCTGATGACAGCCAAGGTGAATCGGTCAAAATATATATCATAGCTGACAATGATAAAGTCACCGAAACCATGGTTAAGGAATTCGCTCACAAGAACCTAACTCGGTACAAGTGCCCTAGTCAGATCGAGTTCGTTGATGATCTGCCTAAAAGTAATGTCGGTAAAGTCCTACGCCAAAAGCTGCGAGAAAAACACCTCGCCGATCATGCATAATGGTTAATCAGTATCATTAACAGTCAATCAGTAAAAAGCCCTCTAAAATTAGAGGGCTTCCTTATTATAAAACTAATAAGATTAAATACTTAGATAACAAAAAAAGCAGCTATTAGCTGATCTTACTAACAAGCTGCAAAGGCAAATGCTTCATTGCCTGACCAACGATGGACCAAGGTAAGCTTGGTACGCAAGCTTCCTCGACGCCAGCCTCTATTGCTGCAACGATCGCTTTAGTTCCCGTATCAGCATCCACCTCAAACGGTAATGGTTTGGCGTCCTTATTAATCTCAGTGCGAATGTAGCCTGGGAAAATAGTAGTGACGTTAATCGGTAATTTAGTGAGCATCATATCCGCTCGAATCCCTTCGGCAAGATGTGCAATACCGGCTTTTGCCGCACCATAGGTGGTCATATGACCCGGCAGGCCGCGCATCGCTGACATACTCGAGATCACTACTAAATGGCCTGCGTTTTGCTTTCGAAATATTTTCATGGCCGCCTCACACTGCGCGAGTGCTGAGATGAAGTTGATCTCAGCGGTACGCCGGTTGATCTCAAACCGCCCTTTACCGATACGGCGACTGTCCCCGACGCCAGCATTGACGACAATACGATCTAAATGACCAAAATCTGCAGCAAACTCATCAAATACTTTGAATATTGATTCATAGTCGCTGACATCTAAAATCTTGTATTCCACCTGAATGTTAGGGTGGCTGTCCATAAGTTCGGCCTTGAGCTGCCCTAAACGCTCACCGCGCCGCGCACAAATCGCTAGATTATAGCCAAGTTTGGCAAATAAACGCGCCATGACTTCACCAAGACCTGAACTTGCGCCAGTGACGAGCACAGTTTTGCCTTGTCCTACTTGAGATTTGGTAAGACCGTTTAGATAGCGCGCGGGTTGTATCGCACTAAGCGCTTGCGCTCTACCTTGTTCGGTCACTTTTGTCACTAAGCTCATTAATTTATTTTGCATAGCATTCTCTTCTCATCAATACCGTACGTGTGCGTTTACACCCTTTTAGGGCTTTAAATAATAGGATATATAGATATCATAATATAGCAGTCATATTTTAGATACTCTATTTAGGTGCTAGATTTTAGCTATTAGGTTTTGAGATTCCTTGTCGCTGTTAATCACCCTTTCCTATACTCTAAACCTTAGCGCCAAGTGACAAAACGCTCGCCCGCAGCAAACAGATGGCTATATTCATTTAATGATAACAACCGTGCCGTTTGACCCCTTAAAGTAATAGCAGTCACCCCGGTATTGATCAGCCTCTTATTAAGCTGATAGGCCATCTGGCTATCTTGCTTAAATAACTGCGCAGTAATCGCTGCGATCACTCCGCCTGAGGTAAACACCAGCACTGTCGTATCTGAGCTACTATCTGCATCCTTATTTATAACATTTAATGAGGTCGCTTTATCACATATCTGAGCGAACGCTTGCTGTGTACGCTCATTGAACTGCGTCCAGCTCTCAATATAATCGTTATCATACTCGCCGCCATGCCAGCGCTGCATCGCTTGATCAAACAGCTCAGCCAAACGTAGCTTAGGCACGTCGGCTTTTGCGATCTCCGTAGCTATAGCCGCTTGGCTAGCAAAGGCAGGGTTAGACTTAGTCAACACATCTTGATGGTTAAACTCGTTAAATTCAGCAATCAGGCTATCATCAGAAAAGGCAACGGGAGCATGAACAAGCGAGCTAGACTGATTATGCTCGGCTAAGGCCGCTTGGTAACTGTTTATAAAGTGGCGAGCAGAGTCCTGCTGACGCATTAAATGACCACTGAAGACCGCATCTATACGGCGCTGAGTATAAGCATAATGAGCGCCAAGCATTTGCGCTTGCGTGACCCCTAAATCTGACAATTCATCGTAGTTTTTTTTGCCAAATGACGCTTGACCATGACGAGCCAAAAGTATTGTAATCATAGTAATATTGCCTAATCGTTATATTATTTTAAGAGCTTATTAGCGAAAGAAATTTTTGCTAAATCACTCATCAACTGATTTCGAAGTCGATTCAAAATAACCTTTAGGTAAGATGCTTTTGACTAGCTTTTGTACGGGCTCTGGCAATTGCTCTATCGCAGCTTTGTCCATACCTCTTTCCTCTAAACGCGGCTGTACATGCGTCATAAACAGCGCCTCGCCTTCATACTGAGCGATAAGCTTTAGACATTTAGCATTTAATACATGCACGATGAGCCAAAAGTTCTTAAAAGCTGGGTTTTTGGTTTGTTTATTATAATAGCGATAGTAGATTTGCTGAATAATACCGGCCAAGCGGAATAAGCCAAACACTTCATAAAAAGTCCAGTTATCAATCTCAAGGCCGGTTTTTTCTAAATAATAATTAACGACTTCATCACGAGTCATCATCCCTTTTAGATGAGTTGGCTGACGACGCGATTGCTGCATGATAATATTATCGTCGGCTTCGATCCAATAAGCCAAAGCGCTGCCTAAGTCCATCAAAGGATCACCGAGAGTCGCCATTTCCCAATCGAGCACGCCGATGACTTCGGTTGGATTATCAGCAGCCAAAATCACATTATCAAAACGCCAATCATTATGAATAATACAGGTTTTGCTATCTTCTGGCGTGTGCTTATTTAGCCATTGACGCACGATACCAAAGCTTGGAACGTTTGGCGTTTTTGCTTTTACATAGCGTTTATCCCAACCCGTTACTTGGCGCTCACAGTAGCCCTCACCGCGGCCTAAATTAACCAAATCAGCATGCTCGGTATAGTCCACTTGATGCAGCTCGATCAAAGCATCTATTACATTGGTACAAAGCTCACGCGTCTGCTTTGGATCAAAATCAATCTCTTTAGGCAAATTGGCACGTGGAATAATGCCTTCCATACGCTCCATCACATAAAAATCTGCCCCAATAATATCTTCATCCGTACACAGCGCAATCATCTTTGGGACATATGGATAAGCGTCTTTAAGCGCTTTTTGTACCGTATATTCGCGCACCATATCGTGAGCGGATTTGGCCTTGGTACCTTTAGGCGGACGGCGTAAGATCAAATCTTGATTGTCATACTCTAAGCGATAAGTCCAGTTAGACGCGCCTCCTGAAAATTGGGTGACAGTAGGCTTACCCTGAATATCAACGCCTTGTTCTCGTAGCCAGTCGCTAACAGCGGACGCATCAAGCTCTTCACCTTCTCGCACTTTTCCGCCTTTGTCCAGTACCGCACTGGGTTCTGGCTGCTGGTTGCTCTTAGCATTATCTTCGGTATTTTGTGTATCGGTTGCCATACAACGTTCCTTATTGTTTGTACACTTTGTTTGTATACTGCAATTGTTGAATATTCAACAGACCTTATTTAAAAATTCACTACCAAAAGCTTGATAGTGAATGTTAAGGTATAATATTCGCTAAAGTAAGGGGCATTAGGGTCAATGCTATGGCCTAAATGACCTATTAGCACTTATACTCTATTATGTAGCTCGCTTCTTGTTTAGCGGACTATCATTTAGCTAGCTTCTTATTTAGAAGACTTTGAAGGACGGCGAAAGCCTTGACGCTTCAGCTCTAATTTTGCAATCATCGTTTTATGCACCTCATCTGGACCATCTGCTAAGCGCAGTACGCGGCCTTGCGCATAAAATAGAGGGAGCATAGTATCTTGGCAAACGCCCATACCACCATAAATTTGAATTGCCATATCGGCGACTTCTTGCAAGACAGTTGGCGCCACGACTTTGATCGCTGAGATTTCAGTCAATGCTGCTTTAGTGCCTTGGCTGTCCATCTTTTGCGCGGCATATAGCGTCAATAGGCGCGCTTGGTCAATCTTAATACGAGCCTCGGCGACACGCTCTAAATTACCGCCTAATTGCAACACCGGCTTACCAAAAGCGTTACGACTCATACCGCGCTGCACGGCAAGCTCTAACGATTTCTCTGCTGCGCCAATACAGCGCATACAGTGGTGAATACGCCCCGGTCCTAAGCGGCCTTGCGCAATCTCAAAGCCCATACCAGGTCCACCGATAAAATTAGCAACCGGCACGCGTACATCATTGAAGCTAACTTCGCCATGACCATGCGGCGCATCATAATCGCCGAAGACTTTGAGCATGCGCTCGATTTTGACCCCTTCTGCGTTAGCAGGAACCAAAACCATAGAATGCTGCTGATGACGATCCTTACTCTCATCTGGGGTGTAAGCCATGACGATCAAGATATCAACGGCTGGATCACCGAGACCTGATGACCACCATTTACTGCCATTAATGACGATCTCGTCACCATCAACGACAGCGGTCGCTTCCATATTAGTCGCATCACTAGAGGCGACATCAGGCTCAGTCATACAAAACACCGAGCGCGTCTTGCCTTCAAGCAAAGGCGTCAGCCATTTATCTTGCTGCGTCTCAGAACCATAGCGCCATAATAACTCCATATTGCCACTGTCAGGAGCATTACAGTTAAAGATATGCGGGGCTAATAAACTACGTCCAGTGAGCTCTGCAATTGGAGCATAATCGGTCACCGATAAGCCAGCACCGAGCTCGTCATCAGGAAGAAACAAGTTCCAAAGACCGGCCTCGCGCGCTTGCTTACGTAAGTCATCGTACGCGGCTGGCCACTGCCAATTTTTCCAGTTACCATCCGGGTTCATCTTATGACACTCTTGCCAAAACGCCTCCTCAATCGGCTCAATCTTAGTGGCAATAAAATCTTTGACTTTGGCATGCATGTCTTGACCGTGTTCGGTGGCAGTAAACATCAATGTATCATTGGACATAAGTGATTTCCTTCTCGTTGTTGACTTGTATTATTAGCAGTTAGCTATTAGCTTTTAAAGGCTAATATATTGACGGTGTACGTACGTGTACTGATAACTCTTGCTCTATTTATAACATAGCTTATAGGATTAAACAGCAAAAAAGGCGCGACTGTTTAGGACACGCCTTTTACAAAACATCAACAGTGAAATAGTATATACCTAAATTTATTAAGGATTTCTATCGTTGTCAGTGAGCTCTTCAATACATAAGATCATAAAAGCTCTAAAACGGCAAGCCCCTACTTTATGAAGCGAATGAAATCTAATACATAAAGGCGTAAAATTATTTCAAGATATTCAAACGGCTATTGAGATCGAAACGCGCTAAAGCATCTGGCAGCTTATCAACGGCCATACTCAGTGTGGCTTCTGCCGCTTGCGATAAGCCAAGCTTTTCAGCAAGCGTAGGCTTTTGACGCGAGTGTAGTGCATAAACTTCGTTGGTTTTCATCAGCTCTAACACATAGCTATCAGAGGTTTGCAGCTTATCAACGAGCTTAAGCTTCAGCGCATCTTCGCCATACCAGTGCTCACCATTAGCGACTTTATTGAGGTCGAGCTCAGAGCGATAAGTATTGACGAAGTGTTTAAACAGATCATGAGTTTGCTCAAGCTCTTGCTGATATTTAGCACGATCTTCATCATCGTTTTCACCGAATACTGTCACGGTGCGCTTATAGTCGCCCGCGGTAAACATCTCAAAATCGACATCATTTTTTTTCAACAGTTTATGAAAGTTTGGTAGCTGTGAGACCACGCCGATAGAGCCAATCACCGCAAAAGGCGCTGCAATAATTTTATCAGCAACACAAGCCATCATATAACCACCACTGGCGGCGATTTTATCGACACAGACAGTGAGCTTAAGACCAGCATCTTTGAGACGCACCAATTGCGCCGCTGCAAGGCCGTAGCTATGCACCATACCGCCACCAGACTCTAGGCGGATAATAACCTCATCGCCTTCATTGGCAGTACTGATAAGGGTGCTAATCTCTTCACGCAAATGCTTAACAGCAGAGGCTTTAATATCACCATCAAAATCGAGTACAAATACTTGCTGGCTGTTGTTTTTACTTTTAGACTTGTTTTTAGATTTAGCTTTTAGCGCTTGCTTGGCTTTTTTTGCCATGCTCTTTTTGAGCTGCTTGAGCGCGGCTTTGCCTTGGGTCGCTTCCATTAAGTCTTCGCGACGCTGCTGCTGAGTTTTATTCAAGTGCATGACTTTGAGCTCGACAGGGTTTTTTGGCGGGTGAAATAGCATATCAAGTCTTCCTTTGAGTTAATTTTAGAGGTTTTAGATGAACCATTCTTGTTGCAATAGCTGTAGTTATTTTGAGGTGAAGCTGATATGCGCTCACTGCGCACTATTTTCAAGCGTGATTACTATATAATAGTTACAAAATAATAGTTACAAAAGCCTGATCACTTTGAATGATGGGTGTCAAACAAGCATTCTATTCTTTGATCTGTGCTATTTAGAAATCCTATTCTCATTAGCAAGCACAGTTGTATAACAAACGTACTTTAGGCATAATATGCGTTTAAAATAAATTTAATACAGCCTACGCGCAGACTATCCGTCTTTATAGCGCTGACTGGCTGTTTTTGCAATTGACTATCTTAATATCAAATATCGTTTGAAAGCCTCACTGGTATTTTTAAACGGGTATTTTTTGAATCGGGCACATAACTGGATAACCTTGACTATGACTGACAGCACTATGAAACCTAGTACTATTACGCAAAAAGACCTCGCCGTACACAGTGGCTATCGCGACGAATATTGCGGTGCTGTGACTGAAGATTTATTAGAGCAGACGATCACTATCGTCGGTTGGGTACATCGCCGCCGCGATCATGGTGGGGTGATCTTTTTAGACATGCGCGATCGTGCTGGCATCTTACAGGTCGTGGTCGATCCCGATACGCCCGAAGCCTTTGCTACTGCTGATGCTGTTCGTCCTGAGTATGTTCTTAAAATTACTGGCCGTGTCCGTCGTCGTTACGAAGGTACTGAAAATAAGAATATGACCAGCGGTCAAGTCGAGCTATTGGGCAAAGAAATTGAAGTTTTAGCAAAGTCAGAGACCCCTCCCTTCCCGCTCAATGACGAAAATATGACCGTCTCTGAGGACTTACGCCTTAAGTATCGCTACCTTGATATGCGCCGCCCTGAGATGCAAGAGCGTATGGTGTTCCGTGCTAAGGCCACCTCAGCGATTCGTCGTTATCTCGATGACCATGGCTTCTTGGATGTTGAAACGCCTATTTTGACTCGCGCAACGCCAGAAGGTGCGCGTGACTATCTAGTGCCTTCGCGTACGCGTCCGGGTAACTTTTTTGCGCTGCCGCAGTCGCCGCAACTGTTTAAGCAGCTATTAATGGTGTCGGGTTTTGACCGCTATTATCAGATCGCTAAGTGCTTCCGTGACGAAGATCTGCGTGCTGATCGTCAGCCTGAATTTACCCAAGTTGATATTGAGACTTCTTTCTTGAATGAAGAAGAGATCATGTCTATCAATGAAGGTCTAATAAAGCATGTGTTCAAAACTATGCTAGATGTTGATTTTGAAGCTTTCCCGCGTATGACTTATGCTGAGGCAATGCGTGATTATGCATCAGACAAGCCTGATCTGCGTATTCCATTAAAGCTACAAGACGTTGCCGACTTGATGCAAGAGGTTGATTTCAAAGTCTTTGCTGGTCCTGCTAACGATCCAAAAGGTCGCGTAGCTGCGCTACGTATTCCGAATGGTGCGTCATTAAGCCGCAAGCAGATCGATGAGTATACTAAGTTTGTTAGCATCTACGGCGCGCGTGGTTTGGCTTATATCAAAGTCAATGACGCAAGCAACATTAACAATGGCGTGGATAAAGATTCAGGCCTTCAATCACCTATTATCAAGAATATGACTGATGAAGTCTTAGCCAGCCTAATTGAGCGCACTGAGGCAAAAGATGGCGACATTATCTTCTTTGGTGCGGACAAAGCTAGTATCGTTAATGACGCTATGGGCGCGCTACGTCAAAAAATCGGCCTGGATATGGAGATGACGACTTGCGAGTGGGCACCGCTTTGGGTTACTGACTTTCCGATGTTTGAAGAGACGGATGACGGTCAATGGACGTCCATGCACCATCCTTTCACTAAACCTAAAGGTTCAGTGAAAGAGCTTAAGGACAATCCAGCTAACGCGCTCTCTATCGCTTATGATATGGTGCTAAACGGTACTGAAATTGGCGGTGGTAGCCTACGCATCAATACCTATGACATGCAGCAAGCGGTACTTGAAGCTCTAGGAATTGGCGAACAAGAAGCGGAAGATAAATTTGGCTTCTTACTTGATGCGCTAAAATTTGGTGCGCCGCCGCATGGTGGTCTTGCCTTTGGTTTGGATCGCTTAATTATGCTGATGGTCGGCGCCAGTTCTATCCGTGACGTAATCGCCTTTCCAAAAACCAAAACTGCTGAAGATCCGTTGACTCAAGCTCCTGCTCCCGTTGATGGTAAACAACTACGTGATCTAGGTATCCGCCTGCGTGAAAAAACACAAGCAGATACGACTAAGCCTGCTCAGTAGATGATCTGGTGATGAGTTTCTCTTTTTGCTGTGATTCATTATGAATCCGTATCAGATATTCAAATACGTGCCTTTATCTGTATTGCAGATGCTGGCACGTATTGCTGCTAGGATAATGATGCGCCTGCCGAACTTGAGTATCGTTCGTACTATCAAGATTAATATGGCGCTCATCGAACCTGCCTTAACGATAAAACAAAAAAAAACCATTATTAAAGATATCGTCTGTCATCAGTGTCTAAGTAGTGTTGAGTCCATCAAGAGCTGGGCGATGCCTCCTGAATGGAGTATTGAGCAGATACGTGAAGTGCATAATAAAGAGATACTATTAGAGGGCTTAGCCAATCCTAACGGAATGCTCGCTATTGTTCCTCACCTTGGTACTTGGGAGATGATGAACGCTTGGCTCAATCAATTTGGCTCGCCAACGATTATGTACAAGCCGGTCAAAGACAAACTCACTGATGATTTTGTCTTACAAGGTCGTGCACGCCTTAACGCCACTTTAGTACCTACCGATAGTAGCGGTGTCAAAGCCATCTTTAAAACGCTTAAACAAGGTGGTTTTAGTATTATCTTACCCGACCATGTTCCTGACCTATCAGGTGGAGTGATTGTGCCTTTCTTTGGCGTTGAGACCTTGACCAGTACCCTCGCCCCCAAGCTAGCTAGCAAGACTAAGTGCGCCCTAGTCGGTCTGTCTTGTATTCGCCGTGATGACAATCGCGGCTTCGATATTCATTGCTATAAGCTTGACAATCCAGCACTGTATGAGCGCAATACAGAAGTCGCTACTCATGCTCTGAATCTTGCGATGCAAGAGATGATTGAAGATAAATGTAGTCATTACATGTGGGGCTATCGCCGCTTCAAACATATCCCTATCTTACAAAACCCTTATACTGCTAGCACAAGCGCACTAGCAGAATTTATTCGTAGCAATCAGGCTACAACTTCTAAATCCCCTTTTAAAACTGATAACACCCTCAATAATGAGTAATGACTTCTATTCTAAAAACCCTATTTCATTGATATAAGTACGAATACATTATGGTAACTGACAGGATACTAAATTCATCAAACGCGCAAACGCTAGATAAACGCCAAGGCGCTGAGACACGCTATATCATTTGTATGAAATGGGGTGATAAATATGGTCCGGAATATGTCAATCGTCTTTATAGTATGGTTAGTCGCCATTTGACTTTAGAGTTTCAGATGGTTTGCTTGACGGATGATAGTACAGGTATTGATGCGGCGGTGCAGTGCTATCCTATACCAGAGATGGACTTACCAGCAGGGCCGGAGCGAGGCTGGAAAAAACTCACGACTTTTAAACCTGAGCTTTATGACATCAAAGGTGTCGCGCTATTTTTAGACATTGACATCGTCATTGTCGATAATATCGATAGCTTTTTTACTTATGAAGCGAAGCATGCAGATAGCGTGATTATCATCCGTGACTGGAAAAAGCCTTGGCGGATGATTGGTAACAGTTCAGTCTATCGCTTCAATATTGGTCTGGGTACTTACCCAAACTTACTGGCTAACTTTGAGCGTAATTTTGACACTATTCGCACGCAGGTGCGTCACGAGCAGGCTTATTTATCTAATTATTTGCGCGAGCATCATCACTTAGAGTATTGGCCCAAGCAATGGTGCGTGAGCTTTAAATATCAATGCATCGCCCCTATTCCATTTAATTTGGTGCGTGCGCCTAAGTTGCCTGAGGGCGCGAAGATGGTTATTTTCCATGGCGAAATCAATCCACCAGACGCTATAAAAGGTGGCGGCGGCAAATGGTATCGTCATGTCAAACCTAGCCCTTGGCTTCAAGAGCACTGGCAATGAGTTGTTCAAAGTATCGCTCTTTCTAATATTAAAATACGACAACCCATCATTTTAGATTGTTACCTCAGCTTTCTTTCCTATAGGTTCACCGCTCTATTTTGTATGACCCTATGCGACACCACTTTGCTCTAAACCACTTGGATTTGTTATGAAAATTGCCGTTGTAGGTACCGGCTACGTAGGTCTATCAAACGCCATGCTCCTCGCGCAGCATAATCAAGTCGTGGCCGTCGACGTGGTGGCTGAAAAAATAAACCTGCTAAATGCTAAACAGTCACCTATTGAAGATAAAGATATTGATAACTTTTTGCTCAATAAAGCCCTCAACTTTACCGCCACTCTTGACGCCAAGCACGCTTATAAAGATGCTGATTTTGTTATCATAGCCACACCAACGGATTATGATAGCGAGACCAATTATTTTAATACCTCAACGGTAGAAGCCGTGCTTACAGAGGTCTTATCCGCCAACACCCAAGCGCTTATTATTATCAAATCAACAGTACCAGTTGGTTATACCTTGAGCGTAAGAGAGCGCTATGACACCGATAATATTATCTTCTCTCCTGAGTTCTTACGAGAAGGCCAAGCGCTGCATGATAATCTCTACCCTTCCAGAATCATCGTTGGAGAGCAATCAGAGCGCGCACAGCAGTTTGCTAACTTATTATTACAAGGCGCGATAAAAAAGGATGTACCGCTGCTGTTCACTGAATCGACAGAAGCTGAGGCTATCAAACTATTTTCTAATACTTATCTAGCTATGCGCGTGGCTTACTTTAATGAGCTAGATACTTACGCGCAGACGTTTGGGTTGTCCACTAAGCAGATAATTGAAGGCGTTGGTTTAGATCCTCGTATCGGCACGCACTACAACAACCCCTCGTTTGGTTACGGTGGCTATTGTCTACCCAAAGATACCAAGCAACTCTTAGCCAATTACCATGAAGTGCCAAGTAATCTAATCAGAGCAATTGTGGATTCTAATAGAACACGAAAAGACTTTATCGCTGATAAAATTATCGAGAAAAAACCTAAAGTGGTTGGCGTGCATCGTCTGGTCATGAAAAGTGGCTCGGATAATTTTAGAGCCTCTGCTATTCAAGGCATTATGAAGCGCATCAAGGCGAAAGGTATCGAAGTTGTCGTGTATGAGCCAGTACTTGAAGATGACGAGTTTTTTAACTCAAAAGTGATAAAAGACTTAGAAGAATTCAAAGCCATCAGCGATGTGATCGTAGCCAACAGACTATCCGAAGAGATAAAAGATGTGGCAGATAAAGTATTTACGCGGGACTTATTTGGTAGTGATTGAATACTAAACTGTTAAGTATTAAGCTGAAGACCTAATGGTGAAAGAACTAGTATCAAGTAGACGTAAAATATGGATGTCATAACATGGATTTTGTAAATAGTATCGATATTGCCATAAACGCACGTATCATTACGATAAAAACTTTCAATAGTCGTGAAGCTAAGCAAAATCTCGATGGTCAGTCTGTAAATATTTTCGCTTCTGGACCCTCAATCTCTGATATTGACTTTAAACCGTCCGTACTAAATGCGGCAAGTATTTTTGTCAATGGTAGCCTCAGCCTATTAGATATACATCCCTTTAGTCAGGTTGTTGGCTATGTTATTAGTGATGAGAGATTTATAAAACATCAGCTAAGCCTGCTCAAAAACACTTATACCGGTCAGCCGCTATATATCACCATAAATGTGTTAAAAGCGATTGCTCGCTATCATCCTAAACTCATAGAGCAATATCATGACTCTATTAGAATCATCTTTGCTGTCGATAGGCCTTTAACCCAATCAGAGTTACTTATAACAAAGACAAAATCAAAAAATAGTCTGCAAAAACTATTTGCGCGAGCGACTAAACCAAAAAAGACAAAATTTCCGCTCACTCATTTTTCTGATCATCCCAATTTTGTGATAGAAAACCAACAGACAGCTCAGCCCATCGGTGTGTCACTGGATATTACTGATGGGTTTGTCGAAGCTGGAACGGTCGCTTATGTCGCCGCGCAATTGGCTTTTTCAAAAGGGGCAGGTTCTATTCATCTATATGGTATTGACCTAATTAACAGCAATCAGCCAAGATTTTATGAGAGTAAGGAGGATAACGCGCCTTCTAAACTAGAAAAAGCGGTCAGTACTCGTATTATTCCTTCTTTTAACTTATTAGCTCGCATTTATAAAGACCATGGTGTAGCCGTATACAACCATTCCCCTGTTTCTAAAGACTTAATGACCACCATTATCAAGACTGATAACTAATTTATCAGTTTAACTTTTAAAACGCTATAAAATAGAAATTAAATATATACTCCTTCCTAACTTAGCCTTTAGGTCAAAAACATGACAAAGATGAACGCTTTAAAAAGAAAAGCTATTTTAATTTTCAAAAGTGAAAAACGCCTTGGCGCAGGCGCTATTGTAAAGACTTTTAATGATAAAAGTATTGAAGAGATGAAAGCCACAATTATTAGCGAGGCAATGTGTGATCCTAAAATGCTCACTTATAAACCACGTACCAAAGATCTGACGGCTCATTTAGAGAATATAAAACATCAGTTTATTGGTCAATCGGAGCTATGCTTTTACCATGCAACGCTGACTATATTATTGCGTAGAGGCTATAAAGTAACTGAGACTTTCGCTGACTTTGAAACTTTATGGGTTACAGAAACGGATTATTTACTAAAAAACCTTTCTCTACGCTGGATTATATCGGCTACTGATACGTTTGTTGACCACTCACCAGACCCGACTCGTAGTGCTATTTTAATGAACGCCGCGACCTTAATAAACACCCTAAAAGTTTATGAAACTCAGGAGTTTTTATATGATGATGGTTCGCTAAAGATAATAAATCCTGTTCAAAAACAGAAATTTATAGAGCGTGATCAATCACTATATGATGGGTTAACATACTTTAGAATAGGTAATGACGATACGCTAAATAATATGCGAAGACGCTATAAGAATTTTACGAAAATCGATCCTTTGGCCAGTCAAATCCTTCTTAGTATATTTGATCGACTACAATACTTGGATACTGCATTTGCTTTAGCAAAATCGTTGCATAGCGATAGTAGCATTTGGTGGGAGGATCAGAACCATTAATAACAGCGTTTAATATTTATCGGTCTATTCTATTTAAAGGTGAGTCTCAGCTCTTTGATACCTTTAAATCTAAGATTTATTTTTTCAATAGTATTGTTAGGTTGTTTAATTAATCGCTTACCTTCTCTTACAACTTTTTGTACAAGCTTTTTGTTTTTTTTAGGCACACCATACCTATTGTTTCTCTCAGTCTCAAGATAGCTAATTAATGGTTTGGAGCAATTGTGATTTTGGCTTTGAATACAGATTGCAGGTACCATTTGATATATATTAGCCTCATAGTTATATAAAAAATCACCAAAAACAATATGATCAACAGGAATTAGTTCTTTATTACTCCTAACTATGTCGAGTAAAATATGCGCGGTTTCAAGGGTGATGATATACCCTGCACAACCTGTATGCTTAGTTGCCAATTTTACAAACTTCCTATTACCAATATTTAAGCTTTTACAACGTCCGTTGACTTTAATCGCATTATTATAGACTTCAAGCTTCAAGATATGAGCATCATCCGGCTTCCATTGTAAAATATTATTTAGATAAAACTCTGAATCTTCACCGAGATAAACATCATCCTCAAAAATACAGACATAAGGATAGTTATTGTCTACAGCGAACTGCCAAATACTAGCGTGACTCAAAAAACAAGCGATTTCATTTTTTCCTAATTGCGTATTAGTGATGACAATATTTAGTTTTTTTGCCACAGCTTCAATCTCAGTAGCTTTAACTGCATCAAAAAACTCATAAGAAATATGGTTACTTTCAAACTGCTCTTTTATATGCTGCCTTCTATCATGTGCATTTTCTAGACTGATAATAAGCTTTTTCATAAAATCCTTAAAAACACATAATTAAAATAGATTTGATCTGTCATAGACTTAAGCTAGCGACACTTATAATCTAAATTAACTAATGCGCGTGAAAAATGACCATCACTTTGGTCAAGGGGTAGCTATCAAAAGTGCTCATTTTAGAATTTTCAACAGACCTTACACTAAAAAACGTCTTTAGCAAATTCTAAATATTTCTGAGCGATACCAACCGGTAACAACGCTTCATCAAATGGCGCGTCAAACTGCTGCGGATCTGTCATAGCTTGCTTGAGTTTGTCAGCGATAGCGTCGATATCATTCATAGGCATCAAGTTATCTTCTGGCAAAAGCTCGCTCGGTCCAGACGGACAGTCTGTACTGATAACAGGCGTCCCTAGCGCTAAAGACTCAGCAATGACTAAGGCAAAACCCTCCCAGTCAGAGGTCAATATTTTAAATTGAGCATGTTTGATAAAGGGGAAAGGATTATCTTGAAAACCTAGAAATACGACTTTGTCTTGTATATTGAGCTCTACAGCCAGCCGCTCCATCTCTTTTTTGTATTTTCCTTGACCGAGCAATAACAAAGGCATAGCTTGATCGGTTTGCGCGTAAGCCTTTAGTAATACATCATGGCGCTTGGCGCGCTTAAAGCTGCCCACATGGATAATGTAGTTGTGATACTCAGGCACGAACGTCTCTGCCATACGTTGAATATAGTCGCTATCGATTGGATTATGGATAGCAGTTATTGAACTGACTTTACCGATATTGGCTATAAAATCCTCTTTGACTCCATGACTGACACACACACAAGGATGCTTGGAGTATATATCGATCAATTGTGTTTTTAGTTTATCTCTGTTTTTGACTTGCTCAAACTGATTCGACAGCGATAAAGTGTTATGAATGACATAAATGATATTATCAAGCTTGCTATGACTGAGCACGCTATCGGCGCGCTCAAGATTAGATAAAATGATATCGGGTTTGCCGATGTTATTGGAAATATAGCTATCAAGCGCACGAGAAAAAATTTTATTGCGACGCGTCTCGCCCAATATCAGCTTATAAGGCTTATATCTGAGCAAATGATAATTAAGGTTCGGATTTAGCTTATATTCTACTAAAGGTTTAAACCGTACAATATGAACCGTATAGCCCAATTCATAGAATCCCTGCCCTAAAGTTAATACAACGCGTTCTGCCCCGCCTCCTTGTAAACAACTGATGACAAGTACTGCGATTTTGCTATTTTGACTCATAAAAACTAACCTATTGATGTGTCAAGACGCCTACATTTTAGAAAACAAAGACACTTATACCCTTCTTATATTTTGAATCTCTCATATGCTAATACTGATTGAGCGCATTATTGATACCGCCATTCTGTTAGCGCTTAAATAATCGTGAAAATACTGTCTTTATTGCTTTTGGACGAGTAATTTTATTGCCTTTATAGCGCTTATGAGTCTTTTTAGGAAAGCTGCCAAACGGCTCTATTCGGTAATCATCAAGCTTGTAGCCCGCTTGCAAGGATTCTTGATAATATTGATCAAATAAGTCGCTAAGCTCAGGTCTTGGATGCGGCATAATTTTACCATCAAACCAATGCTTACTGCCTTCTTTTTCGATTCTTGGTATCGAGTACTTATGACTGAACTGGGTACCCATATCTGAATAGTGCAGTATTTTAATATCTGCTATAGCTAAATCCTCACCATCGACACAGTTATAGCTATCTTGATAAGGCTCGATCAGCTGAGGTTGTTGGTCAATGAGTTGCATCATCTTTTCATGACTGTTTTCATCTGCTTTAAGCTGATCAACCGGCAATAGCGTACCTTCAGCTTTATTGCAGTCCCAAACACAGGTACATAAACGAGTCATATCCGCTTTGGTTTTAGCCGCTACAATCGACTGCCCTTCGATAGGATGGTTCCACAGAGCTTCTAGATCATCTAAGACCACCATATCGGCATCCATATAGATAGCACGACCCTTAAAGTTACAGTACTCTGGAATCGCCCAGCGAAATCCTGAGAAGGGCGTAGCCCATTTGACCGTATTCCAGCCCTCACCGGTCTTCGGATTTGAGTACCAAAAACTTTTAGGATCACGAGATAGTTGCATCCAGATGATCTCTACAGGCGTATCGGTATGTTTATGGATACTGTAATCCAGCACCATCATCTGTTCTAAATCAGAGTTGTTAGGATCACAGCCGACGAATATTTTAATAGCAGCATTGTTTTTCATATTTTTACCTACTGGTCATAAAAGGTTTCTGTATTTTTATAACTTTTACACTTATTTGAAACTTCAAATAATAAGCTTTATTATTTAGCAATATCATCAATCCATTGCACAGACAATTGAGCGGGACTGGGTTGGTTTTTTGCAGCCTCTATCAATGTAGGCGCAGTACGTAAGCAAAAATTAATTCAGTTCCACGTCATGGTATAGTGTCGCTATTGCATTTAATAGCACCTTTCATTTGGTATTGATAGCTACTATTAGATGAGACTACCGTCAATAAAAATCCCCTAAAGCTAACCAGACTTTACGGCTACTCTCTCCAGTGTTTTTCAACCCAATCTACGGGCAAGATAAAATGACGCAGATGACGTAGAGGATGTTTTAAGTTTTTAGGTTGTTTTAGGTTTTTCAAATGATCTTTGATATTATTAGCGGATTTTTTATCGTATCTGCCATCGATAGCATTGGTGGGATATAGCCCACCCGGAAATATGATAATTCGCGCCCCTTTTGGAACTTTAGGCACTTTGACATAGTTCAATGGAAAAGGCTGACGGCACTTGCGTCTAAAATGGGCAACCCATGCTTTAGGAAACAGTTTTACACCACCTGGTACATTGCGCGTCACAAAGCGCTGCTCGAAACGATACTTATCGGCAATACCTTGCGGATCAGCTTTGAACTTATCTTGAAGAGATACTAATGACCCTACTTGAAAGCGAAAACAAGAGGTCTGTCCTAAGCGCTCTAATGGGTTACTCGGATTGTATGACAAAACGACATCGTCAGGCTTACCATATTCGAAGAAAGGGTCGAGACTATCTACAATCACAACATCCAAATCCAAAAAAAGTACTGTGCCAGTAATGTCGCCTAACGTCTCGCCCCAAAGCCGCGACTTTGGCCATTTACCCAAAGTATTAGTCGGCATAGTAATATCTAAAGGCGGCAATTCTTGACATTCAATCTCAGGACGCAAATCGGTGGTATCATCAGTAAAGCAGACAAAACGAAACGGCGGAGTAATATTGCGCGATACCATGCCATAGAGCTTATTGGCATAATCTGCACCGTATTTGCTACCCCATTTGATACAGATAATTTGTTTAACGTCATTATTGCTATCTTTATTTTTATCTTTTTTAAACATGAAAAAGGCTCACTATTATTGTAAGTAATTAATGTGCTGAGTATTTTAACATAAAAAAAAGGCTGAACCCTTAGCTTCAGCCTTTTATACTCGCACTAAGTTAGGACTTAATACATTAATCAATAAAATCGAGCCAATCCATATACTGCTCATTGCGGCCGTGTACCACATCGAAATAGAGAGTTTGCAGCTTTTCAGTGATCTCGCCGCGTCCACCATTACCGATGATACGATCATCGTATTCTCGTATTGGGGTTACCTCTGCTGCCGTGCCGGTCATAAAGATCTCATCAGCTAGATAGAACTCATCGCGAGTAATACGGCGCTCAGTAACTTTAATGCCTAAATCCGCAGCAAACTGGATAATAGTCCGGCGCGTAATACCGTCAAGCGCGCCGCCAGCTAAATCTGGCGTATGCAGCTCGCCGTTTTTGACCAAGAACAGATTCTCACCTGAGCCCTGGCAGACATAACCTTGCGAGTCCATCAGTATCGCTTCATCGTAGCCATTACGCGTCACTTCGCGGTTCGCCATGATAGAGACCGGATAGTTACTAGCGGCTTTAGCCTTACACATAGTGACATTAGGCAAGTGATGGGTATACGACGAGGTTTTGACGCGGATGCCATTTTGGATACCTTCCTCGCCCAAGTAAGCACCCCAATGCCAAGCGGCGACCATCGCATTGACGCTATTAGTATGAGCAGAGAGTCCTAGCTTTTCGGCTCCAACCCAAATGAGTGGGCGGATATAAGCCTCAGCTAGTTTGTTTTGTTTGACCACATCTTTATGCGCTTGCTCTAGAGTCGCTTGATCAAAAGGCACTTCTAGCTGGAAAATCTTCGCTGAGCCTAATAAGCGCTCAGTATGGTCTTGGAGACGAAAGATCGCGGTGCGATTATCAGCAGTCTGATAAGCACGAACCCCTTCAAATACGGCGATACCATAATGCAGGCTGTGTGTTAGTACGTGGACTTTAGCATTAGGTTGGTCGATCATCGTGCCGTTCATCCAAAGCTTGCCATCTTGTGTTGCCATATTCATGTCAGAGTCCTTATGTTAGTACGAGTGACTAACTTTTTTTGTAAAAGTAAATGTTTTAAGTGCAAATTGAGCTGATTATATCACCGGCGGCCTTAGCGAATAAAACTTTTTATTTTAGCAGCCGATAGCTTTTGTTTATGGGACATTAGGGTCTGTTGAAATCTAATATCCATGATGTTTTTGGTTAACATTTTATGGTTATCACTTATTATTGTTATGACTTGTCGTCGCTATGGGTTACTCCCATCAAGCGTTGCCATTGGTTCTGTACAAGCGCCCGAGTTTCAAGCCAAAGCGACTCATCTACTAGCAAGGACTGTTCAGCGAGCGCTAATTGATGAGTCGCGGCGCGGATGCGCAAATAGGCATCAGTCAAATCTTGACAGACTGCTTGCTCCCAAATACCAAGCTCCGCCATCTCCTCAAAAATACGCACATTGTCGCTCCACTTGGTCAAGCTTGGATAGTCATGCGCATAGGCTAGCACCGCAAACTGCGCTAAAAACTCGATATCAACGATGCCACCCGCATCTTGCTTTAAATCAAATTTACCCGCTTTCTTCTTTTGGCGACTCGTCCCAAGATGGCGCTGCATTTTTAGGCGCATTCGCGTCACCTCCAAGCGTACTTCATCAAGGGTGCGCGGTAGCGATAACACTTCGCGGCGTATCTCAACAAATCGTGCGGTCACGCGCTTATCCCCGCAGATAGCTCGCGCCCGCACTAACGCTTGATGTTCCCATGCCCACGCCTTGTCGCGCTGATAGGTTTCAAACGCATGGCAAGAAACGATCATCATGCCCGCGTTACCTGAAGGCCGCAAGCGCATATCGATCTCATAAGCACGCCCATCACGGGTTTGGGTATTGAGATAGGTCATGAGCTTTTGCGCAAGCCGCGCGGCAAACTTCATGCCACTCACCGACTTCTCACCGGTCGTCATACCTTGTTCTTTTATCTTATGCAAAAACACCAAATCTAAATCAGACGAATAAGACAATTCAAGCCCGCCAAGCTTACCATAGCCGATAATAGCAAAGCCGCAGTCGGCTTCCGTTACCGGATCGCCATTTTGAGCTATTGGATAACCGTAGCGCTTAACCAGCTCAGCAAAGGCGCGCTCAAGTGCTGCTTCTAACACCACAGCTGCAATGTAAGTTAGCGAGTCTGAGACTTTCATAATCGGTCTTTCGGCCAATACGTCGCTGGCCGCTACCGCTAATACTTGGTTTTTTTTGAATAAGCGCAAGACGCTTAGCAGCTCCTCTTCATCACTTGGCTCAACGCGAAGCAGGCGCTGACGTAAGATATCTCGTAGCTCAAGCTTGTCTGGTAGATGGCGATAGCGCTGCTGCAAAAAAGTATCTAATAGCACCGGATAGCGCGCCAGCTCCCCTGCAATCCACGGACTAGCCGATAACATCGGTATCAGCTCAACGGTAGCATTTGGGTTTTCAGCAATCATCACTAAATAAATAGAACGTCGACTAATGGCTTCAAGTAAAGTAATTAATCGCGGCAAGGCACTATTAGCCAACTGCTGCTGCTCTTGATGGGACAGCAAAGCGTGAATAACTACAGGATAAGCATCATCTAGCCGCTCGCGCGCCTCTTCGCTTAAGTTTGCTATCATTTTGGAATCCCAAAAAGCCTGCAATCGCACTCGGTTTTCTTCGCTTAGTATCGTATCTAGCTGCGTGAGTTGTTCATCAAGATTGGTTGGCTGCGGCAGGCTGTCATCTTGAGTAGGCATTTGCCGTTCGGTCACCATTCGCTCAAAAGGAGCATTGACGGTTTCTCGATGAGCGTTTAGCGTCGTTAGTAGCGCTGACCAATCTGCAAATCCTAAGGTGATAGCTAGGTTATGTTGCCAATGCTCGTCATGAGGTAAGCGCTGCGTTTGCTGATCATTAATCGCTTGTATGCCGTGCTCAAGTCGCCGCAAAAACCGATAGGCGGCTTGCAACTGCTCATAGGTAGTCGGTTCTAGATACTCAAGCTCACACAAAGCTTGCATTGCTTGCAAGCAAGATTTGACTTGTAGCTGCGGATGGCGACCACCATAGATCAGCTGAAAGGCTTGTACGATAAACTCAATATCTCGAATACCGCCAGCACCGAGCTTGATGTTATCTAAATCCTCGCGCTGCGCCACTTGATTTTGAATCAGCGACTTCATTTCACGCAGCGCTGAGAAAGCGCTATAATCTACGTAGTATCGAAATACAAAAGGCTTAATCAAGGCTTGTAATTGCGTATAAAACGCTGGTGATACTTGTCCGACTACTCGCGCTTTGAGCCAAGCAAAACGCTCCCAAGCGCGGCCGTGATGGGCAAAGTATTTTTGCAGTGCAGACAGATGAATCGCCAGGTCACTCCCATCACCCCAAGGGCGCAGACGCATGTCTACCCGAAAGACAAAACCATCAGCGGTATTATTATCAAGCAGCTTGATAATCCCTTGACCTAAGCGCGTCATAAAGCGCTTGTTATCGATGCTGCGCGTGCCTTTAGCCTTATCACCATCGGTCATGCCGCGGGCTTGATGCACAAATATAAGATCGATATCACTCGACAAATTAAGCTCATGAGCGCCTAATTTCCCCATAGCCATAATAGCCATGTCGTCCGTTTTTAGCTCACCTTGATCATTAACAAAGGTAGGTTTGCCATACTTAACAATCAATTGCTCATAAGTGTACGTTTTAGCGAATAAGATACAGCCATCAGCAAACTCAGAGAGCTCATCGGTGAGCTGTTCAAGCGAGATAATACTAAGAGCATCTTGCCAGATCCAACGCATCATCAGCAGCATACGCAGATGACGCAGACCACTCATGACTTTGGGCTCATCGGCTGTTTGATAATTCTCATCTAAGGTATAATCTTGAATAAGATCGTCAATTTGTTGACGCGTTAAGGTTTGCTCTAAAGGATAGCTACGCAGAAAGGTTTGACAGGATATCGTCCTACTCTCCCACACCTGATAAGCAAACTCACTCGCGGTTTGCAAGACTTGCAGCTGCTCAGATGTCGGCTGATAACTTGCAACGCTCGGTATAGTGGAGGACATCTCTGATGACGCGGATAGCATATAACTATTTTCCCCAGTGACATAGGTAGTGATGGATTCAAAGCTAAAATAAGCGCTATAAGATAATAAATATTTTTCAATATAGCATGCCGTTGTAGCATAAATTTACCACAAAAAACGCAAGCTCTCTTCGAATCTGTCGGCTTTATGGTAGCATAAACAAGCTTGTTATAGAGGCTCATAAAGCTAAGGTTATGTCTGAAAACAGATCGAAAAAACACCGAAGCCTCTTCTTTATTAAAAAGGTGTCATAAAATGCAAAATAATACTGATAATACAAATATAAAAAATAACCTACCTCAAAACCAGCAAATTGTATTGGCGGAGCATCCGCAAGGCATTCCAACCAGAGATACTTTTAAAATCAATGATATTGATATGCCTGAAAGAAAGGAAGCTGAGGTATTAATTAAAAGTATTTATGTCTCCGTTGATCCGGGGATGCGTGGCTTTATGGACAAAGGGGATGATGACGCCGCAGGCAATAAGTTTGCCTTAGATCAGCCCATTACCAGTAGGACGGTGGCGCAAATCATCAGCAGCGATAATGAGGACTTCAAAACAGGCGATATCATCCATGGCCGCTTTGCTTGGCAGCGGTATCAGAGCGTCAATATAGAGGATATCGAAAAAGTCGATCCAGATCTTGCGCCCATCTCCACTGCTGTCAGCATGCTTGGTGTGCCAGGGCTTGCCGCTTACTTTGGTATGCTAAAAATAGGCCTGCCCAAAGCAGGTGAAACCGTTATCGTCTCGGGTGCAGCAGGCTCAGTCGGTAGCATGGCCGCTCAAATCGCCAAAATTAATGGTTGCAAAGTGGTTGGTATCGCAGGCTCTACTGAAAAAATTGACTATCTTGAAGGCGAGCTAGGCCTAGACAAAGGTATCAACTATAAACAAACCGAAGACATGCAAGCAGCGATTAAAGAGGCTTGCCCGGACGGTGTTGATGTGTTCTTTGATAACGTTGGCGGCGAATTGTTCGACGCCGTTTTTGCCAATATTAACCGGCATGGGCGCATTGCTATCTGTGGTCAAATTGCCGAATATAATGCTGACAATCCGCCAAAAGGACCGCGACCTATGCATACCCTGATTAAGAAAAGCGCGCGTATGGAAGGGTTTGTCGTCTTTGATTTTAGCGATGAGTTTGATGACGCCAAAAAGCAAATCAGCGAGTGGTATAATAGCGGGCAATTAAAATATAGAGAAAATCTTGTTGAAGGTTTTGAAAATATTCCGTCCGCCTTTATCGGGCTGTTCGAGGGCGACAATATCGGTAAACAAATGGTCAAAGTGGCTGATTTAGAGTCATAATTCATATTTATAATTCTTATATTCCTTTAAAAACACAAGCTATATAGTGCGACTAGGATAGTCTAGTGACAAGCTAGCGCTACTTTTATGCCCTTATTTTATAGCCTGCATAACTTTGTGATACTTAATTTATGACTACCAATACCACCCTACTGATTACCAAAGATCCTAGCCATCCGTTAGCTCATTTAGCACTGCGTTACGCAAAAGCTTTACTTGATAAGCCTGATGAGAATAAGAATCCGGCCTTACAGCTGTTTTTTTATGCCGATGCCGCTCATCTAGCGAATCGCTTACGTTGGCAATCTGCCGACCAGATCGATTTAACTCAAGAATGGCAAGATCTAGCCCGCAAGCATGACATAGCTTTGCCGGTTTGCGTCAGTACGGCGCTGAGTCGCGGTGTCAGTGATAGTGAGAACAGCGCTCGTCATCAGTTAACTGGTGATAATTTAGCTGACCGTTTTGCGCTAGTAGGACTAAGTGAGCTGGCTATGATGCTGCAAGATGATAATCGCCTGATAACGTTTTAGGGACTAACTATGAAGTTATTGATTCAACTGCGTACAGCGACTGAGATGGCAAGCTATGAAGGCTGCGCTCTAGCATTGACCTTAGCGACTTTTGGCCATGAGGTGCAGCTGTATTTAGATGCGCCAGTATTTGGCTTATTGATGCAGCCCAAAGCACGCTTGCATGGTATGATTCAATCGCTTGAATTATATGATATGCCACCTGCTTGGTTGCCAGATGATGTGTTTAGTGGCTGGCTGACAGGTATGCTGCCCAATGACTTAGCCAGTCAATTCACCTTAGTGCCTGAGGTGATTAACCCTGATGACTTCCAGCAAATCTTGAGCTTCTAGGGTGCTTGTAAGATTTTATCTTTATCAAAAAACGTTTGGACGCTTTGAGTTAAACTGCTTTCATTAAGCCCACTTGTAATGCTCTATTTTTGGACCCCTTTTTATGGCTACTTTATATCAATTGCATAGCACGATGGACAATCTTAGACGCAGTACAGATCAGCTCGCCCTCACTTGGCGCAGCGGAGACAGCCTTATATTATTAGGTACCACCGTCGCTTTTATCGATTGGCTAACCGCTTACTTGACAGAGAATCAAATAGAGGGCATCGCCAACCTTTACGCTTTAGCAGATGATATCTCGCAACTTGACGATAATACGATAACCAAACTCACTCTCCAAACTAAGATTGATGCGGTATTAGGCGATGCTGACTGGGTAAAGCTGACACAAGATCATCGGTTCGATAAAGTGGTGACCATTGCCTTATGACTCAGACTGACAGCTCCTCCTTGATTGCCAGTATTTCGCTAGACCAAGACGGTCATCTTTGCGATCACACCCTCTGGACGCCAGCAATCGCCCAGCAGCTCGCCGATACTCTAGATGTCACTCTAAACGCTGAGCATTTACAAATCTTGCAACAGGTACGCGAGTTTTTTGATAAGTTTAATCACTCTCCTGCCACTCGTCCTTTGATCAAATGGCTACAAAAAACATTGCCTGAATATGACATTAGCAATCAAAAGTTGCAGCAGATCTTTAATACCGGTTTAGTAGCTCGTCATGTCAATCGGTTAGCCGGACTGCCAAAGCCACCGAACTGTTTATAAGAGTGATTATAACAACTGACTCATGATGTCTTAATAAACTTAACGACTGTTATTCTTTGCGATCATAAACGCTCAAAGTCTCATAGCCAGTACTGCGACCCGTATCCCCATAAAAACCCTGCTGACGCCATACTTCATACAGACATATCGCCACACTATTAGCTAAATTTAAGCTGCGCGAGTCTGGTAGCATCGGTAGTCTCAGCCAGTTATCTGCGCCGATATCTTCTCGTATATCATCTGCTAGCCCTGAGGTCTCAGAGCCAAAGACTAAAGCGACATTAGGTATCTTTGCGCTATTTGCCTGTAAACTCTCCTCGACTAAATTCTCTTGTTTCTGGCTATCGTTTACCCTACCGAAATTATAATCATAAAGCGGATGACTCAGCTTAGTGGTCAATGCGGTGATAATATGACAATCCGCCATCGTCAGCGCCTTTTTAGCAGCCACCCAATCCACATGCACTTGTAGATGAGCATATTCATGATAATCAAGACCGGCGCGACGTAGCTTCTTATCTTCAAGCTCAAACCCTAACGGCTTAACTAAATGCAGCTCTGCGCCGCTATTGGCACATAGTCGAATAATATTACCGGTATTACTTGGCATTTTTGGAGCGACAAGCACAATGTGAATGGTCATAAGATTTCCATTAAAAAAGGGTTTTTAGTTATATTCTTGGTAACTATTATGAACAATAGAGTCAAATAGAAGGCTTTCAAGCTCTCTATTAGGTAAAACCATTTAACCGCCTCGTAATCAAAAGTTACAGTTTATGGCTAATAATTACACTTTGATACTTTGCATGCATTTTAACTTTTACTATGATGGCTCTATCGGATAGCAAGGCAATATAGATAACTTTTAGTAGAGTTAGTTATTGTTTTCCCTGATCTTGATAGATGGTTTTATAGCTTTGTCACTAGTGTTAGTTATAATAAAGTGTTAATTATAATAGCGTGACGCCAAACTCTAAAATCATTTTAAATAAACCACCTATTTTGAGGAAATTATTATGAAAAAGTTAGTAATCGCATCTTTGACTGCTATGTTTGTATTAACTGGTTGCAACACTTTTAAAGGTCTTGGCCAAGATGTGTCAAGCGCTGGTGATGCTGTAACTGGCGGCGCACAAGACGTTCAAAATAAAATCTAAGTTTAATAAGTAGATTTATATTAAAAAGGCTTATCATTTATTTGATAAGTCTTTTTTATGCCTGCAGCTTTATTTCTACTTATCAGGCGCTACAAGAACGCTCGCAATATGTGATTGAGATAGCGCCGACCCAATGCTGTCGTCTGCAGTTGTTCAGTAGACTCAGTTAACAAGCCTTTAGCCACTAATGATTCTACCGAATCAGCGACATCCTCATAGCTCATTCCTGTACGCGCTTCAAATAACTGCCACGTTACTCCCTCATGTAACCTTAGAGCATTGAGCATAAACTCGCTAACTAATTCATCATCGGCAATGGGCTGCCAACCTACCATCTTAGGAGCGTTAAGCGGCTGGGAAGATTGGTATTTTGGTTGTTTATAATTCAGATAATCTTTAGGTAAACGCGATTTACTAAAGCGATAAATATCTGCTTCTATCGATAATGCTTCGCTGAATAGAGCAGCCTCTTTTTTATCAATCTTGTCAGATTCAATACTGACCTTACCATGCGCCCCTGCCCCAATCGCTAGATAGTCGCCAAACTGCCAATAGTTGAGGTTATGACGACAAGGTGTATCGAGCCTGCCTGCCCAAGCGGACACTTCATAATTGCTGTAGCCCAAGCTTTGTAATAACGCGGTTCCCGCCTCTTCAATATCAGCTAAATTATCCTCATCTGGTAAAACGGGCTGATCACGATAGAACACCGTATTTGGCTCGATAGTTAGCTGATACCAGGAGATATGAGTAGCGCCTGTATCATGCGCCAGCTGAATATCATGGAGCGCTTCAACTAGCCCCTGCTGTGGCAGCCCATGCATCAGATCGACATTGACCCGTCTGAATCCCGCTTCGCGCGCCGCCTTAATAGCCGTGATAGCTTGCTGCGGATCATGAATACGGCCAAGAGTGTTCAGTTTTTCGGCATTGAAGCTTTGTACGCCGATAGACAAGCGGTTGATACCGACTTGAAGATACTCTGCAAAGGGTGCGTGCTCGAGCGTCCCTGGATTGGCCTCCATAGTGATTTCGATGTCGTCGGCGAAATCAAAATAATGACGCAAACCTTTGAATAAGCGTTGATACTGAGGAATAGGTAATAGCGAAGGCGTACCGCCACCGATAAAGATGGAACTAAGCTTGCGACCTTGGGTTAAAGGCTGCTGCAATAGCGCATCGGCGAGTAGTGCATCGACATAATCATCATAAGTCTCAGACATCGATAGCGGGCTATCTACTGGCAACTCATGCGAGTTAAAATCGCAGTAAGGGCATTTTTTCACACACCAAGGAATATGAATGTAGAGCGCAAGCGGAATAGTCCTGACTTCGATACTATTATTTTTAGCGCTATTAGTTTTTTTAATGCTATTGGTCTTTTTGGCACTATTAGCTGTCTGTGATCTCTGTAATTTATCGGTCAAAAGATTATCCGTTTTAAATGCTGGCATAGTTAGATTTCAGGTTATAGTTGTAAATATAATTGTCGTTAGGATAACCACTCTAACATTTAAAGAAAAGGGGGTTGATAACAAAACCCTTAATAAACAAGCCTACTAATGACTCAGTATTTTAGGCAAAGTTAAGCTCTATATTTATTAAACTAGTACAAATTAGGATGGTATATGGCTTACTGGCTTATGAAATCTAATCCCAAATATTTCGGCATATCTGATCTACAGCGTTTGGGTACAGAATGCTGGGACGGGGTGCGCAATTACCGCGCCCGCAACTTTATGCGTGATGACATGCAAGTCGGCGATCAAGTGATTTTTTATCACTCTAGCGCTAAACCCTCTGGTGTTTCGGGTATCATGAGCGTGGTCAAAGCCGGTTATCCAGACCCAAGTCAGTTTCATCCGGAGCATCGGCATTACGATCCGCTAGCAACCGAAGAACAGCCGCGTTGGTATATGGTCGATCTGAGATTTGAGCAAGCGCTTAAAGAAGTACTACCACTATCAGAGCTAAAGTTTATACCGGCACTTGATGATTCATTATTACTCAAAAAAGGCTGCGAGCAATTAACTGTCATACCCCTTGAGCCTAAGCACTGGCAAGCAATTATGGATATGGCTGAGAGTTTAGAGCTACTATAAACAGCCCTCTCTATTCTAGCGAATGGTACAGTTAGTTGAAAATAAAAAAGGGTTTAAAACTTATTATTCGTTATTATATGACTTGTAGTCTGCTGTCTTTATCATTTTCGTTGGTTTGCTAACTTCTCATTTATCCCATCTCTACCTTTTAGGAACCCCATATGATTCTATCTAAACTGGCTCTATCTACCTTAACAGTAAGTCTGCTCGCTATCATTCTCAGCGGCTGCGGTAGCGATGGCGACAAAGTCAAAGAGGAGTACGACCGTATTGAAGAGCAAGTCAATGACGAATACGATCGCCTCGAAGACAGTATCAAAGAGGAATATAAACGAGTCGAAGATAAACTAAGCCCAGAAGAAAAAAGTATGGCGGAAGTATTAGAATCGGTTTTCTTACCCGAAAACGCTTCTGAGACTTTAGATAAATTCTTGGATAAACTTACTCCTGAAGGTGGCCGTGGCGGCCTCTATGTTGGGCATTTTGTCGAGCTAAGCGATGGTGATAACGATGATATCGATATCGGCGCAGTGTATTTCGACATTAGTAAAGCGGGTGCAGGCAGCGTCGAGGGGAGCTTTAGCTATCAGCAACAATACTGCCAAGAGAACAATAGCTTGGGTATTAATTCAGCGGTAAAAGTAGATAACTACATAGCGGGTAAAGTGACTGGTAGTCTAGATACTTTGGAGTTTTTGGATATCAAATATGTCAATGACTTAGGTATTGAGACGCCCAATTTGCTCACTACTTTCGCCGGTAGCTTTAAAGAAGATGAGGCAGGCATGCCTTGGCGCGGTAGCTTTGAGTACCAAGATGGCTTGGGCGGCAAGACCTTGTCTAGCGGTGAAGACAATTGCAATGTCACTTACACTTTAAGTGACCGCTCTAATTTTACCACTTATGCTTTAGACTACACTAAGGCTGAAATGGCGCTGGATGTCACCGGTGTGGGCAGTCAAAAACGCTTAACTTGGCAAAACCCTATCGGCACTAAACTCGTCTTAGTCAGTCAAATAGATGTCAACAAGGCTGAGACTGGCGCTAATGGTTATGTGCGCAACCTTGTATTAAGTAGTAATCAGCAGCAGTTTGCTCCTGTTATACCAAGCGTTTCGACCAATTATGCTTTTGTGGTACAAGCCTTTGACGATAATAACGCTCTACTTGGATACCAAGCTTTGGTTTTAGATTTGCCTGAAAGCTTATAATTTATGTCTGTTAGCGCTATAATGTACGTACATTAATATAAGTACATTGATTATCAGTACTGTACTCGCGTTGAGGTGATATTCTGCCTTTAACGCTGGTTTATCCTTATTTTTTTGACCCATCAATTCATCGCTTGGATTGATGGGTTATTTTATTTCAATCAGTTGCGAATTATGCTATCTCTAATATCTTTTAAAGACTTCAAAAGCTATAGCCTACGTTTAGGTGTACTAGCACTCCCTATTTTAATTACTCAGTTTTGCCAAGCTGCCTTAGGCGTAGTAGATGCGATTATGGCAGGCCAAGTGTCTGCGCTTGACTTAGCAGCAGTGGCAGTGGGTTCTGGTATTTGGTTGCCACTATTTTTACTCGCTACTGGTATCTTGATTGCCACAACGCCACTCATAGGTGAAGCAGTTGGTCAAAACAAGCATAGCGACGTGCCCAATATCACTCAACAGTCTCTATGGACAGCTGCGGCAATTGGTATTGCTGGTTTTATTATCGTCAATGTAGCGCCCGTTATCCTGCCTTTAATGGGCGTTCCTGAGAATATCCAGCCGATAGCGTCGCAATATCTGTTTGGCGTCTCTTTTGGCTTTCCAGCGCTCGCCGTCTATGCGGTACTTCGTAGCTATTGTGAAGCCTTAGGCCGGCCTGAACCGGTGACTATCATTAGTATCATCGGCCTACTCGCTGATATTCCGCTGAATTATATTTTTATCCATGGTCTATACGGTATGCCAGAGATGGGCGGTGCCGGCTGCGGGGTAGCGACAGCTATGGTCCTTTGGATAAATGTCTTATTGCTGGCGGTGTATACTGCTTTTACTAAGCGAGCACAGTTCGCTAATACTCGCTTTTTTTATGCTTTTAGTGCGCCTAGTCGTGCTCAGATCGCAAAACTTTTGAAGCTAGGTATTCCGATTGGGGTTTCTATTTTTTTTGAGGCCAGTTTATTTAGTTTAGGGGCGCTCGTCATCAGCCCGCTTGGCGAGTTGGCAACGGCCTCGCATCAGGTCGCACTAGCCGTCACTTCTCAGTTATTTATGATTCCTATTTCAGTCGCTATGGCCCTGACGATTATGATCTCTAACCGCTTTGGTGAAAAGAACTTGTTAGCTCTACGTCACGTACAAGTGACTGGCCTTATTTGGACGGTGTTGATTGCGCTGACGTCTATGTTAGGCGTTTGGCTGTTCCGGCCCCAGTTAGCCGCAGCTTTCACTGACAATCCAGCTGTGCGCGCTCAAGCCATGCATTTATTAATATTTGCTTTAGCTTATCAGCTATTTGATGGCTGGCAGGTCAATGTCGCTGGTATCTTACGCGGTATGCAAGATACGACTGTACCAATGTGGGTGACGCTGTTTTGCTATTGGATAGTGGCGTTACCGCTCGGTATTTATTTAGTGCGCTATACCGATACTGGCGCGCAAGGATTTTGGATGGCTCTGATTACGGGTTTATTTTTGGCTTCTATCTTATTGACTATTCGTCTACGCTATCAGCAAAAACGCTTAGCTATAGCATGGTCACCATAACCGTTATTGGCTATTTATATTATGCCAAGTGATGATTTATATAACGGATATTATACTAAAGCGTCTAGCCTATATTGCTAGCGCTACTCATTACGTCAATAATATGTAAAATTTTTCAGTTAACAACTGTACATTGATTGCTCATTGCGGCGAAGATAGGTATCATGAGTCATTAATGATTAAATACTTTGTTACACTGTCATTCGTTAAGTATGGATAAACTGAACGCTATACTTATTGACTGCCAGCCCCATAAATACAAAATTTTAAACCCGATTTTGAACCTGATTCTTTAAACCCGATTTTTAAATCTAAGTATAAGGCCCTGATAAAAATGGATATTGAAAAAATACGCACGCTAATCGCCCTCATGGAAGAAAACGAGCTTGTCAATTTAGAAGTTAGCTCTGATGATGAACACATCAGTCTGACTCGTCACTATGATACTCCAGCGCCAACAGTTATGGCCGCTCCAGCCGCTAGCGCAGCCCCTGCAGCCGCTAGTACTAAACCTGCGGCCAAAGCCGGTAGCGTTGAGACCTCCCCTATGGTTGGGGTGTTTTATACCGCTCCTAGCCCTAATGATCCGCCGTTTGTCAAAGTTGGTCAGCAGGTTCAAGCAGGTGATACTTTAGGTATTATCGAAGCCATGAAAATTATGAACCCTTTAGAAGCCACTCAAAGCGGCGTTATCGCTGAGATTTTGGTCGATAACTCTGAAGTAGTGCAGTTCGGTCAACCCGTTATACGCTACAAAGCTTAAAACGGCTCTTACCCTACTCTAGAACGTCTTCGACAAGGATAACCTGATGATAAAAAAACTGCTCATTGCCAATAGAGGTGAGATTGCCTTACGTATTGTCCGTGCCTGTAAAGCCCTTGGTATCGAGACCGTTGGTGTTTACTCGACGGCTGATGCTAACCTGATGCATTTGCGCTTCGTAGACGAGGCAATATGTATTGGCAACCCAAGTGCTACTGAAAGTTATTTGAATATCGATACTATCTTGACGGCAGCTGAAATCTCTGGTGCGGATGCTATTCATCCTGGTTATGGTTTTTTGGCTGAAAATGCTGAGTTTGCTGAACGTATTGAAGAAGCAGGCTTAACCTTTGTAGGACCTAACGCCGATCATATTCGCCTGATGGGTAATAAAGTCTCTGCCATCAATGCGATGAAAAAGGCCGGTGTACCTACAGTGCCTGGTTCTGTTGGCGCGGTGACTATTACCAACGCTGAAGAGCAAGCGCGCAATATTGGTTTTCCGCTCATTATAAAAGCCGCCGCTGGTGGCGGTGGTCGGGGTATGCGCGTCGTTGAGCGTTTCGATGAGATAGTAGGACAAGTTCAAGCAGCAAGACAGGAAGCTGAGCTGTGGTTCGGTGATGACACGGTCTACATGGAGCGCTATCTACAAAACCCACGTCACGTAGAAGTGCAAGTTTTAGGCGATGGTAATGGCAATGCTATTCACCTGTTCGATCGTGATTGCTCGCTGCAACGCCGTCATCAAAAAGTATTAGAAGAAGCCCCTGCCCCAGATATCCCTGATGATGTCCGTCAGCCTATTTTGGAAGCTTGTGTCAAAGCTTGCGAGCTTGTCAAGTATCGCGGTGCCGGTACCTTTGAGTTCTTGTTCGAAAATAATGAATTCTTCTTTATCGAGATGAATACCCGAGTGCAGGTTGAGCACACCATTACTGAGATGATTACTGGTATCGATGTGGTGGTTGAGCAATTAAAAATTGCAGCAGGCTATGGTCTCTCCTATCGTCAAAGCGAAATCGAAATTCAGGGTCATGCCATTGAGTGCCGTATCAATGCTGAAGATGCTAGAACCTTTGTGCCCTCACCTGGCACTATCACTCAGTTTTATAGTCCTAGCGGAGCTGGTGTGCGCTTTGACTCCCATCTCTATCCAGGGTATATGATACCTAGCTATTATGACTCATTGATTGGCAAGCTGATCTGTCATGGGCAGACCCGCCAGCAAGCTGTAGCAAAAACTTTACACGCGTTAGATGAGCTCATTATTGAAGGGATTAAAACCAACATCCCCTTACATCGTGACGTTATTTTGGCGGATGCTAATTTTGTTGAAGAAGCGCAAAATATCCATTATTTAGAAAATGAACTATTGCAGTCAGCTAAGAAGTCATAGCTCTTTTTATTACTGTATTATTCTCGAAAAACATAAAAAGCCGCTATTTTCATAAATAGTGGCTTTTTATTGGAGGCTATTCATCAAGAGTTTAGTTGAAAACTTTGTTTAAAAACTTAAGGCAATACTTTTTTAAAGTTCATAAAACACTCTTGGCCCTCAGGATCAGCGCACCACTGCATCTGATTACCATCGTGATTCAAAAAAGCGATAAATGCTTCATCGCTTTGATCCACTTGGTTACCTGAGCAGTCTACTTCATTATTATCATAAATGGTTTTTAGCGCAATGATCGGGAGTCCTGTTTCCAGATGAGTAACGATATAACGACCATACGTCCATTCATCACCGCTCACCGCCCACATCTCATTATCTTCCCCGAAATGATATATCTCACGGCACTGCTTAGCATTAGCCGCCGACAGATTCATAGCCAAATCATCATCTTCCTGAGCTACTATAGGATTAGGCGTCACGATACGCTGCTCATCCTGAACCACGATACCGCCTAGCCTACTATCAGACGCTATATTAGCCTTTTCGCTTTGTTGTACGTTAGACAAAGCGCGCTCAAAGGTAGCGTCATCGCTGCTATCGAGCTCGATCTCCCATTGGCCCGCTATAGCTGGACTGATGTGAGTGGTGATCACCGCTTGGCTAACCTGCTGGCCAGGAGTCGGGAATGTTGACAAGATACCTGCTAGAGTAAATGAAGCAAATGAGAGGGGTTCCATAATCAGCCTTTATTTATTTTCATTGGCGTTGTAATTGATATTATAATTAACTTGGCTTTGTAATTAACACTGTAGTTAATATTTTAACCTTCAGCGTAAATCTTTGCCGCTAAAAAGACAAGTAACATTATGCTGCTTACTACTATATAGCGAATTACGCGACAAATAGTGACGCATTATAAAGTGTACCTAATGTTTAAATGGCTAGTATTTAAATAGTTAGCCCTGTTAAGTCGCTCAATACAAAAAGCGCCACCACTTACTGGGTGACGCAATGAGTAGTGACGCTTGGATTATGATCTTTTCAACTAAATTCAATCTAGCTGCTAATCGAAGTCATGCCGCGCTCGTTACTGAGGCTTGAGCAAAGGCAGACAAGGCTCCTTTTAGCATAGCAGAGACGGTGCTGCTACAAGTTCCAATTCCTGAATAGACCTCTCCATCAACATTGAGCTGAATATACGCGGCAGCATTGGCATTGGTTTTATTATCGTTACCATCATCAATATGCTGGGTACTAATAGCATGCTCTGCATAATTAATAATATGTAATGATTTGCCAGTGTGATGAGCTAAGCCATCGATGAAAGAGGATAACGGCCCATTACCATTGCCTTTAATAGTAATTGTTTCGCCATTCATTTGTACTTGACCATCGAAGAAGACCTCACCGCCTTTGTTGCTGACATTGTAGTCGAGTAGATCAAAATCCCCTTGCTGCAAGTAAGTGGTCTCAAAAGTCTGCAAGATCTCATCATTTTGCAATTCTCGAGCCGTCTGTTCCGCTTGCTTTTGTACTACTTTACTAAAGTCAATCTGCATCCAGCGCGGTAAATTAAAGCCATAATCGCGCTGTAAAATATATGCTACTCCACCCTTACCAGACTGGCTATTGATTCGTACCACATCTTGATAGCTGCGACCGATATGGGCAGGATCTATCGGTAGATAGGCCACATCCCAGAAGTTTTCGGTCTCATCAGCATGGTTTTCGTTATAATCAAGCGATTTCTTAATCGCGTCTTGATGAGAGCCGCTAAAGGCGGTAAAGACGAGCTCGCCCACATATGGATGACGCGGATGCACCGGTAAGTTATTGCACTCGCTGGCAACTTGGACGATCTCACTCATGTTGCTAAAATCAAGCTCAGGATCGACCCCTTGGCTAAATAAATTCATCGCCATAACCATCACGTCCATATTGCCGGTACGCTCGCCATTACCAAGTAATGTCCCCTCGATACGATCGGCGCCTGCTAGGACGCCAAGCTCCGCTGCCGCTACCGCACAGCCTCTATCATTATGCGTATGTAGGCTAACAATCACATGCTCACGTTGGGCTAAATTGCGGCAAAAATACTCTACCTGATCAGCAAATATATTGGGCATAGACGCTTCAACGGTCGCAGGCAAGTTAAAGATAACCTCTTGACCGTGTTGTGGCTGCCATACTTCGCAAACCGCGTCACAGACTTCTACTGCAAACTCGGTCTCGGTCTGACTGAAACTCTCAGGTGAGTACTGAAACACCCATTCAGTCTCCGGATACTTAGCAGCATAGTCCACTAGCAATTGCGCGCCCGCGACTGCGATCTCTTTGATTTCAGCTTGGGTTTTGCCGTAGACTTTTTCGCGTTGAATACGGCTAGTGGAGTTATAAACGTGAACGATAGCCCGCTTAGCACCTTTTAAGGATTCAAAGGTACGAGCAATTAAGTGCTCACGCGCTTGCACTAGTACTTGTAGCGTGACGTCTTCTGGTACGTGGTTTTCTTCAATTAACTGACGAGCAAAATCAAACTCAACTTGCGCGGCGGAAGGAAAGCCGATCTCAATATCTTTGAAGCCAACCTCAACTAAAGTCTTAAAAAAACGCATTTTTTGTTCAATGGTCATCGGATCAATTAACGCTTGGTTACCATCACGCAGATCTACACTTGCCCAAATTGGCGCTTTTTCAATCGTTTTATTCGGCCAAGTACGATCCGACAATAGCGGCGCAAAGGCAAATGGACGATATTTACGAAAGTCAAAAGCGGCATGCTTAGGGGTGATCTTGGCGGTGCGAGTGGTGGTTGCAGACATAACAGATCCTCAGTGGTATAAAGGGTGTCCCTAAAATAAATAGGGTGAGATCGATAGGTTGATAACCTAATAAATTAATGGCTTAAATGAAAATAAGTAACCCTTAGTCTTAATATTTAGCTGATAAAAGCTTAGCTTTATCATAAAACAAAACTACAAGTGATGCCATTATAATAACAAGGTTTACCAAGTGAAATACGGCTTAATTTTACATATTTATTATCAGTATTAGTGAATAATACCAATATTACCTTTATAATGAGCTAAAATCCCTAATTTTAGGATATATCATGTCTAATACGAATAATAACTCTATGACTCATAGCAATCAACTCGACTCCCCTCTCGATGAGATTGATAAGCGTCTACTGCAGTTATTACAGACGGACGCGCGTATCAGCATCACTGAACTGGCTGAGTGTGTTAACCTTTCGGCTACTCCTTGTGCCCGCCGAGTCAAACGCCTAGAAGATAGCGGAATCATAACCGGCTATCATACCCAAACCGATGCGCACAAATTAGGCTATCCACTGGCGGTGTTTATTGCTATTAGCATGGATCGTCATACCGCTGAGCGTTTTGAGCAGTTTGAGCGCAAAGTACAGAGCTTCGATGAAGTCATCAGCTGTAGCATTGTCACCGGCCGTACTGAAGATTATCTGATAAAAGTGCGAGTGCGGGACATGGCGCACTATGAAGAGTTTTTATTGCATAGGCTTAATCGTATCGAAGGCGTGGCACAAGTCCATACTAGCTTTGAGCTACGAGAGATATTCAATCGCAGCATCGTATAACTTTAGCTATCTAGCTTTGGCTTACGCGCTGGCGCTGTCGGCTGAATCCTAAAATCAATATTAGCCCAAGCAGCAATCCGATACCCGCTACTAGTAATCCACCGTTGAAACTATCCTTTGCTCCAGCTAAAGCAACGGTCACTAACGGACCTAAGAACTGCCCTATGGCATACGCCAAAGTCGCTAGACCTATCAATAGGTTAGAATAAGCAGGATTTATATTTTTTATAATATTCAAGGTCATCGAGACGATACCGACAAAGGTGGCCCCCAAAATAGCCGCATTGACATATAAGCCAAACGCCCCTGCGAACCACAACGGCACAAACATCCCTAAAGCTTGCAATAGAGTCAAACCGATTAAGGTTTTGGTCTCGCCAACACGTTTAGCCAATGCGCCCCACAGCGGATTAGAGAGCATAGCAAACACTCCAACCACTAACCAAATCAGTAGTCCTGCATGGGTCTGCGTAGGTAGCTGCTGCACTGCCATCACCGGTAAAAAAGTCGCTGAGGTGATGTAGCCAAACCCTGCTAACACATAGCTCAGTGACAATAATAAAACCGCTTTGCCTTGTCCAACCATCGCCTCATATAGCGAACGTTTAAAATTGATATAAGTCTGTCTCATAGAGGGCTGTGTGTTGATTATCGTATCATCTTGCAAATACCTATCGGGACGAATGGCATAGAGTAAAAACAGCAAAGGTAAACTACTAAGTCCTGCTACTAGCCAAATACTATAAAAATGTAGCTCGAGACTAAGGAGCCACCAAGTTAGGATGGCTGAGGCGCTAATCCCCACACCGATACCGGCATAATGCACCGTCGATAGTAAGGATCGCTTATGGTTACTAAAGCTTTGGATAATAAAAGAGGAGCCTAATATCATGCCAATACCGCTCGCAATTCCGGCGAATAAGCGGATGATATACCAAAGGCTTAAAGGTAGGTTTGGCAAAAACAAAAGTAAGGTAGTGACGATACTTAGTAAAGTACCCAGCATCAAGGCTCGCCACGTCAGACGATGAGGCACAAACATCGCTATCAATGAGCCAATAAAATAACCCACATAATTAACTGATGCTAACCATCCGGCGATCGTAGTGCTAAGCGAAAGCTCGCTCATAATATCAGGCAAAGTGGCGGTAAATAAAAAACGTCCATAGCCCATCACCACTGCTAGACAATAAAGTCCTATCCAAGCGATAACGGTTTCGTTGGTAATCGAAGGGATAAAACGAGACGGCGATATCTTTATCATAGCCGGCCCAATATCATAACTAAGCGCTTAAAATAAGCCCGCGTCATAGCAGTGCTCGTTGCAATGCTTGTTGCGTTCGTTTATGCCAGTTCTTGCTCACAACGCACCGTCCTTGGTGTTCATACCATTTTACATTTATACCATTTCAAAGACTCTAAATAGCGCTTTAACTCGTAGCTATTTGGCCCTATTCGCTAACGGTATCAGGCCGACCTAACATAGCGACTCTTTGATCGCTAAACATATCCATATCTGGTGCTAAGGTGCGCATAAAGCGGTCAAAATACAACAACTGCTTGGTCAACAAAGCAAAATCACGCGGGAAGTGAATGCCGTGGCGCTTACCGACTTCGACAATCTCCAGCATCATTTTATTGAGCTCGTCGGCTTGCTCTTTGGTATTGAAAGGAGTGCCGCTAGTGAAGGCGATATCTTCTGCCATAATCGTCTGCATCATGCGCTGTAAGTCAGTCGCTAACAAAGAGATATCTACATGACTTTCTTGTTTAGTCATCTCCATATCGACCATACACTGCGCCATTGCCTGATAATCATTATCCTGCAAGGCCTGCATCATACCCATGCAAGCACGCCAGCTCTGCGCTTTTAGCTTACCGACAATACCAAAATCTAAAAAGCCAATACGTCCATCAGTCAGTAGCATCAGATTGCCCGCGTGCAAATCAGCATGGAAGCTATTACAGAGCATAAGGCTGGCAAACCAAGTGTTCAAAGTATCCGCCATGACTTGCGCTGGATCATTGCAATACTGGCGCATCGCCCTCTCGTCAATCATAGAGACGCCATGCAATCGGCTCATCGTCAATACGCGCTTGGTGGTTAGCTCGTCATAGACCTGCGGCGCGACCACCCGAGTATTACCTGACACGCTTAGAAACTGCTGGAAGTCGCGAATATTCTTAGCTTCCGCGATAAAGTCAGTCTCAGCGAGCATGCGCAGACGTATCTCATCAATAATAGGCGCGATGCTCGCAAACTTCATCGACGGCATGAGCAGCTCAAGTAGCTTAGTGACGCCATGCAGCACCCCCAAGTCGGTCTGCATGATCGTCTCGACCCCAGGCTTTTGTACCTTGAGTACTACTTCATCACCGTTATTCAGACGTGCGACATGCACTTGCGCAATGGAGGCGGAAGCTAATGGTTGCTCCTCAATATTAGCAAAGCGATCTTCCAGCGTTAAGCCATCAACCGCTAACTCTTCGCTTAATACTTGTGCAATATAGCTATAAGGTAACGGTGTGGTTTGATCCAAAAACCCTTGGAAGGCTTCGACGTATTCACGCGGAAACAGTGAGGGTGTACTAGCGATAAACTGCCCTATTTTGATGTAAGTAGTGCCTAATTGCTCAAAGGTTTCTTTTAGCAGATACGCGTCAGGTTTTTCACCTTTCGCCACACGCAGCGCCGATAATCCAGCGACGCTCGCGGTCTGACGGATACGGTTGGCGACATTCAGACTATGCTTCAATAAATGCGGACGATATAATTTCATAACGGCTAACTGTCTTAATAAAATGTAAGAGAAAAGGGCTAGATGATAACAACTAAAAGCAGTTGTAAAGGTAATGATTTATAAAGGAATAGTTTATAAAATAGCGGCCATGACGTAAACCGTACAGAACTATAGCGCACATACCGGACAGCTGGCATCTTGACGATAGCCCATTAGGCGCTGCTGCATACGGCTACCATCCCATAGTAGTAGCTTGCCTGTCAGTGGGTTAGTGTTAAGCCCTAAGTACTGTAACGCCGCATTAGCTTGCAGATTACCCATTATCGCTGTGGTACTAGCAAGTACCCCAGAATTGGCACAAGTGCGCTCATCTACTGCTTCGTCCTTGGCGATAGCACCGAACACACAATGATAACAGCCGCTATTTAACTGCGGTTCATACAATGCCAATTGTCCTTGCATAGCAATCGCCGAAGCGCTAAGTAATGGAATCTGATAGCGCACACTGATACGGTTGATAATATCGCGAGTGGCAAAATTATCAGTACAGTCTAGTAATAGATCAGGCTTGCCAGCCGCCAGCTCTAATAACTCGTAGGCATTATCTAAAGTTAAACGTTCAGCCGTCCCTTTTGCACGGATCAAAGGGTTGATCTGATTGAGCATTTGCGCTGCGGTTAACGCTTTTGGCGCACCGATGTCGCTTGGTAAAAACAAGCTTTGGCGTTGTAAGTTACTGACCTCGATCACGTCATCATCGATGAGATGTACTTGACCAAGTCCTGCCCGCACTAGCGTCTCTGATGCCGGGCAACCTAAGCCCCCTGCTCCAATCATCACGACCCGAGAGGACTTCAAACGCAGCTGCGCGTCAATATCCCAGCCCGTTAATAATACTTGCCGAGCATAACGCAGTAACTCAGCGTCGGTGAGATTTTGGTTATCTTCAGAGGGTAGTTTAGTTGTCATTTTAGTTGTCCTAGGGTCACTCTCTCATTACCCCCATAGTCCTTAGCGGTTTTGATCGCCTCAAAGCCATTACAATAAAACATATCTCTAACCGCTTCGCCTTGATCATAGCCATGCTCGATGGCTAATAAGCCGCCTTGCTGTAAGTAGTTCGGAGCTTGCTCTACGATATGCTCAATATCAGCCAAACCTTGATTGGGCGCGCTTAAGGCGCTGATAGGTTCAGCTTTTAACCTTTGCAAATGCTTATCAGTCTCGTCAACATAAGGAGGGTTAGATACGATAATATGAAAGCGTTTTTTAGGGTCAATCGCTAGCTGCTCATACCAGTTGCTTTTGATGAATTCGACATTATTCAACTGATTGTCGCTAGCGTTTTGCTTAGCAGCGCTTAGTGCCTCTGCTGATAAATCAACAGCGACGACTTGCCAATGTAACTGTTTTAATTCATAAGCAAGACTGATAGCAATACAGCCAGAACCGGTACCTAAATCTAGCAAACGTTTAGAACCTTTATTATTGGCAATCGGATTACTCTCAATCCATTCCAGCACTTGCTCAACCAATACTTCGGTATCCGGCCTCGGTATCAGTGTATGCGCGTTTACCTTAAAATCAAGCGACCAAAACGCCTGCTGTCCCGTTAAATAAGCTAAGGGTATGCCCTGCCGCATCTTTTTAATACCCGCATTAAACTTTGCAGATTCGCTATCGGTCAACTGATAGCGCTCATCGGTCAGCAAAAATAGCGCCGGTTTATCGATGACGTGCAGCAGCCAGTCGGTAATCCAAAATGTCGGCACTGCTAAAGACTTTGACAAGGCTGACGCTTCGATCTTGATTTGCTTTATGCTCTGTATGTGCTGCGCAGTCATAGGCCGCTCTTATCTACTACTTAACATCGATTATAATAATAAAAACCTCAACGACTACCCTACTCAGTAGCTCGCGGTGGTTCTTTGGTCTGCGTTAAATTAGGGTTGGCTTTGGTTAAATCAAGCCCTTTATCAGCGCCATTATTACTCATACCACGACTATTATCACTATCATAATCGTCATTATCACCAATGATAATATGCTTATCGACATAATAAATTAATGCCAAAATAGGAATGCCAAGAGCAAAGGTAAACAAAAAGAAGAACGGATAGCTAGTACTATCAACGATAGAACCTGAATAACCGCCTATGACTTTGGGTAATAAGGTCATTAAAGAGGAGAATATAGAATACTGCACTGCGGTGAAACGAATAGAAGTCAGCGCCGATAAAAAGGCAATAAACACCGCGCTAGCAAGGCCTGCAGCTAGATTATCCAAAATAACAGCCAGATACATATAAGGCAAACTACCCGGATGATAAGTAAGCAAAATAAACAGTAAATTGGTCACACAAGCGAGGACCGCACCGACCATCATCGCACGCATAATACGCATTTTTTGTGCCAATAACCCGCCCAAAAAACCACCGCCGATCGCCATGACGACACCAACTAATTTAACCGCATTAGCGATATCGACTTTGGTAAATTGCATATCCTGATAAAAGACATTGGAGATGACGCCTGCGACAATGTCAGAGATACGGTAAAGACCGATTAGCGCTAATAATAACAACGCCTTTTTGCCATAACGACGAAAGAAATCGGCGATAGGCTCGACCCAAGTGACCCGCGCAAACTCTGGCGCTACTAAGTTGGCTTTTACTAAACCATAGCCGATACCTATAGCCGCGGCTAGACTAACCGCCATACGCACCACTTCCAACACAAACCCTGTAAATACTCCTTCGACCTCAGGTAATACTGCGCCTGCATTGGCAAATACCAGCACAAACCCTATCACAGAAATCGCAAATACTAACACCAAACGCGTGTAGTCAGACGTCTCACGCTGCACTAGCACTTGTTGACTGACAGGCTCATGAATGACTAAGGTCGTAATCACCCCAACACCCATGACACCCGCCATAATCCAGTAAGTATTGCGCCAAGCCTCGTAGCTATACAGCGCCTCAGTTGAACCAAAATAGTCCGCTAAATATAAAGCGCCCGCGCCAGCAACTATCATACCTAAACGATAACCGGTGACATACATAGCCGACAGTACCGCTTGCAAGCTTGGCGGAGCCAGCTCAATACGATAAGCATCAATGACGATATCTTGCGTCGCTGATGAAAAGCCTAAGAGTACTGCGCCTACCGCCATCAAAAATAGACTGCCTTCATTAGCGGGATTGACGCCTGCCATAATACAAATGGCAGTGATAATGAGTAGCTGCGAGACCAATATCCAGCTACGCCTGCGGCCCAGCATCTTAGTCAATATAGGCAGCGGCACTGCATCAATAAGCGGCGCCCAAATAAACTTGAAGGCATACCCAAGCGCCGCCCAACTGAACATCGTTACGACACTACGGTCAATCCCAGCTTCGCGTAGCCATAAAGAGAGACTGGAGAAGATAAGTAAAATAGGTATGCCCGCTACAAAACCTAAAAACAGCATAATAATGGCGCGGCGATCGAGATAAGCTTTTAAGCTCTCGCTCAATGACTTTTTTTCAATCGATGGCTTTGGTGTAGAAGGTGGTACAGGTTTGACAGCTGACATAATAAGTTACCAAAACTTGAAACAAAAAAGGTTTCGTTACAAAATTGAATTATGGTACTTGAGAACATCATCTATGACTAGAGATATTTGCAGCTAATTGCTTATATGCGATGCTTTGTCTACCTATCTTATCTTATTGTTAATACATGGTGATATCAACTATCGCTACTGTTTATATCACTTCATGCTTGGATAATGTTTATCAAGGTTTGTTTGTGGATGTTCAGCTAATCTAATAGTTTCGACAACTTATATTCCAAAATAGTATAAATAGATTACTATCTAGTATATACAAGAATAATAACTATGATTTACACTAGCCGCAGATATGGTTTTAAAATTTTGGGGAATAAATTATGGCAATCGACGTAGTCGTCAATCAGCGACACTTGCAAATTCAGCTGAAACAGCTTGAGACGGTTTGGCATACCGTCATCAATGGCTATAATTTAAGCCAAGCGGCAACCGTACTGCATACTAGTCAATCGAGCTTATCAAAGCACATTGCCGCGCTTGAGAATCAACTAAAAACCGATGTCTTTATTCGTCAAGGCAAGCGTCTAACTGGCCTGACCGATATGGGCACTGCGCTACTTCCCCATATCGAAGCTATCTTTGCTGAGATTCGCACGATTGAAAACCTCAGCCTTGATTATAATAATCCTAATACCGGTACGCTAACGATTGCCACTACTCATACGCAAGCGCGTTATGTGTTGCCGCATGTGGTAAAAGCGTTCAAAGAGCGCTTTCCTAAGGTGAACTTGATTCTGCAGCAGGCTGATCCTGAGACTATCGCGCAGATGGTCATTCGCGGGCAGGCTGACATTGGTATTGCTACCGAATCTTTACTACATAATAACTATCTACGCTGTCATCGCTACTACGATTGGACGCACCGCATTATTGTCCCCAAGGATCATGAGCTAGCAGGTTTAGAAACTATAGATCTACCGACGCTTGCCAGCTACCCTATCGTCACTTATCACGGCGGCTTTACTGGTCGCGGTGCAATCGACAAGACCTTTAGCGATGCAGGCCTTGAGCCTGATATCGTTCTAGCGGCTCTTGATGCCGATGTGATTAGCACCTACGTAGGTCTTGGCTTAGGTATCGGTATTATCGCTGAGATGGCGTTTGAGCCAAGTCACTACCATAATCTTACCGCCATACCTGTCGATCATTTTGGCCGCTTTACGAGCTGGATGGCCGTGCGTGATGATGCTGAAGTTCGCCAGTATGGTCGTGCTTTTATAGAGCTGTGTCAGCAGCAATTTGATCACAAAGGGGTAGTTTAATAAAACCTGTATAAGGTGCACCCTTGCCATTTTAGATTTGTTACCCTCGTTAACACAGCCCTTTATAAACTTATGATCTGCCCCATTATATAGAGTATCAAGCGCTCAAGCTTTCTATAAGCAGCCTTAAACGATAATAAAAAAGACTGCCTAAAGCTTATTCACGCTTATCACTACTCAATAATAGGTGAAATATGACCAACAGTAATACTGATACCATTCCTTTATCATTTTTAGATTTAGCCCCTGTACCCGAAGGTAAAACCATAGCTGAAGGCATCGCCCAAACCGTGCAAACGGCGCAAAAAGCGGAAGAAGCCGGCTTAAACCGATATTGGATGGCTGAGCATCATAATATGGCGGGTATTGCGAGCGCCGCGACCTCTGTACTTCTGTCACATATCGGCAGTCAGACTGAGCGCATTCGTATTGGTGCAGGTGGTATTATGCTGCCAAACCATGCACCGCTTGTCGTCGCTGAACAGTTCGGTACGCTACAAGCGCTATATGGCGATCGCGTTGATTTGGGCTTAGGCCGTGCACCGGGTACTGATGGCGCGACCTTTCAGGCGCTGCGTCGGCAGATGAAAGATGCCGAGCGCTTCCCGCAAGATGTGCAAGAGCTGATGTATTTTTTAGGCGATAATACCGATAGTAGTCCAGTACAAGCTTTTCCTGGGGCCAAATCAAAAGTGCCGGTGTGGATTTTGGGATCTTCGACTTTTGGTGCGACATTAGCGGCGCATTTAGGTCTGCCTTATGTGTTTGCTTCGCACTTTGCTCCGCAAATGATTGCTCAAGCGATCAAAGCTTATCGCGACAACTTCAAACCTTCCGTTTATCTTGATAAGCCTTACTTGATGCTAGCGGCAAACTTACTGTTAGCCGATGACGATGATACGGCAAATTATCACTTTAGCTCAGCGCAGCAGAGTTTTGTACGCTTGCGCCGCGGAGAAAAAGGACAAATGCCAAAGCCTGTGGCTAATATGGGTACTATTTGGAGCCCAGCAGAAAAAGCGATGGTCGATAGTGCCTTATCAGTTTCTTTCATAGGCTCGGTCGAGACAGTTAAGCCTAAGCTTGCTGCTTTTATCGACCGCTACCAACCTGACGAGCTCATTGTTACCGCTAACGTTTATGACCAAGCGGCTCGCCTACGTTCATTCGAGCTAATATCTCAGTTAAATTTGTTTACTTTACAAGGTGATGCAGCCGTTGCATAATAACTGAAAGCATTGATTGGAAACCTGACATGGAAGCTACTCCTGTGATCGCTGCATCGTTGTTTATTGGAAGCTCTATATTTTTGTATATAGTTGCTTTTATTATCGTTCTCGTGTTTTTTGGTTATTTAACTTATCGTGTCAGCCCAAAAGGTAAATCTCGGCGTGAAGAGCGACGCAATCGTAACAAACGCCATTAAGCAAACTCTTTAATTTTAGCGTAAATAAAACCTCCTACTCGCTAGAGCAGGAGGTTTTTTAATCGTTATTTTTAATTATTTATGCTTATGCTATTTATGGTCAGGCTTTTTTACCCACTTGCCATTATCATTTTTATGATAGACGTTTTCGACTGCAGCCCATGCAGTGGCAAACCAACGCGACTCGTCATCATATTGCTCGCTAGCACTATTGAAAGCGGCTTGAAAAATCTCTTGCGCGTGTTTAGGTAAGTTATCTTTTACACTGTCAGGTAAGTTTGATAATTTATCGTATGGCATCATATTTTCCTTTTTATTTCAAATGTTGATTTATATTAAAAAGGAAAAGGCCATACCACTATAAGGTTTTAGTTAAAGCCTGTAGGCTTTTATAAATGTAAGGTTTTTAGATTATAATTCCTATCAGTACGCTTACATCAATCCAAACGTTCGCAATACCGCCGCCCCTATCGCCATCCCAAACAATCCTACTACTGTCGTGAATGCCAAGATATTTGCCGCTAATATATCATTACCACCCATTGCCTTGACCATCACATAGCTTGCCGCGGCGGTTGGTGATGCGACCATCAAAAATAACACCCCCATATGCACGCCCGTTAAACCAAAAGCTAAGCCAACGGCAATAGCGAGTATTGGCGCAATAATAATACGGCCAAAACTTGCCTGCATTGATAAGCCTGACAGACTGAGCATAGATTTGAGATTGATACTCGCGCCCGCACAAAGCAGCGCGAGCGGCAACGCCACTGCTGCGAGTAAATCACCGGTATGATGAATGACCGAAGGTACAAGCGGTAGCGGCAAAGCCTTGTAAATGAAAGCGGCCAGTAGCGCTAAAATAAGCGGATTAGTAAATACCTTTTTTATCACCATCAAGCTGCGGCTCAGGCGGGTATCATCTAAGCTTTTTGAGACGCGGCTGAGAGTAATGACCGCTAGGATATTAAACAAGATAGTGACGATGACCATATAGACCGCGCCGATACTCAGGCCAATATCGCCATAAGCGTTGGCAACGGTTGCCAGGCCGATAATCGCCATGTTGCTGCGAAAGATACCTTGGACGAAGACACCTTGATCGGCGCTAGCGGTGATAAAGCGCTTGGCATAAATCTCGCTGCCAAAAAATAAAATAAAGGTAACGACTACCCCTGCTGTTATTAAAGTGACTTGCTTAGCATAATCAACCTCACTATCGACCACACTGAAGAATAGCAAAGCTGGCAAGCAGTAATTAAAAACAAAATAAGAGGCTTGATCGATAAACGCTTGGCTGACTTGTCCGCGTTTTTTCATAAAAAAACCCAACCCCATCAAGAAGAGGTTGGGTAGTACGATAGTAATAGCAAAAATAACCGCAGCGATCATAAGTGACTCACGTCAATAAAACGTTAACTCATGGTTTTTAGACAAGGCTTTTAAGTAGCCTTGTCGCAATAATAAAAACCTATGACTCCAATGCCGACTTAGCTTTTTTCTGCTTTTTAACTGTCATCGCGAGCAACTGGATAGCAGCAGGTGTGACCCCACTAATACGTCCTGCTTGCGCTAGCGTGGCTGGACGTACTTTACTGAGCTTTTGCACAATTTCGTTAGACAACCCAGAGACAATATTATAGTCAAAATCTAATGGTAGCACAGTATTCTCTAAGCGCTTCATTTGTGCGATATCTTCCTGCTGACGATCGATATAGCCGGCATATTTGACCGAGATTTCAATCTGTTCTCCAACTTGCGTATCGACTTTTGAATCGGTAATAGCCGCGATATCAGCGAAGTTGATTTGTGGACGCTTTAGCAAGTCGTAGGCGGTTGCTTCTTTAGATAACACTTCCCCGGTTTGCGCGGCGACTTGTTTGCCTAAATCATTAACAGGGGTCGCCCACATGTCTTTGAGACGCGCCGATTCGCTAGTTATGGCCTCCATCTTCTGCTCATAGGCTTGCCAGCGGTTATCATCGACCAGACCTAATTTACGACCGGTCTCAGTCAAGCGCTGATCAGCATTATCTTCGCGTAGTAGCAGACGATACTCAGCACGGCTGGTAAACATTCGATACGGCTCAGTGGTGCCATGAGTGATCAAATCATCGACGAGCACGCCCAGATAAGCCTCATCACGGCGCGGCGTCCACGTCTCATAATTGCTGTTATTAGTGGTCTCCAAAGCAGCATTAGTTCCTGCTAGTAGCCCTTGCACGCCAGCTTCTTCGTAGCCGGTAGTGCCATTGATCTGACCGGCGAAATAAAGCCCATCAATAGACTTAGTTTCCAGCGTCGGCTTGAGGTTTTGCGGATCAAAATAATCATACTCAATGGCATAACCAGGGCGAGTAATATGCGCGTTCTCAAGTCCTTTCATACTATGAATAAACTCAAGCTGTACATCGAACGGCAAGCTGGTTGAGATACCGTTGGGATATAGCTCATGAGTAGTGAGACCTTCAGGCTCAATGAATATTTGATGACTATCTTTATCGGCGAAACGATGAATTTTATCTTCAATCGATGGACAATAACGTGGGCCCACGCCTTCGATCTTACCTGAGAACATCGGCGAGCGATCCAGACTCTCACGAATAATGTCATGAGTACGCGCGTTGGTATGGGTAATGTAGCAATTAACTTGCTCAGGGTGCATTTGGGCATTGCCCATGTAGCTCATCACTGGCAATGGCGTATCGCCCGGCTGTACGGTCATGACACTAAAGTCCACCGTGCGCGCATCGATACGCGCTGGTGTGCCCGTCTTAAGGCGACCCACAGGAAGTTTTAACTCGCGCAGACGATCGGCAAGTTTAATAGAGGGCTGATCCCCTGCGCGGCCGCCTTTAGAGTTCTCAAGACCGATATGTATGACCCCGCCTAAGAAGGTTCCTGAGGTCAATACAACGGTCTGAGTTTTAAAAATAATACCGGTTGAAGTCACAACAGCGGTCGCGCGACCATTCTCTACTAAAATGTCGTCTGCGCCTTGCTGAAATAAATCAAGATTCGGCTGATTCTCAAGGGTATGACGAATAGCCGCTTTATAAAGAATGCGATCGGCTTGCGCTCGCGTGGCACGAACTGCTGCACCTTTACGACTATTTAGCACGCGAAACTGAATGCCCGCCTTGTCGGTCGCCAAAGCCATAGCACCGCCTAACGCATCAATCTCACGCACTAAGTGCGATTTACCGATACCGCCGATAGCAGGGTTACAGCTCATCTGGCCTAAGGTCTCGATATTGTGCGTCAATAGCAAGGTCTGCGCACCCATACGCGCTGCTGCTAGAGCGGCTTCGGTCCCCGCATGACCGCCGCCGATGACGACTACGTCGTAATGTTTTGGGTATTGCATTTGTGCCTCGCTTGATAGATATCGACCCAAAAATAAGGACATCAACATCTATCGTATTCAGTGATTTAAAAAATGGTTAGAGAGTTGAAATTGGTGCTAATTATAACAATTTTTAGTCGGAATTAGTGAATCGCATTAATCAAACTTTATATTCTTACCCGCGCTAAGTGGCACGATCTGATCGGAATGACCACTTACTAGCATATGCTGACTACCATGACCTTCTGGATTAATTTGTAAATAAGCATTCATTTGACCAATCGCTTCGCCATCATCAGTTGCCAGTATTTTCTCTTTAATCAAATCGACAGGCGGTAGCGGCAGGTTCTTTAATAAGGCCAAGCGCTGCTCATTGTCGCCTTTGTTGACGACAATATCGATAAGCTGACGCGCATCGACCGGTAGATCTGGCGTATTTTGTGCGAGCAATGCCAAATGATAAGCACCCGCTGCATCTTGATCAGCGACGATACGCTGCTCGATTGCGGTATAAGTACCCTCTGTCGCACCGCCTGCGACGCTGAGCTGGTGAATACATCTGAGTGCTGAGAAGTCTTCGTTGTTTGCCATCTCAATAATGCGCGTTGATTCATTCTTTAGATGCTCGCGTCGTTTTTCTAAAGCGGCATCTTCATAAGCTTGTGCATTCGTTTGATTAGTCATAATACCCTCTTATTGTTTATCTCGTTATGCAGCCATATATGGGGATAAATACGCCAAAAACAATAAAGCCTGAGTCAGCAGGGCATGGCTGACTCAGGCTTCGACTTCAAAGCTTAGTGTTGTTACAGGTTTTTACTCAAGATTTATATGGTATCCATACAATCTTGTTGATAACTAGGCCGCCGGGCTATTGGCTTCAACTAACGGCTTAAGCTCGCCTGATTGATACATCTGCAAGATAATATCTGAGCCGCCCATAAGCTCACCATCGATCCATAACTGCGGGAAAGTCGGCCAATTAGCCACTTTTGGCAAGGTCGCGCGAATCTCTGGATTTTCTAAGATATTAACAAAGGCAAACGGACGACCGATTTGGGTTAATACTTCGATAGAACGCGCTGAAAAGCCGCATTGCGGAAACTGCGGTGTGCCTTTCATGTAGATCAATACTTTGTTGTCTTTAATTTGATCACGAATCAATTGTTCGACATCGTTGGCAGCGGTATTTGGGGTTTGCTCGCTCATAAAAGCTCCTATTAACGGCGGTTATTAAAGATATTGCTTAGCGTTATGTGCTACATGGGGTAGAGATAACTTTATTGCAAGCCGTTTGACTGCAATTTATTTTTGTAGATTATTTTTGGTTAGGCATCGGATGCTTAACTGATTACTTAACTGAATATTTAAAAGACAGCTTTTTTCTCAAATAGAGCATTGAGCTTGTTTATAAGCCTTATTTTAAAAATTTATTATTAATAACTATTCTTAAAAACTAGCCTTTAGGACTTATCAGTCATTAAAAGGACTACGGCACTTGCCATGATGCCCTCTTGGCGACCGGCAAATCCTAGCTTTTCAGTGGTCGTGGCTTTGACACTGATATTGCCAATATCAGTTTGCAGATCGCTTGCGATATTAGTCCGCATCGCTTCATTATACGGCGCAAGCTTGGGGCGCTCACACATCACGGTAATATCAGCATTACCAATCTTGTAACCAGCATCGATTATTTTGCCATACACATAACGCAGTAACACTCGAGAATCAAGCCCAGCATGCGCGCTATCGGTATCAGGGAAATGCTGACCGATATCACCCATCGCCAGAGCGCCAAGCAGAGCATCTGCGAGTGCGTGCAGCACCACATCGCCGTCCGAATGCGCCAGCAAGCTATGGGTGTGTTCAATCGGTACACCCGCTAGTATCACGTATTGCTGCTGTTCACCATTATTATGAAAAGCATGCACATCGATACCTTGACCTATTTTTATCATAATTATTATTCCAATTTTCCAAAATGAATTTATTATTTAAAAATGCGCTTCGTTATATAGCAAGTCAAAATATTCAAAATCTAAAAAACAGCTATTGAGTTAATCAACTGAGTTTTCGAGCGTTTAAAGGGCAAGACACGCCACTGATTTGAATTAACTGGTATAATATGACGCCTATATTATCACAAATTGTTGAGCGCTCTTTTTATGCCCGTTACGTCAACTATGCAAAATACTTCTACCGCCATGCTCGAGCTTATTCACGCCCATCGCGCTTTAAACCTTGCTGACATTCCAAACCCAAGTCAGGTGCGAGTGATTGTAGGTATGTCAGGCGGTGTCGATTCGTCAGTATCAGCCGTTCTCTTACAGCAAGCAGGGTTTATGGTCGAAGGTCTGTTTATGAAAAACTGGGAAGAGGACGATGGCACCGAGTATTGCACTGCTATGGACGATCTGGCGGACGCGCAAGCAGTCTGTGACAAAATCGGTATGAAGCTGCATACCGCCAACTTTGCGATGGAATACTGGGACAGAGTTTTCGAGCATTTCTTAGCAGAGTATCAAGCGGGTCGTACCCCCAACCCTGACATCTTATGTAATAAAGAGATTAAATTCAAAGCCTTTTTGGACTATGCATTAACCTTAGGCGCTGACTATATCGCCACTGGCCACTATACACGTCGCAGCGTCAACTATACCAATGATAACGACGTAGAAGTGGCGCAGCTATTACGTGGTCTTGATAATAATAAAGATCAAAGTTACTTCTTGCATGCGGTTGGCGGTGACAAAATCGCTAAGACTTTATTTCCTGTTGGCGAGCTTAAAAAACCAGTCGTACGTCGCATCGCCGAAGAGCATGATTTAGCGACCGCAAAGAAAAAAGACTCAACGGGTATCTGCTTCATCGGTGAGCGTCGTTTTAAAGACTTTTTGCAGCAATACTTGCCGGCACAAAAAGGCGAGATCGTCACTGATGATGGTCATGTTATCGGTCAGCATGATGGGCTAATGTACTACACCTTAGGACAGCGCGGCGGTATCGGTATCGGCGGCGTAAAAGATCGTCCTGAGGAGCCTTGGTTTGTGCTCGCCAAAGACTTAGATAATAACCAGCTAATCGTTGGCCAAGGTCACGAGCATCCGATGCTCATGAGTACTGAATTACAAGCTTATAAAATGGACTGGGTCGATGGTCTTGCGCCCAAAGCTGTTTTTACTAGTGAAGGCTTAAGCTGTATGGCAAAGTCACGCTATCGTCAGCCTGATCAAGCGTGCCGTGTGTTTGCTATCGATGAGCAAGGTCTGCAAGTAAAAGTCGTCTTTGATGAGCCGCAGCGCGCCGTAACTCCTGGTCAATCGGCCGTGTTTTATATCGATGAAGTGTGCTTAGGCGGCGGGGTTATTGAGTCTATCAATGCGCCGCGCTCAATAACGTCTGACTCATAAATAATTTTGTTGCCTTAGGATATTTCATGAGTTATCGTTTTTCATCTATTATTTCTTCTAAAAAGATTTCAAATGAGACTATGAAATACCCTATTGCATTTGCTGTAGCTATTGCTTCTTGTCAAACCTATGCAGCGCCATCGCCAACGGGTTTTGGTACGTTTACTCGTGATGCAACCCCGAAAGCTGGAAGCGTCGTCTCTGGTCGTTATACTACCCTAACAGGCGCTAAAGGTACCTATACTATCTCAGCAGGCGTTAGTATAGGTTATAGTGGTAGAACCTTTGCCGTTGGTAATAACGGCGTTGAGATCAAAAATGAGGCCGATACTAATATCGCGAATGATAGCTTTACTTATACCTTTGCGATTACTCCTGATGATAATACTGCTATTCATACTATAAAGATTGGTCAAGCAAGCTATACCACAGGAGGTAACTCGGAGGTTGCGCGTCATACGCTTAGCTATACGCCAAGCTCTGCTATTGACGCTCCTAGTCGTGTTTACGTCAAAGAAAACGCAAGTGTTCCTTTTTATTACCAAGCGATGGGCGACTACTTCATGGGTAGAAGAGAAACCTCTACTTCTGACAGCTTTGTTTATAATGACCCTAACACCCTGCCTTCACCACAACTACGTGCAAATAGTAATAGTGAGTTATATTTTTATCGCTTAGATTTCCTCAACGGTACTAATCTAGGCAATAACAGATTTAGACCTAGCACTAATAATAGTGGTCAAGTTAGTATCAGAAACAACGCCAATGGCTTTTTGCCTAGCCCTGCAACCTTTACTAACATCCTAAAATCAACCTCAACTAATCCTAACAATCAAAATACCTTTTCTCCACTATCCGTCGGTGCCAGTAGCAGCAATACTCGAAACGTACAATATATCAGTTATGGTATTGCCAATGCTGATAGTAGTTATGTGGTAGCGGTTGAAAATACCAGTTCTGTTGAGCTGACCTACGAAGGCATCATGAAGGGTAGCAACGCTATCCCAGGGGAGACTATCGGTGAGACATTTAACGAATGGATCAGTTTCGGGGTCGAGAGCGAACTAGTCAATTATAAGTTTTCCGGATCGGTATATAACGACAACGGAAATATAAATGATCAATTTGCAAAAGACAATCCCGATACAATAGGCGGTGTCTATAATAACGAGCAGTATTTTAACGGTATTTTTGATAGCAATGAGTCAGGTATCGCCGGTAGTACAGTTAGCTTGGCAAGTAACTGTAACAGTTCCACACCCAATATTATTGCCAATCAAACGGTGACGGCAGCGAATGGTAAGTATAACTTTATAGTCCCAATCAGAACGATTAATAATAGCAATTCTATCTGTATCATCGAGAATGACAATAGCAACTATCCTATCCGTACTACCATCGCTAAACAACCTATTTCATTTAATACTAATCAGTACCTTTATGAAGATATCAACTTTGGCAGAATTATAGCAGCCAATAAAGCCTTGGTTCTTTTAAAAGAACAAGCCGTTAATGATTGTACTATCTCAACATTGATGCCTTCCTCGCAAAATAATCTCAGTTATAGTAAAAAGGAGTTGGAAGGTGTAGATCCTGGACAATGTATCGCTTATAGAATCACTGCGACCAACCGCGCCAATTTGCCAATCACTGACTTTGTAATGCAAGATGTTCTACAAAAAGCTGGTATCAACAATGCGACTGTCACTTCGGTACTGGCCAATCCAGCACGTACATCAGGCGATTTTAATGACGGCTTAAATGTCGGTGAAAATGGCACTGTTAAAACCGTACCTTTAGCCTTAGACGCAAAAAGCCAACGTAACTTTTATTTTAATACTAAATACGGTACGACCACGACGCCCTAATTAAAGGCTGACATCAATAGATTCCTTTATTAAATCTGTATTTCTGCTATATTACGCGCATCAAATTTAACCACTCACTTATGTAGCGATTTTCAATGGCTATAACTTTTGCAGTTTTTAATTTCATAACTATTTGAGGCATGACTATGACTCCACTTACCGCACTCTCCCCTATCGATGGTCGCTACGCGTCAAAGGCCGATAGCTTACGCCCCTATCTATCAGAGTTTGGACTAATAAAAGCCCGCGTCACCGTTGAGATTCGTTGGTTACAGTCTTTGGCAGACAATCAAGCTATCGGTGAGCTGGTCGCATTTGATGATGAGACTAATGATTTTTTAAACAGTATTGTTGATAATTTTAGTGAAGACGACGCGCAAGCAATCAAAGATATCGAAGCGACGACCAATCATGATGTTAAAGCGGTTGAGTACTTTATTAAAGATAAGTTCCGCGGTAATCAACAACTAGAAAACAGCTTAGAATTCATCCACTTTGCCTGCACCAGTGAAGATATCAATAACCTATCGTATGCATTGATGCTGAAAGATAGTCGCGAGCTGGTAGTTGCCAAAATGCAGCAAGTCACCGATAGCATCGTTGATTTAGCGGTTACTCATGCTGACCAGCCAATGTTGTCACGCACCCATGGTCAAACTGCCAGCCCAACGACCCTCGGTAAAGAGGTGGCAAACGTGGCTTACCGCTTAGCGCGTCAAATCAAACAAGTCGGTCAAGTCGAACTATTGGGTAAAATTAATGGCGCAGTTGGCAACTACAACGCGCACTTCTCAGCCTATCCTAATGTAGACTGGCAGACGCATGCTGAGCAGTTTATCGATCAGCGCTTAGAGCTAAGCTTTAACCCTTATACCACGCAGATTGAGCCGCATGATTATATTGCTGAGCTGTTCGACGTGGTTAAACGCTTCAATACTATCTTAATCGATTTTAACCGCGATATCTGGCAGTACATTAGCTTAGGCTATTTTAAGCAGCGTCTAAAAGACGGTGAAGTGGGCTCATCCACTATGCCGCATAAAGTCAACCCTATCGACTTTGAAAACTCAGAAGGCAACTTGGGCGTCGCTAATGCCATGCTTGCCCACTTAGGTGAGAAGCTACCTATCTCGCGTATGCAGCGCGATTTATCAGATTCTACAGTACTACGTAATATCGGTGTCGGCCTTGCGCAAAGTATGATTGCTTATGATGCTTGCCTAAAGGGTGTAGGGAAATTAGAAGTCAATCCTCAGCGTTTAAATGATGATCTTGAGCAAGCACAAGAAGTATTAGCAGAGCCCATTCAAACCGTGATGCGCCGCTATCGTGTTGAGAACCCTTATGAAAAATTAAAAGCCTTAACTCGTGGTAATGCGATGACACGTGAAGCGATGCTCACCTTTGTAGAGAGCGATGAGCTGTCTGCCGTTAGTGACGCCGATAAAGAGCGCTTACGTAACCTAACGCCTGCCACTTATACCGGTAATGCTGCAGAACAAGCACGGTCTATCAATGACTGGATTGCCAAGCTGTAGTTTATGATTTAATTTAGTCATGATTTTACTGCCAAAGGCCATACTGGCTAGCACTGTTCTAGTATTGATTACCATAGTGCTAGCGAGTATTGAGCCCCTGGCTTGGTCGAGTTACCTACTCCACCAAGCCGGTACTTTGCTGTTTATGGCTGTGATGCTCTTTTTGTATCGTCACTGGCATCTTAGTAACAGCGCTTATGTACAAGCCATGATGTTTTTAATCATTCATATTATTGGGGCGCGTTATCTATATTCGTACGTGCCTTATGATGAGTGGACGCAGGGATTAATTGGCGTTAAGGTAAGCGATATATTTGGCTGGCAGCGCAATATGTATGACAGACTTGTACATTTTAGCTATGGGCTGCTATTATTTGCGGCGATGTATGAAAGTTTGGAACATATTTTTAAAATTAAATCAGTAAAAGCACTGATTGCCATCACCCTAATGCTTAACATGTCCACTAGCTTACTTTACGAGTTGTTTGAATGGAGCCTTGCGATGACGATGTCACCCGAAGCGGCCGAAGCCTACAACGGTCAACAAGGCGATATGTGGGACGCCCATAAAGATATGGCTTTGGCACTCTTCGGCGGGCTCATAGCGGCAGGAGGTTTTGTCCTAAATGCTCGACATTCGCAAATAATGGCTAAATAAGCGCGAATTAATCGTCTTTTTTATCATCATCACTATCGCCTGGTATGATGGCTTTGCCGACAGCGACTGTACCTTTAACAACCCCTTTGGTAGTTTTATAAGCGACTTTAGCCGGTACAGTAACAATTTTGTGTACACAAGCTTGTAGGACAAACATGCTTGCGATAATAACGATAAAATGCAGTTTTTTCATAACATTCCTATGAGTTGAAAAGCTTTTATTAAAAGCGTTGATAACATCAGTATGAGCGTTCAGCTAGGCGATAATCATAAACTATAAAACCCCTTCTATAAACCCATCCTCATTATTAATCTTATCCCTATTTTAGATATGGACTAGCTATGACTTTTATTCCCCCTTGTTTACCCGACACTATCACGCCTGAGCAGTTCTTGAGCGAATACTGGCAAAAAAAGCCGTTACTTATTAAGCAAGGTCTGCCGCAACTGATCGATATGTTTGAGCCTGACGATATGCTCGGCCTAGCGTTAGAAGAAGACGCTTCGGCGCGGCTGCTGACCCAAGCGGCAACTAAGCCAGCAGATAAGCCGCAGTGGCAGCTTAAAAAAAGCCCCTTAAGCGAAGCTGATTTTGACAACCTGCCAGCACAGTGGACCGTACTCGTTCAGAATATGGAACAGTGGTCGCCTGAGCTTGGACAGTTATGGCAAGCGTTTGACTTTATACCTCAGTGGCAACGTGATGACATCATGGTCTCTTACGCGCCCAAAGGCGGCTCTGTCGGCAAACACTATGACGATTATGATGTGTTTTTAGCGCAAGGCTACGGGTCTCGCCGTTGGCAGCTGGGAAAATACTGTGATAAGGATACGGAGTTTGTTGCTGATGAACCGATAAGGCTGTTTGATGACATGGGCGATATTATCTTTGATGAGGTGCTACAAGCAGGAGATGTCTTATACGTACCGCCCAAGCTCTCGCATTTCGGCGTGGCCCAAGAGGATTGCCTAACTTTTTCTTTCGGCTGCCGTCGTCCAAACTTAATGCAAATTATTGATAGTCTAGCTGATATCGCCACCAGTGATAGCAATTTATTTATCCCAATGCTACTACCACAAGCGCAGCAACCCTCTGGCGAACTACAAGCGGAGAGTATTAAAGCGATAAAAATCCAGTTATTAAAAATGCTACAATCCGCGCACGGCGATAATATCATTGGTCAAGCGGTAAGCGAGGTCGTCAGCAAGCGCCAATATGATGCGCTCGTTCCAGAAGAGACGTTAGATACTGATGAGCTGATGCAAGCCCTAGCGGATGGCGCGACCCTACAAGCTGATTATAGTAATCGGCTGCTCTATCATAAAAGCGCCGATGGATTAAGCTTATACGCCAACGGTCAACGCCTTGATGGTCTTGATACTATTGCAAAACAAACACTGCAGCGTTTGGCAGATGGTGAGGCTCTGCAAATAGATGATGTCGCAGACATTGAGCCTGATGACTTAATGGAATGGCTAGAAAACGGCTGGGTGTGGGTAAATGTTGCTGATAAGTTTTGAATATGACTACTACTTGTATGACTAAAGGACCTAAGTATTTGCTAAAGTAAATCTATTGAATGAGTTACAGTTCCAGCGGATTAGAGAGATATGTTACACTCAGACACTAAAGTTATGCAGTTATACCGTGTACATGTCTTTAGGCTTCAATCATACTTATTGGGTATACTTATGAATATGAAACAACATCCACTAGGAGTACCTCATGTCAAATCGCGATAAAACTGATGCAACTACCAAGATGGCACCTAATGATATTAATCAAGACGGTCTTTCTGAAAAAGATCAACAGCGTACTGACGATTCAGCTCTCGATATGATGCAAGGTATGCATGAGCATGAAGATCATGAAGACGAGAATGAATAAAGCAGACAAAAGGCAGACAAGTCGTTGATAACACTTATCATTTAGCCTTTTTTAGAGCAATAGTGATATATAGACTTTTATAGCTAACTAGTATAGCTAATAAGTAATCGAAATTAAGGAGCGCTTATCATTAACGATAAGCGCTTTTCAATGGATAGATACTTTGTTGTATGCTCTATAGCAGTGTGATGGACTTTATAAAGCAGGCGGACGTCTCTCAGGTAGCCGGTCCAAAGTTTGGTTATATAAAAATGCCGCTGCTAACACGATAACGACAGGAACGATAAAAGCAGCATAGTCGACTTTAGCAAATAAAAAAGCCCCTACTACGCCGCCGCCACAAAAGCAGTACCAAATAATGGCTTGAAAGCCTAAAGTGGGCTTACTAATAGCGCGTCCTGCTAGCCAATTACCAATAGCAGCACCCATATCTGAAGTCAGTCCTGTTAAATGCGTCGTACGAATCACCGCGCCACTATAAGTCGCTACCATGGCATTTTGTAATCCGCAAGCCATCGCTGCAGTGAGCTGACCTAGATAAGCATGCTGCTGATAGAGCCAGTAGCTCGCTATTAACAGGAGCGCTTCTAAATATAGCGCGCGTCCGTAACGTCGGCCTAATTTTAAAGAGTTTTGTCCGATGATAAAGCCGCTTAATACCGCGCCTATCAAAAAAGCGATTAAAGATGCGCCAATGAACAATACACTAGGACCATCAAAATGAGCGATGGCGGCCGAGAATAAACTTACATTACCCGTCACATGCGATACGGATAAATTGGTAAAACCCATAAGCGCCACACTGTTGACGCTGCCAGCACTGAACGCTAGCACCGCCCCGCCCCAGAGTATCCATTTCGGTAGTTTGGTTATCATAGCTCTCGCCTACGCACTGTTTAAAAACAGCTCATCATACACTAAACATCGCTCATAAAAAAAGGCAGCTAGGCAGCCGCCTTAATATTAGATAACAAGCATTATGATAGCTTTTTAGAAACAACCATTTAAAGCTATCTTTTAGGATTGATAGTACCTTTAGGACTGATAGTAATCTACGTTATTTATCCGTCTCATCCAGCATCATCAGCTGCTCGCTGATCGCAACGGTATTGAAGCCGGCATCAACGAACATAATCTCACCGGTGATACCAGATGCCCAAGGTGATAATAAAAATAGCGCGGCGTTACCGACTTCCATCTGATTAATATTGCGCTGCAAAGGCGCTATTTTTTCGCTGATATCAAGCATCTTACGAAAGGACTTGATACCACTAGCAGCAAGGGTGCGGATAGGGCCTGCTGAGATGGCATTGACCCGGATACCTTCTCCGCCCATAGAGGTTGCTAGATAGCGTACGCTAGCCTCTAAGCTTGCTTTTGCCATGCCCATGACATTGTAGTTAGGTAGTACTGAGATGCTGCCTTCATAGGTTAGTGTCAGCATAGAGCCGTGACGCATCGCTAATAATTCGCGGGCCGCTTTGGCTAAAGCGACAAAGCTATAGCTTGAGATGTCATGAGCGATATGGCTGCCCTCGCGGGTGGTGGCGCTGACAAAATCGCCGTCTAATTGCTCCATAGGGGCAAAGCCGATAGCATGAACCACCCCATCGATACCATCACCCCAATGCGCTGTCACTTGCTCAAAGCAAGCAGCGATAGAAGCATCAGAGGCGACATCACATTCAAGGACTAAGTCTGCTTCAAACTTCTCAGCAGCCATATCGACGCGTTTTTTGATTTTGTCATTAGGGTAAGTCAGAATTAATGAGGCACCTTCACGGTGTAATGCCTCAGCGATAGCCCAAGCAATAGAGAGTTTGCTGGCGATACCAGTAACGACAAAACGTTGGCCTTGAAGTAACATAATAGGTCCTTATAAAGCAGTTATAATTATCTAAATCTTCGGGTTCTTATTATACACGAATCAATTTAAGTAAACAGTCGTAAACTAAAATACTACTAGCGTAATTGACAGCGGTATGAAGTTGCGCTGATTTCAAGTATAATCACAACCCTTCCAAGCTTGCACATTCTTTATAAACCCTCAGCAGTCCAAGATAAACGCTCTTGGGTGCGAAAGGCTTTAGCGTTAAGCGATACCCACATTTTGGATGGCTGTCAAAATTATGAGTAATGACTCAACTCTAGCATCAAACTATCAAGAAACCATCGAATCTTATCGTCAACTGATAGGGTCAACCGGTGAAGACCTAGAACGTCCGGGCTTACAAGATACGCCTATGCGGGCGGCAAAAGCTTTTGCTCATCTGACCCAAGGCTATCATCAAAACCTAAGCGATATCGTCAATGATGCGGTATTTCCATCGAGTAATCGTGAGCTGGTGTTGGTCCAGAATATAGAGTTTTATTCTCTGTGTGAGCACCATATGCTACCCTTTCATGGTCTTGCGCATATTGGCTACTTGCCCAATGGCCAAGTCTTAGGACTATCAAAATTTGCTCGGATTGTGGATGTATTTGCGCGTCGCCTGCAAATTCAAGAGAACTTAAGCGAGCAAGTGGCGCAGGCCATCATGGATGTGACTGGCTGCCGCGGGGTAGCAGTGGTGATGGATGCCTCGCATATGTGTATGATGATGCGCGGTGTTAGTAAGCAGCACTCTACGACTCGTAGTACGGCTATGCTTGGCGAATATGTGCATGATAATCAAGCGCGTAATGAATTTTTAAATGCGCTGCCTACCCGTCGAGCGGCGTTTTAATTTTTGAAACGATTATAAATCATTAAATAGCTGACAAATACAAAGTTAGAGTCAATAAAAAGGACGCTCAAATGCGTCCTTTTATTATTGAAATATAATCTTAAAGCTTAACTTGTTGCTTTTACTTCATCGATCCACTTACCATACCCTTCTGCTTCCATATCCGCTAAAGGAATAAAGCGCATCGCCGCTGAATTCATACAGTAACGTTTGCCCGTTGGCGCAGGACCATCATTAAATACATGACCGACGTGTGAATCTGCATAGCGACTACGGATCTCGGTACGAGTTGAGAAAAACCCTTTGTCTTCTTTTTCAACGATCATCTCAGGATCCAACGGACGTGTAAAGCTCGGCCAGCCGGTACCAGATTTGAATTGATCGCGAGAAGAGTACAAAGGCTCTCCTGATATCACATCAACGTATAGTCCTGGTTCTTTATTGTCCCAATATTCATTGTTAAAGGCGCGCTCAGTCCCCTCTTCTTGCGTGACTTTATATTGGATATCGCTTAAAGACTGCTTCAGCTCTTCTTTACTGGGCTTTACGAATGATGCAGGGTTAAAACCTGGGCTTGCCGCTGTTGTTGAGGTGATTTGCTGTGTATTATTCATAGTAACCTCGGCGTCTTTGGGTTTAAACTGACTAAAGTCTAGCTCATAATCCTTGCCATAGACACTCTCAATAAACTGATAGCGTCCCGAGTTGAAGGTATAAGCCTTATAACGTAGCGGATTCTTTTTATAATAATCTTGATGATACTCTTCGGCAGGATAAAAGGTTGTAGCAGGTACGATCTCTATTACTACTGGTTTTTCGTATACGCCAGAGGCTTGCAGATCTTTTTTAGCTGCTTCTGCTATTTGTCTTTCTTGCTCATTGTTATAGAAAATTGCCGGACGATACTGAGTGCCTCTATCGACAAACTGGCCTTGATCATCAGTAGGGTCAGCAATACGCCACAAGGCTTGTACGATACCATTATAAGTTATTTTGGTAGGGTCATAATAGACCTGAGCGGCCTCAGTATGGCCAGTGCCGCCCGCTGACACATCACTATAAGTTGGGTTGTCAGTCTGGCCACCACTATACCCTGAAACGACTTCTACTACGCCAGGAATCTTCTCATAGCCTGCTTCTACACACCAAAAACAACCACCCGCTAGCGTCGCTACTGCTAAATTGGGATCTGTAGGAGCATAAGGATTATCAGCACTAGGGTTTTTTATGGTAGAGCTACTCTCTGTGGAGGCACAGCCCGCTACTAGAGCGCTACTAGCCAATACCGCCATACTCATAACTTTGATTTGTCGTTGAAAACTCATAAAACACTCCTAACAGTTTTGTTTGGATAATATAGCCTTATTAAACTATAGTAACGCTTAAGCATCACATAAACATTCTATTCTTGTTATATATTTATTATTTATGGTTTCTAAATAGTCAATCATTCTAGTTAACGTCTATTAAACGCTTTGTAAGAGTTGTTTTGAATAAAAAAGAGCCTATTACCTTGCGGTGATAGACTCTAATTATACTAATAATACATTGATTTAAACTAGATCAATTATAGAAGCGATTAAGCAGTTTTTTTATTTTGAGTGTCACTATTATACCGATCTTCACTGATGGTTTGTATTTTTTGTAAGATCTTCTTGATACCCGCTGGTGGCATATAAGTGGGCACTGCATAAGTGTCGCTGACTTCCTTGGCGGCAGCTTTGGCGATGTCATCGTAATCCGTCTTTTTCATGCCTTTAACGGTAGGATCAATGCCGACTGTTTCGATTAGCTGACGGACTTGCTCGATAAAGTAATGGGCCAGCTCCTTATCCGTTTTGGTCGCTTGACCACTCTCAACGATGCCTGTTTTTCTAGCGAGCTTCGCCAATCTTTTCTCTGATCCTTTACGGTTGACCTCTAACACATAAGGCAGAACGATAGCGTTAGCGCGCCCGTGAGGAATACTATAATGCGCGCCTAATTGATGAGCGATGGCATGCACATAGCCCAAACCCGCTTTATTAAAGGCGATACCGCCATAATGCGCGGCTATGCCCATCTCTTCACGAGCCTGCAAGTCCTCACCGTTCTCATAAGCGATTGGCAGATATTGCATCACCGCTTTGGTGGCAGAAGCGGCATAATAGTCCGTCTCAACGCTAGCATTAGCACTCATCCAAGCCTCTAAAGCATGAGTCAAAACGTCAATACCCGTATCAGCAGTGATGTGCTTAGGCATCCCTTTCATAATAACTGGATCGATAGCCGCCGCTAATGGAATCATTCTAGGATCGATTGATAGCGCTTTTTGATGCGTGTCATTGTCCGATACTACTGCGCCAAGCGTCGCCTCTGAACCGGTACCGGCGGTCGTTGGAATACAATACAGCGGCACTCCTTTCTTTCTTGCCTTAAGGATACCGATAAGCTTTTGCGGCTTACAGTTATTGCCTTGTGACATTGCGATCATCTTGGCTGCATCAATGACTGAGCCGCCGCCGATAGCGATTATCGCATCGCACTTAGCACTGACCGTTTGGCTTAGCCCTTCTTCTACTACGGCAAAAGTAGGGTCTGGAGTGATGCCATCATAAACCTGGTAGCTGATATTGTGCTTGTCTAAATAGTCAGTGACTTTTGCTGGAATACCAAGCTTATTGAGTACCGCATCGGTCACGATGAAGACGTTAGTGCCGCCTTCATTAATAACCATGTCGCAAAGCTCAGCACAAGCGTCTTCACCGACAAATAATAAAGGTCTTGGTAACGGAATAAGATGCGAGAATACTTTTAGCGCTTTAGCACGCGTTTTTGCAACGGCTAAGTAGCCGGCATGCTGCAATTTATCGTTGTTCATGAGTTTTGCAAGAGGAGAGTTTGTAGCGGCCATAGAAATATCCTTTTCAATAATGCGGCGATAAGTGAAGCAAACACTAAACGACTGTTTGTGTGAATTGTACCATTGTCATTATAGATATATTGCGATTATTATGAACTCACATGTTTTAGTCAATATTTAGTAGTGACTGCTTATATACTCTGGTAGTTGTCATAAACAAATAACAATCGATACTAAATAGTAAATTAAAAAAGTAAATGATCATCCGCTTATAGTCAGATCAAAATAAAGTTGTTATAACTTTGAACGCGCTACTGTTATAAATTTTACTTGCGTGCTGTTATCACAGAGGCTGCGTAAAATTCATCCTAGCAGCGCTATGACACTTTCAAAGTAATTCGACTATAGAATAATAGCCCTTTCTGGAAGCCAAAATAACTTTTATTGACGGTTAGCATCTTATACTATGAAGCACTGGCCTGTAACAAGCGCTGAGAATAAGGATGCTGCGGATGGTTAAATAACTTCTCTGTCGCCCCTGTTTCTACGCAAACGCCTTGTTTTAGCACCATAGTATGCTGACACAACGCCCGCACTACCTTTAAATCATGGCTGATAAACACGTAGCTGATGTTAAATTTAGCTTGGATCTCGCGTAATAACGTCACCACCGTCACTTGTGTGGTGCTATCGAGCGCGGAGGTCGGCTCATCCAATATCAGCAGCTTCGGCCTCATCACTAGCGCTCTTGCTAACGCAACCCGCTGGCGCTGACCACCAGATAGCTCATGCGGATAACGATGGACAAAATTAGCTGGTAGATGCACTGTTTCAAGACTCTCCAACACGGCTTGCTGACGCGCCGCCTTAGCAACGCCTTGCACTAATAACCCCTCTTCGATAATCTGCATCACAGTCATGCGCGGATTAATACTAGCAAAGGGGTCTTGAAAGACCATTTGAATCTGCGAGCGAAACTGGCGGAGTTGGCTGCTACTCAAAGCAAAAAGATCTTGGTCATCGACCAGCACTTGTCCGCGCACACGCGCTTGATTACTCAGCAGTTTGCTCAGTGCCAATGCAATGGTGGTCTTACCAGATCCCGACTCACCAACAATACCCAAAGCTTGACCAGCTGGTAAGCTCATGTCGACCGCTTTTACCGCTTCAAACCAGCGCTTAGTGCCGCCAAATAAGTTTTTTTCTATCGGAAAATCAACTTGTAGATGATTAACCTGCAATACGGGAGTTTTATTATTAATCGTATCCGCTCCAAGTCTTAGGGCTTGCCCAAAGTCTTGCTGCATTAGCGTGCGGGTATAGTCCGCTTTTGGCTGGGCAAAAATAGCTGCGGTTTTGCCTTGCTCAATTGTTTGACCTTGTTGCATAACGATAATCTCATCGCTGTAGCGCTTGACTAGATTAAGGTCATGACTGATTAAGATCATCGCCATATTATGCTCAGACTTTAGGCTATTTAATAGCGCTAATATCTCGTGTTGCAAAGTCACATCGAGCGCGGTAGTTGGTTCATCGGCGATTAGAATATCAGGCTGCTGTGCCAATGCCATCGCAATCATCACCCGCTGGCGTTGACCGCCTGAGAGCTCGTGCGGATAGCGGTTTAGCTTATCAATAGGATCAGTAATATTGACGTCATTTAACAGCTGGACGGTGTGCTCGCTCCACTTCGACTTTGCTATGCCGTTTAGGCGCAGCGATTCGGCGATTTGCTTGGCGACAGTATGTAGCGGATTGAGCGCAGTCATCGGCTCTTGGAATATCATGCCAATGCGCTGACCACGAATGGATCTGAGCGCTCTATTTTGCGCCTTATCTTTGCTGTGGTTATTAGTAATGGGCAGGTGCGTTACTCCATCGAGTAAGACATGGCCACTGGCGCTTAGGCTATTTGGCAGTAATCCTAACAGTGCTAGGCTGGCGATTGACTTGCCTGAGCCCGACTCACCAACGATAGCGAGCGTCTGACTTTGATGCAACTGATAGGTTAAATTATCGACTAATATGGTCTTGTTATCTGCCGTGATAGTCAGGTCTGTGACGCTTAAAACAGGTAAGTTTGGCTTAGTATTATCAGTCATATCAGCTGCGCCTTGGGTCAAAGGCATCACGTAACGCTTCGCCAATAAAGATAAGCAAGGATAAAATAAAGGTTAAACTAAAAAATCCTGATAGCGCAAGCCACGGTGCATCGAGATTGTTTTTGCCTTGTACCATCAGCTCCCCTAATGACGGTGAGCCGGGCGGCAATCCGTAACCTAAAAAATCAAGCGCAGTCAGTGCAATGATATTCGCGGTTAAGATAAACGGCAGCTGCGAAAGGCTGGAGGCTAAAGCATTAGGCAAGATATGTTTGCGCATGATCTGGCTATCAGAGACCCCTAAATTACGCGCCGCCCGTACATAATCAAAATTACGCGCGCGCAGAAATTCAGCTCGCACTAACCCAACTAGACCCATCCAGCCAAATAGTAGCATCAATGCAAACAGCACATAAATGCTAGGGCTAAAAAGGCTGACCAAAATGATAATCATAAATAGCTGCGGCATCCCGCCCCACACCTCCATAAAGCGCTGACCTGCTAGATCCACCCAGCCGCCATAATACCCTTGGATCGCACCGACGATAATGCCTATTAGTGCGCCAGCAAAAGTCAAAGCCAAGCCAAATAATAACGACACGCGTAGACCGTATAGTATCCTTGTTAAGACATCGCGGCCTTGGTCATCTGTCCCTAGCCAGTTCTGAGAATTAGGCGCAGCAGGATACGGCAGACCCAACTCCACATTGGGCGTCTGATCGGCAAAGGGTATCGGCGGCATAATATAAAAGCCCTTAGCCTCAATCAGCGCTTGCACCGCAGGATCCTTGTAATTGGCCTCGGTCTCAAAGATACCACCAAAAGTGGTCTCAGGATAAGCTTTGAGTACGGGCACATAGTAATCACCGTCATAACTGACCAGCAGCGGCTTGTCATTAGCAATGACATTGACCGCCATGCAGATGACGAATACCAAGCTAAATATAATAAGAGATATCAGCCCTAAGCGATTACTGCGGAAACGTTCAAGCCGTGCCTGCCAAATCGGATTGAGTCGTTTAGCTTTAGCTTGGCTTAAAGCAGGTGGAGCTGAAGAAGTAGAATAATTAGACATTAGCGACCCTCAAAATCAATACGAGGATCAATCAAGTGATAGCTTAAATCACTGATCAGTTGTAATAGCAGACCGAGCAAGGTAAAGATAAACAGCGTACCAAATATCACCGGATAGTCACGCTGCTGAATGGCTTCAAAACCTAGCAAACCCAGTCCATCTAACTTAAAGATAATCTCAATGAGAAAGTTACCCGCAAAGAAAATACCGACGATAGCGGCGGGAATACCAGCGATGATAATCAGCATAGCATTGCGAAAAACGTGACCGTAGAGCACTTGGCGCTCGCCTAAGCCTTTGGCGCGCGCAGTGAGTACATACTGCTTACCCAATTCTTCTAAAAAGCTAAATTTGGTCAAATAGGTCAGGCCTGCAAAGCCGCCTACCGTGCTCGCTAGTAACGGCAAAGCCAAATGCCAAAAGTAATCTTTGATTTTACCTAACAGGCTTAATTGATCGAAATTCTCTGAGGTCAGCCCTTGCAGCGGAAAAATATTCCAGTAGCTTCCACCCGCGAAAAAAACCAGTAATATCACCGCAAACACAAAGACCGGTATCGCGTGCCCAATCGCTAGTAGCATTGCCGTCGCTTTGTCCACTGCTGAGCCGTGATGCATGGCCTTATAGACGCCAAGCGGTATGGCTATCATATAGATCAGTAGCGTACTCCATAGCCCTAAAGAGATAGAAACGGGAAGCTTCTCGATGATTAGATCAGTAACCGTCTGACCCTTGAAGAACGACTCACCAAAGTCTAACTGAGCATAGCTTTTGAGCATGATCCAAAAGCGCTCAGGTGCGGACTTATCAAAACCATATTGCTCGTTGATAGCCGCTACCATCTCCTCCGATAGTCCACGTGTGCCTTGGTAGGTGCTGGTATTGCCACCAGAGCTACCCGCGCCCACGCCACCACTAAGCGCATTGTCTTTTGCGCCTTGTTCAATCAATGCCAGTTGCTGCTCGACAGGGCCGCCAGGAGCGGCTTGTACGATAACGAAGTTGGCTAATAGAATTAGAAATAAGGTCGGTAATATCAGCAGTAGTCTTTTTAAGATATAACGACCCATATTGATGACTTCCTAAGCGGAGTAAAAGTGAGATGAGACAGCGCGCTATATAGTTGATTCACTTTAAAACCGATACAGTGCTACTGGGATGCTTATTTTAAACATTGGTTATGCAGCATCGAGGAGTGCGAAGCGCACAGCAAGCAAAGAAAATTTGTACCAGTAGCCGGACAAAATAAACCTATCGATTTTGTTTCGAATTGACTATAGTGCTAACTTTAAAAGTTATCCTTCAGCTCTCGTAGCGCTGTAAACACTGTTAAGCGCTCTTCATTGTCGATTGCTACTTTAGCTTTAACGCCCGCTATCACGCTTGGCTCATCGACTCGCAAAAAGACGTTCACTTCACGCTCATGAGCTAAAGTGACTGGCAGCGTACAGAGCCCTTGTGCGGTGAGCTCCTCGCTTTTTGCTAGCGCTTGCTGCATGGCCACATTGCCAGGCTCAATAGCGAGGCCAAAGCGCAAGTTATTGACGGTATACTCGTGCGCAGGATACAGCAAAGTGTCCTCAGGCAAACCATTTAGACGTCGAAAGCTTTGGTACAGCTGCTCCATCGTACCAGTAAAGACGCGGCCACAGCCAGCACTAAAGAGCGTATCACCGCAGAAGCAGTGCTTTTGGCCCTCGATATCTAAGACGTAAGCCATGTGGCTAGCGGTATGGCCTGGAATATCCCAAACTTGCGCTGAGCAGCCCCAAGCGCTAACTGTACTCCCATCCTTGATGGTTTGATCCTGCTCAACGCCATGCTCGCTATGCGCGACGATATGAGTCATCGGAAAGTGCTCTTGTAGCTCCATCACCCCGCCGACATGATCAAAATGATGATGTGTTGTCCAAATAGAGGTCATCTCTAGGCCATGCTCTTCCATATAATCGGCGACAGGCTGCGCTTGGCCTGGATCAATGACGATGGCTTGCTTATTATTCTTATTAATTAGTGTCCAAATATAATTATCGTTAAATGCTTTTATTGGAATAATTTGAATACTCATATCGAACCCTTATTGATTAAAACTGATTTTACTAATTTGTCTTAGACTTGTGTTTATATCACTGTCATTAACAGTTTAATTCAAGTTGAACGCTTAGCTTTTTCACTTTGCCTTAAAACTAAGTGCTGTAAATTAACGTTTCAAATAGCCATTAACTTTAGCTTCTGCCGCTTTATCCACCCACCAGTAATCGATGCCTACCGCATTGGTTGGCAAGGTAGTATGGCGGTATTGATTCCAGTACGCCACATTGGTGCTAGACTTGCCATATAGCGGGACTAAGTAATGACCCGCTCGTAACAGACGATCTAATACTTTAGTATAAAGCACAATCTCCTCACGGCTCTCGGCATCTCCAAGCGCCTCAACAACTTTATCTATCGCTGGATTTTTGATGCCGATCGTATTGCGATTACCAACTTCATCAGCGGCCGCGCTGCCCCAAAATGCTGCTTGTTCAGCGCCTGGTGACAAACTTTGCGCGAACACATCAGTGGTCATATCATAATCATAACTGCGCGTGCGTTCGAAGTATTGTGGACCGTCTACTTGTCGCAGCTTGGCGGTAAACCCTAGGCGCTCAACATTACGAATATAAGGCAGCAGCACCCTGCCAAGCGTATCGCCTGTCATCAAAATCTCAATCTGTGCCAGCTGACCATTCGGCTGATACAACTTCATGTCCTGATAATAAAATCCGGCATCGAGTAGCAGTTGCCGTGCTTTGAGTAAGCTGTCTCGATTAAAGCCGTTACCATCGCTCTTAGGCAGTTGCCAATCACTCAGCACACCTTGGCGTTGAATAGGATCAAGCTCGTTCAATAATGGCGTCAATACTTGCATTTCTGTAGTCGATGGCTTACCAGTAGCCGCCAATTCTGAGCCATGAAAGAAGCTTTGCAAGCGCTCATACTGGCCATGAAATAAAGTCTTATTCATCCATTCAAAATCATACGCTAAGCTGAGCGCCTGACGCACGCGAATGTCTTGAAACAAAGGCCGACGCATATTCATCACTAGCCCCTGCATCGGCACCGGATTTCGACTGTCTATCGACTCTTTCACAACCATCCCCGCTTTTGCGGCAGGAAAATTATAGCCGGTTGCCCAATTTGAAGCTTTATTTTCGGGACGAAAGCGATACTGTCCAGACTTAAAACCCTCAAAGGCAATCTCATCGCTTTGATAGTAGACAAACTTAATAATGTCAAAGTTATAGCGACCACGATTGACTGCTAGATCACGGGCCCAATAGTTAGGATCGCGCACATAACTGACCGAACGTCCTGCTTCGACACGGCCTAACTTATAAGGGCCACTACCCATCAATGGCGTTAAACTTATCTTTTCAAAATCCGCATCGATTGAGGATTTTGAAAAGATAGGAAACTGGCCCACAGTTAGTAGAATCTCTTTATTATCGTCGGAGTTGAATACAAACTTAATCTGCTGCTGATCTATAATCTGTAATTCTTTGATATCGCCTAGATAGCTGCGAATATACATCGGTCCTTTAGTGAGTATCGCCTCGTAAGTGGCTTTCACATCGCTACTAGTCACTGGCGTGCCGTCCCAAAACTTGGCTTTAGGATTAAGATGATAAATAATCCAGCTGGCATCCTCAGTATCGTAAGTCACGCCTGTTGCAAGCTGCGGATACATCGTAAAAGCTTCATTGAGCGAGCCAGTCATCAAAGTATCGTACAGATAATCGGTGCCAACCATCGCCACGCCGGTTGTCATCCACTTATTAGCCGCGTTAAAGGTGCCGCGAGCATCCAATGACAGCGTACCACCTTTTGGCGCATCAGGATTAGCATACGGCATAAACGGCGCGTCAATGTATTCAGCGCTACTATTATGTCCAAGCGCTTTAGTGCTAATGATTTTGGCATGACTAATCGATGCGCAGCAAAGCAGGAGGCTCAAAGTAGCGGCCTTATATGACTTGTATAATATAGCTTGTATAGGAGCGTTGTTGATCATAGCTTGTCTATCATTATGGGCGCTATCGGCGCTTTTTATCAAAGCAGACTTTTGACAGTAGCCTAATTCTAGCGGTGTTGCAAAATTTTATCATACCAAACTTCGCTTTTTTCACCTAATCAAAAGCGTAGACGAGTTTTGCTATTTTTTAGATATCGCCTTTAAAAAATGATTTCAGTAATTTCTCTTCTTGTTTAGCAAAAAACGCCACTTATTAAGTGACGTCTTTTGGATTTTGTCTATAATAATCACTACATCTCTTAAGCATACTTCTTTTCAAAGTCCTGCATAAAGTTCACTAGCTTTTGTACCCACTCAAGCGACACCGCATTATAGATACTAGCGCGCATACCGCCGACATCGCGATGACCTTTTAGATGTAGCAAGCCCGCTTTTTCTGACTCTTCTAAGAATACTTTATCTAAGCTGTCATCTGCTAAGGTAAAAGGCACATTCATAATCGAGCGGTATTTTTTGGCAACAGGGTTATTATAAAACTCACTATCGTCAATAGTCTTATATAATAAATCCGCTTTTTGCTGATTGATTTTGCCGATAGCCTCCACGCCGCCCTGCTCTTCTAACCAATCAAATACTAAGCCCGCTAAATACCAAGAATACGTCGCTGGCGTATTAGACATCGATTCTTTTTCGGCTTGATGAGTATAGTTCATCAGCAGTGGACACCAGTCGCTAGCTTGATTTAGTAAATCATCACGGATGATGACAATAACGAGGCCTGCTGGACCGATATTCTTTTGTGCCCCCGCATAGATCATGCCGTAATTAGAGACGTCAATCGGCTGCGATAAGATGTTTGATGACATATCGACGATAAGCGGCGCATCTACCTTTGGCGGCTCAAATATTTGTAGGCCATGAATGGTCTCATTGGCGCAGTAATGAAAATACGTCGCGTCATCACTCAAAGTCCACTCATCAGATGCGGGTACGTCCGTGAAATTGCCTTGTTTACCACTAGCGACCACGTTTATCTCGCCTAAGCCTAGTTTAGCGTAGCGCTTGGCCTCTTTAATGGCTTTGTCCGACCAAGTACCTGTAGATAAATAGTCAGCGCGGCCATTGTTTAATAAGTTCAATGGAATAGCAGAAAATTGCAGACTGGCGCCGCCCTGCAAAAACAGCACTTTATAATTATCAGGAATGTCCATCAGCGAGCGCAATTTACTTTCCGCTTTTTCGGTAATCGCGATATATTCTTTACTGCGGTGGCTGACCTCCATCACTGAGACCCCGCGACCTTGCCAATCTAGCATTTCGCTTTGCGCGCGCTGAAGCACTTCAGTGGGAATAGTCGCCGGTCCAGCAGAAAAATTGGGTACCCGGTGCGGAGCAGTATTATCAGACATAATCATAATCCTAAATAATAAGGAGTGAAGTAAGGTTTTAGAGCTATTGTTCAGACGAACGTATGAAGGTGTAAAAGACTATCGTACTGACGGAAAAAAGAGTATACGTATAATAACCGCTGTTTACTGCTAAGTAGAGCTGCTAATTAGAGATGTGCTGCCATAGCTGGCGTTTTAGCGTCGCCTCTGCGAGCATAGCCTGCAAAGTCGGCACCTCTGTCAAAGCCGGATGAGTAAGACCTTCAGGTAAAGCGGTCAATGCTGCTACTTGAATATCTTCGCTCTGTGCAATCTTAAAAATATAACCGGCGAGACTAGCGTTAGCAAGCTCAGCGGTATCCATGCCTGCGCATATAGGAAAGGAGCTGGTCTCACAGTCTAATGATAGCGCTTGCATGATGTTTTGCCAAAGCTTTTGACTGTCGTTATCGAGCGCCTGAATATCCACTATTAGCACCCAATTGCCATAACGAGCGCCTTGTAAATCAAACGGCGCTACTTTATCTAAGCTTATAGTCTCAGCGTTATGGTTTGCTTCCTCAATACGCTCTGATTCGCTAAAGCTATTAAGATCGTTAAAGTTGTAAGACTTGTTGATAGCCTTTAAACTATCATCATTATTAGCAACATCAACATCAAAACTGTCATTATCGAAGCTATTGATTTTTGCGTGATCAGTAGTTGATGCCTCATCGTCTGGAGCGACTGGCGCAGTAGTAGAGCGTTTATCTACTGAATCATCAATTCGTACGTCTGGTTCAACTTGCTCATCCAATACTGGCTGCTGCTCAGTTAATGAATGGGTCGCTTCTACTTCGCCCGCGCTATCAGCAATATCGCTTATTTTTAGCGTTGGTGAGTCTGGTCGCACCCATTGTCCGATACCCATCATCGCCAAAATCTGTCGCTGCTGAGCTTGTTGCTGGCGAGCATAAAGCTCAGAGCGTTGGCGCTGCTCAGTAGATAAAAGAGGCTGTCGGGTGTCACTCATTTAGATGATTTATCCTACTCATTTAGACTCAATATCGTAGCGTTTAAGCTGGCAGTATGCAAGCAACTCAACTTATCTATTATATTAATTGATGATTATATCTACATAAAATTTTGACCAAAAAAAACCCTCTAGAAGGGCAAATAAATAATAGCCAAATTTTGGACAAAAAAAAGCGACTCCATCAGCACATCCTCGGCACACAATGAATCTAATACCGTTGCTACCTTCCGGTCCTGGCGGGGTTCATAGAACACTGTTGCGAGGCTACCAATGGAGCCACCAGTTGCAAATTATACTTACTTTTTTCTATTTTACAAGCCCTAACGCTATAAACTATATCTTTTCACACTATAGTTAGACGCTGTGGTTAGCTTTAAGCCTGCTAGAAAGCAGTAAGGTTGTGACAAAACACTTATATTATTTATTATCAGATTTGTTATGTTAATAATCTCTAAAAAAACTATTAAATTATGTGCTTTTAAAAACTATTCATTTAAGGAGTTACGATGAAAAACTTACTAACGACTAAACTGGCTTTAATGACTGGCAGCGCTTTTTTATTGAGCGCAGCAATGAGCACCGCCCACGCCGAGCCCTCCGGTTACGATCAAGTCACTTTTCAGACGGAAGTCAAAGAAGAGATCGCTAATGATGAAGTACGCGCCAGCCTCTATAAAAAAGCACAAGCGACTGATGCTAAGACTTTGGCAACGACTCTCAATACTTCAATCAATAGGGCCTTAGCGATTGCTAAGCGCTACCCTAGCGTCACCGTCAGCACCGGTCAACAAAGCACTTATCCGCGTTATGATAAAAACGACAAGATCATCGGCTGGACCGGACAAGCCAATCTTGACCTAAAAAGCACCGACTTCACCGCGACCAGTCAGCTTATTGCAGATCTGCAAGAAACTTTAGTGATGAACAACCTAAACTTTGGTATATCAGAAAGCAAAAAAGACGCTTTGGAACAAAAACTAATGACTGAAGCGTCTCGAGCTTTTCAGCAACAAGCCAAAAACTTAACTCGTGCTTGGGATGCGCGCGGTTACCGCGTGGTAAGCGTCAACCTCAATGCTGGAAATACTAACTACCCACGCCCTATGTATAGCAGCATGCGTGCCGCTGATGCTGAGGCTTCAGTACCGAGTCAAAACTTTGAATCGGGCAATAGCACCGTTTCTGTTACCGCCAACGGTACTATCGAGCTGACTAAGTAGCTAGTCGATTAGTGATAATACTAATCGATAAATGATGCTACGTGGGTGATCCTAATTGGATGATACTGAGTCGATAGTGCTAAGTCACTGACCTTGTCGCACCCGCAGCGCGTTCGATCAGCTGATCTACGGGCGCTTTTGGACCGAGCGTGCCAAAAGCCAGTCCGTGCTCTCCGCCTAGACGCGAGCGGCAGAACGCTGCTGCTATGTCTTTATTTTCCGTATTTAGTAAGATGGAAGCTTGCAGCATCAACGCCAAGCGCTCTATGACGTGGCGACTTCTAAACTCTAAAGTCTCTACATCCTCAAAATAACTCGCTAGTTGCTCAAGCTCTTTATCAAAATAACTGTTTTTGCCAGCAGCGGTTTGCAACTCAGTAAACAACGCCTCACGAGTAGCCGGTTCTTTGTTTAATGCGCGGAGCACATCAAGGCACTGGATATTTCCGCTACCTTCCCAAATTGAGTTGAGCGGTGCCTGACGATAAAGCCTCGGCATGATATTTTCTTCGACATAACCGATACCGCCGAGACATTCTTGTGCTTCATTGACTAACACTGGCGTACGCTTGCATATCCAATATTTACCAATAGCTGTCGCGATACGCGCTAGCGCTGCTTCGTGCGCGTCGGTCTCAATCATACTGATGGCGCGCGCCACTCTCATGGTTAAGGCTAATGCCGCATCAGACTCTAAAGCCAAATCAGCGAGCACATTGCGCATAAGCGGTTGATTGATTAATAAATCGCCGAAAGCTTCACGTCCAGAAGTATGGTGAATCGCTTGTACGACTGCTTGCCGCATTTGCGCCGCTGAGCCTATCATACAATCGAGCCGGGTTAAGGCCACCATCTCGATGATAGTGGCGACACCTCTGCCCTCCACTCCTACTAACTCGCCAAAAGCACCGGCAAACTCTACCTCAGAAGAAGCATTCGACCAGTCGCCAAGTTTATCCTTAAGGCGTTGAATCCTTACTGCATTGAGCGTGCCATCGGGGCGAAACCTCGGTACTAAAAAACAGCTAAGTCCGTTTTCAGATTGGGCTAATACTAAATGAGCGTCAGACATAGGCGCAGAATAAAACCATTTATGACCAATGATTCGGTAACTGTCGTCGTTTTGCTTAATGGCTTTGGTGCTGTTACGCCGTAAGTCGGAACCGCCTTGTTTTTCCGTCATCCCCATGCCGATAGTACAGCCAGTTTTTTGCTCCATAGGTAAGCTACGAGGATCGTATTCTGTTGATAGCAGTTTCGGTATCCATTTTTCAGCGAGCTCTACATTGTGGCGCAAAGCTGGAATAGCCGCGTAAGTCATCGACATTGGACAGCCAAAGCCGGCTTCTGCTTGTGAGCCAAGATACATAACTGCCGCTCGCGCTACGTGCGCGCTTTGGCGACTCTCGTTACGCCAAGCAAAATTACTCATGCCGTACTGTACACCCGCCGCCATCAACTCATGATAAGCAGGATGAAATTCAACTTCGTCTATACGGTGACCATAGCGATCAAAGGGTCGAAATTTAGGGGGGGTTTCATTGGCAGCAAAGCCCTTATCTATCATGTCACCACCGGTGCGGGCCCCAAACTCGCTCAAATGAGCACTGGCCCACGACGCGCCTTCTCGAATAACGGCTTCTTTTAGCGCGTCATCAGTCTCCCAAGCGTTATAATGCGCTAAAGCGACCGGCTGATTATTGACTTCATGGGTGCTGAATTGATTGGCCGTTGACATCTGCTCGGTATCCTTCATAGTAATCCTTCCTAATATTTGGCTGACTATCCTTGTTACTCGTTACTGTTCATTTATTTTACTTAGCACTCATGACTGCCTATCTTGCATTATAATAAACGACTAAATCTTAAGTGACTAAATAATAAACGACTAAATTTAGAGTATTACACATGGAATCACATATTGTCAAAGAATGTAATTACCAATGGCCAGCCGCTCGCTCTCTCATTTTGCGCCTCCTGACAGTTGCTAACCACGAAACCCTTAGCATAGCTGAGATCATTCGCGCTGGCAGGCTATTTGCGATAAAGGAAAATAATATACGGGTAACTATGGCTCGTTTGACGCAAGCAGAATTGGTTGAGGCGGTGGATGCTGCTGTTTATCGCTTGGGCCCGAAAGCTAAGAAGTTAGGGGCTGATGTCGCCGCTTGGGAACACGCGGATAAGCGCGTTATAGCATGGGAAGGTTCTTGGATAGCCGTGACTACCGGCGGGCTGCCGCGTAGCGATCGCAAAATACTGCGCGCCCGTATGAGAGCGCTATCTTTATTAGGCTTTCGTGAGCTCGATGCTGGGCTTTATATTCGTCCTAATAACTTGAGCGGCGGTGTTGAAGGGATAAGGTCACGGCTACTCGATTTACAATTAGAGCCCGAAGCCGCAGTATTTCAAGCAAGCCGCTTTGATAAGGATCGGCAAAAAAAATCACTCGGCCTTTGGGCAGATATACAACTAGAGTCACATTATAAAAATCTGTCAGAACAGCTGAGCGATTGGCAAAACTCTCGGCACACTCTTGATAATGACACTGCGCTGCGGGAAGCTTATCTTCTTGGCGATTTTGCTATTCGCAATGTCGTTTTTGATCCTTTATTGCCCGCGCCTTTAGTCGATGAAGCGGCTCGTCAGCACTTCTTTGATACCGTACGCCAGTTTAATGCACAGGGCCGTGAGCTATGGTATGCTTTTTTTACACAAACAAGTGAGCTCACTATGGATAAAAAGAATGATAGTGGCGCCTATAGCGTTAATATAAACTAATACGTTTTACGCTTGCTCAGCCTGCCAAGCACTAATCCCGCCAAGATAAATATCGAGATGCTGGAAGCCTTGACTTGCCAGCCACCCTGCTGCGACCGTCGCTCGCTGACCACTGGCACACATCAACGTATAATGCTCCTCTTTATCTAGATCGCGCCAACGCTCATTGAGATGACCGATATAGATATGCTCAGACTCATCTATCGCAGACTCGCTGCGCTCATCAAGGTCTCTGACATCAAGTAACGTCCAAGCCTTGCTATCATTAGTATTATTGATAAAATCAGCACTACCTTCGAGACGCGATCGTACCTCCTCAGTCGCTATCATCGGTATTTGCTCTATACTCTCGCCTTTTTTGGCCGCTGAGATTAGACCGACATAGCCGCCTACGATATTATCAAGAGCAATCCTGACCAAATGCGTCATCGCCGTCGCCAGCTGCTCCTCATCAGAGGCAATCAGCGCTATGCTCTCGCCATCTTTAATAAACCAGCCTGCAAAAGCGGAAATCATACCGACAGGCAGACTCATAGCGCCCGGCAAATGAGCTGAAGCATAAGCTAGCGGCTCACGAATATCTATTAGGTGATCGATTTTGCAATCGTTGAGTTGTTCAAGGGTCAGATTACGTGGTCTCATCACGACAGGGGCAGGCTCGCCGCCTTCCATGTTAAGGCGTTCCATGAGCTTAAAATAAGGCGGCTGATAATGATTTTCGCTAATCTTCGCTTGAATAAACTTATCTCGGCTCTCGATTTGTAATCTTGGATTATTCAGCCTTTCATGCCCAACGCTTGAGAACTCACGCTCTGCCATCCCTGAACCACAAACCGAACCGGCCCCATGCGCCGGATAAATCATCGCTTGATCGCCTAGAGCGATGATCTTTTGTAGCGAATCATAAAGCAGACCAGCGACTTCTTCGCGCCGATCCGGATAAAAGTCTGTGCGCCCTACATCACCGACGAATAGCGCATCCCCTGTGAATACACCAACTGCCTCGTTAGGATAAGCGCTATCAAACATAGCATACGCTAGATGATCAAAGGTATGCCCAGGAGTCTCAAGCACTTGTATCTCAAGCTGACCAATCGCAAAACTATCCCCCTCTCGCGCCGTTTGCGCATAGACGATTTCGCGCTCTGGATTGGGACCGTGATAGACACTAGCGCCAGTAAGCTGCGCTAATATAGGAGCGCCTGAGACTAAGTCTTCGTTACGATGCGTTTCAAATATATGAGTAATCTTAAGCCCGGTAGCCCGTGCTTTTTCGACATAAATGGCGCAGTCACGACGTGGGTCAACCACTGCCGCTTGTCCGTTCGAGCCAAACAAATAGGACAGGTGCGAAAGCCCCGGGGTTTTTATCTTTTCAAACAGCATAGTTATCTCCTTGTGCGATATAAGTCCTGACTGTCTTTGAAGATAACACAGGATTTTAGCCTTCATCAATATACAATAACATATATTAACATGGTATATATTATACCGTTTCGATACTAAGCTGAGATACTAAGCGCTGTGATACTAAACCGAATCTTAGCCAGCTTTGATTAAACCACTTTAGTCTTAGGCTCGGTACTTTTAGCAGGACTAATAGTGATGCCAGTGAAGCCAAAAATAAGCGTCAGTAGCAGAGATAAATAGCAGAAAAAAGCGTACGGCAGATAATCAAGGACAGGCACGCCTAGAGCTTGACTGATAAACACACCGCAGACGCTCCAAGGTACTAGAGGATTGATAACGGTACCCGCGTCTTCAATGGTACGAGAGAGGTTTTTTGGGTGCAAGTTTAAGCGCTCAAAGGTCGAACGAAAAGAAGTCCCTGAGATCAAAATACTCAAATACTGCTCGCCGATGAGCACGTTGATACTAAGTGCCGACATAGCAGCAGCGAATATCGCCCGTCCTGAGGAGGTCAAGGACGCTTTGATTCCTGATAATAGCGCTGGCAGCACCCCTAACGCTGTCAACAGCCCACCCAAACTCAATGCCAAAATCACAATCGTTTGGGTGAAGAACATGCTTTGCACGCCGCCACGCGACAGCATACCAGCTACCTCGCCAAGAGCTAGCGACTCTGCAGGAGCGTATCCACCAAACAGATAACTCCCAAGCTCTCCGAAGCTCGGCGAGCTATGCCAATAAGTGATCAATAGCGCCACGCTGATAGTGCAAATTATCGTATAGATAGCATTGATACGAAAAACCGCTAGCCCAACTAAAGCCACAAAAGGCAATACTGCGTAGCTGTGCACTAAGCCACTCTCAATCAGCTGCGCTTGTAGTAGCGTGACTTGACCAAGATTGGTGCCTGTGGTGTCTCCCGAGAAGAACCAAAACAGCAGTACTGTCAACAGCCACGCCGGTACGGTAGTGTACATCATATTACGAATGTGCTCGAACAGATCGATACCAACGACTGAGGAGGCGATGGTACAAGTATCGGACAAAGGTGACATTTTGTCACCAAAAAACGCCCCAGAAACCACTGCCCCTGCGGCAATAGCGACATTGGCATCAAAAGCATGGCTCATGCCAATAAACGCTACCCCTAAAGTGGCTGCAGTGGTCAAGCTACTCCCTAAAGTCACCCCAATAATCGAGGTTAAAATAAAGGCAGAGAGATAGTAAAACTCTGGTGATATCAGCTCAAAGCCATAATACATTAAGGTCGGTATCGCACCGGACATCATTAAAGCCGCTATCATTAAGCCGATAAAAAAGAACAAATAAATCGCCCCAATTCCGCGCATGACACCTGAGGCCATTTGCGCTTGCATATCCTCGAAGCTCAAACCTTTTATCAAGCCGATCGCTAATAATACGCAGATAGCCAACAGCAAAGATAAGTGTGGTACCCAGTCAAACCCTATCATAGTCACGCCCATGACAGCGATGACGATGGCCGCTATCAAAAAGGCTAATCGGGTTGAGAGGTGAGTTAATATTTTTGGTGACATTACCTATCCTTAACCAGCCAAAACGTATTGGCTAGAAACTGACTATCAGGGTTATTTTGAACCGACAAGTTTAATGAGTTACGGTCGTTTTTTCCACTCTCATTATACTTTTGCGCTAAGCAGGCTATCGGTTTTTGCCGCCATAATAAAGTCATTATGGTGCAGGCCCTTGATACTGTGGGTCCACCAAGTCACCGTAGCCTTGCCCCACTCCACCAAAATACTAGGATGATGCCCCTCCTCTTCAGCAATCTGTGCCAACTGATTGGCAAAAGCCATAGCGGTGCTAAAATTCTTAAAGGTATACTGGCGCTGTAATTGCTTAATACCATCGACTTCGATTAACGACCAATCAGGAATTTGTGGTAATAGCGCTTGTATCTCAGTCGCACTCAAACTAGGAGCGCTTGCCCGGCAGGGCTCGCAGCTGGATTTAGATAAAGTAGTCATCGTTTTTTCCTTTTATTGATGAGCGCTTGTTGAAGGTTCAATGCAGTTAGACTAGTATAATGATACTACCCAATTAGGAAGGGTAACACTCAATGCTTATTTTAAGGGAATAACTATGTATGCTGTCATTGGCGCCGGTCCGATGGGGCTAGCTACGGCGCGTAATTTACAAAAGCTCGATATTCCTTTCGTTGGTTTTGAGGGACATAGCGATGTCGGCGGCTTATGGGATATCGATAATCCACATAGTACCATGTACGAGACAGCGCATCTGATATCCTCCAAGCGTATGACGGAGTTTAGCGAGTTTCCGATGCCGGACTCGGTTGCCAGCTACCCTCACCATTCTGAGCTGCGCCAATATTTCCAAGATTTCGCTGATAAATACCATCTTAAATCTCATTATGAATTCTCAACTCGCGTCGTTAGCCTTGAGCCTGAGGGCGATAAATGGCGCTTAGTCAGCGAACATAATGGCAAACAGCAGTCTCGAGTGTTTACAGGTGTGCTGATTGCCAATGGTACTTTACATAAACCGAATATGCCAAACCTGCCGGGCGAGTTTGCCGGTAAGCTTATGCACTCCTCCGAGTATCGCGATCCGTCTATATTTACAGATAAACACGTGCTTATTGTCGGTTGCGGCAATTCTGGGGCAGACATCGCCGTAGACGCGGTGCATCATGCCAGGTCGGTAGCTATCAGCTTACGGCGTGGCTATTATTTCCTGCCAAAATTCATCAACGGCCGCCCTATCGACACCTTAGGCGGCAAACTCAAGCTCCCACGAAAAGCCAAACAGCGCTTGGATGCCGCTATGATAAGTATAGTCGTTGGCAAGCCTTCCGATTATGGTCTGCCTGATCCTGACTACCTGATGTACGAGTCGCATCCGGTGATTAACTCCTTAGTGCTACATCATTTAGGTCATGGTGATATCACACCGCAGCGTGATATCAGTGCTATCAAAAGTCATACGGTGACCTTTAGTGATGGCAACAGCGATGATTACGACTTAATCTTGATGGCGACTGGCTATTTACTTGACTATCCTTTTATTAAGCGTAAGCATCTTAATTGGCCGACTGAGCAAGACGCACCGCAGCTGTATATGAATGTCTTTCATCCTGATTATGATACTTTATTTATGATGGGCATGGTTGAGGCGGCAGGTCTTGGCTGGGAAGGTCGCAACCAGCAAGCGCGCTTAGTCGCGTTATATATCAAGCAGCGCGAGCAAAACAGCGCCGCGGCCGATCATTTCGATGCGATTAAACGCGCGCGTAGCAACATAACGCTCGACGGCGGTTATGATTATATTAAGCTGGCACGCATGGCTTATTATGTCAATAAAGACGAATACCTAACTACCCTCGCTGAGCATATCGCTGCATTACAAGCGGATGAGGATAAAGCAGAAGCCAAGCATAAATCTTCCAACATTAGCTCTAAAGCGAGCCGCTTTAAAAGCAGGTTATTTAATAGACAAAAGCACAAACCGGACTCTTTAAGATGAGTGGCGCGTTACCGATAGTCTTTGACCCTGCCAGCTTAATTGTGCTTAACGTTATTTTGGCGCTGATGATGTTTGGGGTGTCACTGACGCTACGTTTTGAGGATTTTAAACGTATTTTATTAGCGCCTGTTGCGCCTATCGCGGGCCTGTTTGCTCAGTTTTTATTACTGCCGCTAGCCACTTGCCTGTTTACTTGGGCGCTAAATATCGAGCCGGAGCTGGCTTTGGGCATGATTTTGGTAGCTTCCTGTCCTGGTGGCAGTTTTTCTAACATCATGACTTGGCTTGGTCGCGGCAATGTCGCGGTCTCTGTCAGTATGACGGCAGTATCGAGCTTAGCGGCGACGGTTCTGACGCCGCTGAACTTTGCCTTTTATGGCTGGCTCAACCCGCATACCCGTGAGTATCTGACCCAAATCACCCTAGAGCCTAGTAGCATTTTATTATTAGTGCTGTTAGTGCTAGCTGTGCCTTTGGTACTAGGGATGTTGACCGGTCGCAAGTTTCCCAATTTAGTCGCTCGCAGCGAAAAACCGTTACGCATTATCTCACTATTGGTATTTTTAGCCTTTGTCGCTATCGCTTTTTCTAACAATTTTGATTTATTTATCGAGCGTTTTCATAGTTTTTTTTGGTTGGTAGTCGCTCATAATTTATTGGCGCTATCGCTTGGCTACGGTATGGGTACAGCGCTAAAACTTCCTGTTGCTGATCGCCGTGCGGTCACTATGGAAGTGGGTATTCAAAATTCGGGGCTAGGCTTAGTCATCTTATTTACTTTTTTTCCGCAAGCAGGAAGCATGATGCTCATTACCGCTTTTTGGGGCGTCTGGCACTTAGTCTCAGGCCTGACGCTCTCTCAAATTTGGGCACGGAAGCCCTATGACTAAACGCATCCTTATCACTGGCGCAGCAGGCTACATCGGCCATCAACTGGGTAATCGACTCGCCGCTCATTATTCGGTCATGGGCACTGATATTTGCACTCGTGATCATTTAGACTTTGCTATAAAAATCTTAGATATACGCGAAGATAAACTCGCTCAGTTACTGATAGATGAGCGAATCACCCATGTGGTGCATCTAGCCTCTATTTTACAAGCCTCAAAAGATCGAGCACGAGACTTTGATATCGATGTCAATGGGACGCGTAATGTTCTTGCGTGCTGTGTAAAGGCGGGTGTGCAGCATTTGACCATCACTAGCTCAGGAGCGGCTTACGGCTATCATGCCGACAATCCAACTTGGATAGATGAGCACCATGCGCTACGCGGTAATACAGAATTTGCTTATTCGGATCATAAGCGGCAAATTGAAGAGCTACTCAAGGAATTTCGGCAAAAGCATCCAGAGCTGCAACAGCTGATATTCCGGCCCGGCACTGTGTTAGGTGCTGACACTCGTAATCAAATCACGGATTTGTTTATGGCGCCGCGAATTTTAGCGCTCAAAGGCAGCGACTCACCTTTCGTGTTTATCTGGGATCAAGATGTCATCAATGCGATGGAAATGGGGATTCGCGAGGATAAAACTGGCATCTTCAATATGGCAGGCGATGGCGCACTAACCATGGCACAGATCGCGGATAAGCTGAATAAACCCCTGTTGACACTGCCAGTCTGGGTGGTCGAAGCAGCGCTACAAGTCGCTAAATGGCGCGGTAAGCCCACCGGTCCTGAGCAAGTCAATTTTTTGCGTTATCGTCCGGTACTAGATAATCGACGTTTAAAAGAAGAGTTCGGTTATCAGCCTGCCAAGACTTCTGCTGAGACATTTGCTTATTTTATGGCGGCTAATAGTTTAGGCGATTCTTAACGCTATCGAATAACTTTTATAGGGAAAGCGTCATTATGACCGTCACATTAATTACCGGCGCAGCGTCTGGTTTAGGTTTGGCGATGGCTCGTCATTGGTACGCCGCCGGTCATCACTTAGTACTCGCTGACATCGATGCCGAGGCATTAGCGGCAAGAGTAGCCGAATTCTCAGATAGCGCTAGAATCATGGCAGTAGCCACTGATATTACACAAGCTGACGACATCGATGTACTCATAAATAAAGTAAGTGCACATTTTGGCCGTCTTGATATCTTAGTTAATAATGCTGGCATCACACACCGCTCGCCAGCACATCAAACGGATCCTGCGGTGTTTCGTAAGGTCATGGCAGTAAACTGGCAAGGGCCAGTAGAGCTGACAATGGCAGCATTGCCTTTATTAAGGCAGTCTCATGGTCAGATCGTCTGTATCGGCTCCATGGCAGGCTGGATGCCAGTGCCGGGACGAGCCGCTTATTGCGCTGCCAAAAGTGCGCTGACGCAATTTTTTGAAGTGCTGCGTTTAGAGTTAGAAGCTGACGGTATTCATATCCTAATGGTGTATCCTAGCTTTTTGGACACTCCTATTGAGGAACATGCACTCGGTCATGACGGTAATCTCGCTCAACATCAACGCTCAGTCATTGGCAGTATTCGTAGCGCTGAATGGATGGCTGAGAGGATTGCTCAAGGCCTAGCGCAGCGTAAACGCTGGATCTTGCCTGAACCTGTCTCACGCTTCGGTAGTATTCTTTGGCGGATCGCCCCTAGCCTTTATCTCAAGCAAATACGTCAGCGCTTTGGCAATGAGCTGTCATAGGCAGGTATGCTAAACTCTACTGACAACGACTTCTCAATCCAAAATTACTATATATCACTACTATATAAATCACCATTAAAAGGAATTTTTATGCTGAAAATTATCCCTATCGCCGCTTTGGCATTGCTGGCGACGTCTTGTGCTAGTGTCGAAAATATTTTGCCAAATAATGCCAATCACGCTACCACTATGACAACGCCTGCTACTCATGCTAAAAAAGGCTTGATCACTATGCAAAGCAATCATTCTGTCTCAGATACCGCCGATAAGCTCATCAAAGTCATCGAAAACAAAGGCATGACAGTCTTTGCGCAAGTCGATCATCAAAAGAACGCTGCTGGGGTTAATTTATCCTTACGGCCCACACAAGTGGTGATGTTTGGTAATCCAAAAGCGGGTACACCGTTGATGAATTGCGAGCAAAGCATCGCGATAGATTTACCACAAAAAGTGTTAATCACTGAAGATGCACAGCAGAGAGTCTGGCTGTCTTATAACGATCCTCAATACCTCAAAAATCGTCACAACCTGCAAGGCTGCGATACACAGCTGGCCAATATCGCCAAAGCGCTCGATGGTATTAGCCAAGCGGCTATTGCTAAGTAGACTGATTAAGCTTTTAGGACATAGTCTTAGTAAATAGTTGATTCTATTTAAACACGAGACAGTGCGATTGGTATAAATTTTCCTTGCGTGCTGCGTTCCTTCGACACTGCGCAAAATTCATCCCAACCGCACGATAACATTAGCGTATTGATTTTATTTAAAACGAACTATAAATAAAAAAGGGTTTGCCCAATAAGCAAACCCTTTTATTTATCATACAAAAATAATCGCAACACCTTGACACTCTAAGCTCAGCTTAAGCTGCAACGGAATTAGGGATAGGAAATACTTTGTCATAGACCCAGTTAAACACAAAGGCATATATCAAATAAAAAGTCGCCATCGCAATATCCATTTTAAAAGCCTCCCAAAGGCTAATGTTTAGATATATCGCTATGAATGGCAAGAATAGTAACAGTAAGCCGCCTTCAAACAAGATGGCATGCAACACTCTTATTGGCACCGTTTTTTGCACCCTACCGCGCAGTTTTAGCATGGCATTATCGAATATAATATTATAAAAATAGTTCCACACCGTAGCGACAATAGAACCTACGAGCGCTATAGCTCCCATCGTGTGCAGCTCAAACCCAAAGACAAAACTAGCTAGTGGTGCAAAGATTAGCAGACCTATAATCTCAAAGCTTAAAGTATGCCGGATACGGTCTTTTTTGGTACGCATAACGATCACTATCCTAACTACAGCAGCATTTAGCAAAACATCGGTCAATCACTATAAACCACATCATTCAGCGCTACCAAATACGCTTCATCAGCTTATCTTTTTTGATAAATTGATGGTATAGCGCCGCAAGAATGTGAGCGGCAGTAAAGGCAAGAATCAACGGCCAAATGATATCAGTATGCCAGTCATTAAAGGTACGTGCTAAACCGCGATCTGGAGTGACGAAAACTGGGATTTCGAACAGGCCAAACACATTGACCGCGCGGCCGCCATAGACCGACATCAGCAGTCCTGCTATCGGCATGGTAATCAGTAGCGCATACAGCGCAAAATGCGTGAGCTTGGCGATGATATCTTGCCATTTAGGCATTGGCGCTGATGGTGGCGCTTTGACAAATAAGCGGCTAATAACCCGAGCTAGCATCCAAAACAATAAACTTATGCCAAACGCTTTATGCAAACCAATATAAAGCGAGTCATCGGTATTGTCATAAAGAAACATCAGCGCCCACGTCACTAATAATAGTAGCGCGCTTATCCAATGAAAAACACGGCTGATCATAGGCCATTTGTTTAGCGGAGCTACCCTAGATTGAACTTGGTTCATACTTCACCTTTAAAATAGAAAGCGTTACCTTTTATCCAGACTTAACTGCCGTACTATCTAGATATCCAGACATAAATGCTCTACATAGCCATTCTTGTGCCAGCAGTTTGTCACCCATAATGAAATACCTGTGAGCTGAATACTAGGGGCTATCCTAACAACTCAATAATAAAACCCTATAAATAGCAGCGCCTATGATAGCAAATCTGCGAGCAAATGACTGCTATTGCTTCAATTTAATCATAGCTTAAGCCATAGTTTAAGCGGCAATAAATCATAAAAACCTTTATAAAAATAAAGGTTTACCCTAACCGATGAATACAACGATATTTCCGATGAACGGTGTAATAATTAGAATCAAATAGGAGTATAGTTTATATTAACTTGCTGAGTTTGTATTTTATCTAAACTTAATAAGTATGATTCAACGTTAAAGCTTAAAGTTTCTGCCTACCTCTAACTCATTAGTTTTTATACAAGGATTCGTATGAAATACACTACCAAGGCCTTAATCTCAGCGATGGCCATATGCTTAAGTGCAAGCGCTGTCGCATCTAGTCACCGAGAAGCTCCTTCTATCACTAAGACCCCAAAAGTCGATGCCTCTGACTTCTATATGTTTAATAGTTATGAAAATGGTCGAGCAGACTATGTCACCATCATCGCCAACTACTTACCCTTGCAGGATGCTTACGGCGGACCCAATTATTTCGCCTTAGATCCAGACGCGCTTTATGAGATTCATATCGATAATAACGGCGATGCCGTCGAAGATATTACTTTTCAGTTTGACTTTACCCATAACCTAAACAGCATTGAGATTGACTCAGATGGTGATTCTTCAACGCCAAATGTAGCCATACCGCTAGTAAATGCTGGCGATGCCTCAAATCCAGCTAATGTGCAAACCAATGAGACCTATGAAGTTACTATGGTGAAAGGAGATCGCCGTAGTGGTTCACGCACGTCTTTAGGTAGCTTTGATAAGCCTTTTGATTACATTGGTACCAAATCTTTCCCTGACTATCCTACTTATGCCAGAAGTTTTATCAAGACTTTAAACTTAGGCAGCTGTGGACAAGGTAAAGTGTTTGTCGGTCAACGTGCTGAGGGTTTCGCTATTGATTTAGGTAAAGTGTTTGACCTAATCAACCTCAATCCACTAGGCGAGCGAGATGGTGGTACTAACATTTTAGCTAATAAAAACGTCACCTCAATCGCCATGGAAGTGCCCAAGGCTTGTTTAACTGCTGGTTCAGATCCTGTAGTCGGCGCTTGGACTACCGCTAGTGTCCGTCAAGCGACTCTAGTAAATGGCAATCCTGGCTCAGGTATTAATACCACTGCCAAAAAAGGCGGCGCTTGGACGCAAGTGTCAAGACTTGGTATGCCATTGGTCAACGAAGTCGTTATCGGTCTAAAAGATAAAGATAAATTTAACGCCTCAGAGCCAAAAGATGATGTGGCCAAATTTGCGCCTTACGTCTTCTATCCCACGCTTCCTGCATTAATTGAAACTTTATATCCAAGTGCACCGGCGCCTACCAACTTCCCTCGTCAGGATCTAGTTACTGCCTTTTTGACCGGGATACCCACAGTCAATAAACCGGCTAATGCAAAACAAGTACCGGCAGATATGCTTCGTCTCAATACTAGCATCGCCGCTGTCGCCGCCGCCAATCAAAACGATCTAGGTGTTCTCAGTATCATCCCAGGTCAAGACGATGGTCGACCTAACGCCGATACTGATGATGTCGCAGGCTTCCCGAATGGTAGACGTCCGGGTGATGATGTCACCGATATCGCTCTAAGAGTCTCTATGGGTGCACTCTGTCATGCCGGTCTACCAGCAGAGGTAACGTGTGTTCCTGAAGATGCCGCTGCCGGTCAAGCGCTCTTCACTGACGGCGCTCTTAAGCCTGCTACTGATTTTGATTCTGTCTTTCCATATTTAACGACACCGAATCCAGGTAGCCGATAAGCTGAATCTAACCCAAGGAGAAATACTATGCGCTATCTATTTTTAGCCGTATTGGTCACTGGTTCAGCTGCTCTTATTGGTTGCTCTAACAGTGACAATAACGACTTTGACTTTGATAATCAAAATGAAAATGCTGATTCAGTTGATCAAGCTAATGCTCAATTAGCTGTTGATAGAACATCAGATGTAATTGATGCTAGCAACGATGTCAACACTGACGAGCCGCAAGATATAGACCGAATTATATTGCCTGAGGCTAACACAGCTGAGCCCGTTGCTATCACTGATGCAAACGCTTCACTGTAAAGCACTGTCAGATTAACCTAGCACCTGATCATTCTACTGATTGGGTGCTTATTTATGTCAAAAGCTGAGAGATATTATGCACAGGTTAAAATCATTCTTTATATCATTAGCGCTATTCGCTGCTGCTAGCCCTACACTTTTTGCCGCGCCTTTCACCCCTGATGATGATCAGCAAATTCTAGCCACCTTACCTACTGATTCACCGCCGCCGCGTTACTTAACGACTAGCGACTTTATCTCTGGCAACACAAATACTAGCCCCGAGCAGACTCGGCAGTTATTAGAACGGGCGTATTTGCAAGGAGATCCCCGTGCACTAGGTCAAGCACAAGCGCAGTTAGATCAGTCTGATGAACAAAACGTTGAAACTCTTATGCTGAGGGCACGCGCTTTACAAGCGGCGCATAAGTTCGATGAGGCCAAAGGAGTCTTAGAGCAGATACTCAATCAAAAGCCATCCGACCCTGATGCGCTATTGACGCTATCTTCTTTGTTATTGGTACAAGGTCAATTTGATGAAGCAATGAGCTACTGTAATAGACTGAATGACGCCTCACTTCGAGTCTATCAACTGGCCTGCGTGGCTCAAATCCATAGCATGACAGGTAAGCTGTCGCAAGCGAAGGAAACCTTAAGCGGATTGGCGAGTTTAGCTCCTGGGCTTGATACCTCAACCGCGCGATGGATATACCTTATTCAAGCCGATGCTGCGCTGCGTAGCCAAGACGCGTCGTTAGCAAAAGAGGTTTTTGCCGTGATGGATAGCCAAACTGTACCCACACTGATGGCGCGCGCAGATTGGTTATTGGCTCAAGGCGAATATGACAAGGTGCGGCAGTTGCTCCAAGAGCATACTGACAAAGACGCTTTATTGCTAAAGCTCATTAGCGCGCAAGTTGCATTAAAAGATCCTAAAGCTCAGCAAAACTTAGCGTTGATGCAAGACCGTATTGAGGTTTGGCGTATTCGTCAAGAAAACGCCCATAAAAGAGAACAGGCAAACTATGCTCTGCTTAGCAACCAGATCGACTTAGCGCTGAAGCTAGCGCAGGAAAACTGGCAACAGCAACGAGAAACTGCTGATATTGCTATTTATACCACTGCCGCAATTAAAGCTAACAGTCAGGCTGATATTGAGATTATAGAACAGTTTATAAAAGATACTGGTTTTGAATATCCAGCCCTAGAGCGTAGTCTAAATAAACGCCATCTCAGCAAGGAGACGCACTTATGAGATTTTTAACAGGGATTAGTGAGTCAAAGGCGTTTAGAGGATCAAAGACAATAAGTTGGCATCAAAGCTATCGTTATCTACTAGCGCCGTTATTAATCATGCTATTAGCGATGAGCTCCACCTTAGTGCAAGCGCATGAGGCCAGCACTGCTTATCTAAACTTAACGACGGCTGATACTGACACTACGGCTAAAAACAACTATAACGCAGAATACGAGGTATCACTCAGAGATTTAGCGTTACTGGTAAATATAGACGGTAACGGCGATCAGCAAGTGAGCTGGGCGGAAGTCAAGTCACAACAAGCGCTGATCGCTCAATTAATTGCGGCGCAAGTACAATTACAAAGCAATGGTACTGAGTGCCAAACGACTGATTTTGCCCCATTAGCTATTAATACTCGTGGCGGCTTTAATTACTTATATAGCAACTTTACTTTGAGCTGCGATGCGCCTATCGACAATCTTGATTATCAGATACTTGCAGGGGTAGATGCCAATCACCGCTTGATTTTGACCCAAGCGGATAGCCAGTTGCCTTTACAGGTGCTCAGCGTCGGACAAACACCTCTAGGTACTAGTGAAGGTGCGGGCGCAGGTTGGCTATCTATAACAAGCAACTTTTTGCAGAGCGGCGTTCATCATCTGCTGATTGGTATCGATCATCTGTTATTTTTATTTGTGCTGTTGGTTCCTGCTGTGTACCGGCGTAAACAAAAACAACTGGTTGCCGTTGCCAAACCTAAGGCGGCGTTAATAGAGGTGTTTTGGATCGCCACTTCCTTTACGCTTGCGCACTCCATCACCTTGAGCCTGGCAGCGCTCGGTCTCGTTAGCATTCCTGCCCGCTTTATCGAGTCCTTGATTGCGCTATCGATAGCTTTTGCAGCCTTAAATAATTTAGTGCCGATGCTGCGCGTTAGAGCCGTTTATTTGGCGTTTGTGTTCGGTTTGATACACGGTTTCGGTTTTGCCAATGTTTTAGTTGATTTGCCTCTAGCGACTAGCGAGCGAGTCTTGGCATTATTGAGTTTCAATGTTGGCATTGAGCTTGGACAGCTTGTTTTCATCATTTTAGTCTTTCCGCTAGCTTTATTATTACGCCATACTAGTTTTTATAAAACGGTCATCTTTTACCTTGGCTCACTAGTGAGTATTGTTATTGCTCTGTGGTGGTTTGTAGAGCGTGCGTTTATAGGCTAGCTTTCGCAGTATGAGCTTTAGAACTTCTTAAGAGATTGAGTGGCCGTCATAGTTTTTAATGAATACCTATGAGGGCTACTCAACTATTATAATGTTATCTCTTAAGGCCTTTGATAGACCAAAGACATAGGAATGGTAGCTTCAACCGCAAGACCATCTATTTGCAAAGGCGTGAGCTGACCCGTCCTAACTTGAGTCGTTGCGACCGCATCGATGATAGGACTACCAGAAGATTCAAGCAGTTGTACCTCAGTGATAACGCCCTCTTTATCTACAGAGAGCTCTAAAAGTACAATAAACACGTCACCTGGGAGAGCATCAGTGCTACGCCAAATCAGCAAAGGAATATCGGTAATAGGCTGGTGCTTCTCAAGCCAGCTTCCCTGCTCTTCCAAAAAAGGGATCAGCGCTTTGTCATCGGCGATAGTATTGCTTAAACTGTCTACGTCAGTATCAGCGGCTGGTTCTCGCTCTTGATTAGCGGCTTGCTCTGCAGCTAGCGCTAATATTTTGGTAATAGCCTCCTCATCCGCTTGGGCTTGCCACTGCGCTTGCGCAGACAATTTGCGATTGCTCTGCTGGGTGGCAGCGCGTTTTTGTATGACTTGTTCGCGATTGAATTGTGCAGTTACTGCTCGGATCATCGCTGACAAATCATCTTCGGCTTCAGCCTCATTCGAGCTATTTTGCGTAGATGGCATATCATCAGTATTAGACGGGTTGCCCGAGGCTTTAGTGACTGGCACTTCACCTGTATCCGCTACTGACTGGTTTAAGTTAGTTTCATCTGCTAAGTCAGCTCGCTCAGTGCTTAGCTCTTTTGTGACCTCTTTATTTTCTACAAGCGTCTTCCCTTCTACCAGTGGCTGTTTTGGCTCGACAAGCTGTTTTGGCTCCGCAGCTTTTACGATGCTCGCCTTAGCAGTGCTAGCTTTTTCTTCTAATGCGACTTTTTGTTTTGGTGAAACTACTTTTTTAGTTTGAGGATCTAGATTGGTAATAGTCTCAGCTCCTCCTGCTAAGCTAGCCGAATCAAGAGTAATAAATTCCAACTGAATCAGGGCTGACGACTTAGTTTTTATGCTAGGTCGCTCTATAGGTTCAGTCAACATGCCCGCCCATACTACTATTCCATGTAAGGCAATAACCAAAATCATTACCCAGACATGAACAGGCCGATAAAATGGTTTATTTATCATAATATTTTGGCAATTAGTGCGTGGTATCGAAATCGGTTCATAGTCCAATCATCAAAAATTCGTCTATTTTTATAGCTATTACATTGAATAGTCATTACTTATCTTGCGCTAAATAAATATATAGCACAAGTAGCGTTATAACCTTAAATCAACCACTTATCAGACTTAAATTTTGAATTTCTCGTTACTATGTCTTTTAACGGATTGAGTTATATAGTCGATTTACTTTAAAAACGATATAGTGCTACTGGGACGAATTTTGCGCAGCTTCGAAAAGTGCGAAGCGCACAGCAAGCAAGGAGAATTTGTACCAATAGCACGACGCTATTGACGTATCGATTTTATTTCGTATTGGCTATATATCCTGACTAAAACAAGACTCGTCTTGAAAAGGAGTCGTATCGTTCGCAGTTATATAGTCAGTAGTCAATAAAGCAAAAAACATAAGGACAAATGATGAATACTACCAATAAACCCCTTCGTATCGATATCGTCTCAGACGTGGTCTGCCCTTGGTGCGTGGTCGGCTATAAACAGCTAGCAGAAGCGTTAAAACAAACCGATACTGACTATGAGATCCATTGGCATCCGTTCGAATTAAACCCAAACATGCCAAGTGAAGGGCAAAATATGCGTGAGCATATCATTGAAAAATACGGTTCAACGCCTGAGCAGTCTGATGAAAGCCGCGCTAGAATCACAGAAGCGGGCGCTGATGTCGGCTTCGACTTTAACTTCACTGATGAGCTGCGCATGCATAATACTTTTAATTTGCATCAGCTACTGCATTGGGCTGAAACCCAAGGGCACAGACATGAGCTAAAGCAAGCGTTATTCAGCGCGCACTTTACTGATGGGCGTAACCTGTCTGATAATGAGGTGCTCGCTGATATAGCAGCAGAGACTGGCCTTGATCGCACGGAGGCGTTAGCCGTGCTAGCAGATCAGCGCTTTGCAAAAGAGGTGCGTGAGATCGAGCAACATTGGCAGCGCCAAGGGGTACAAGGCGTGCCTGCTATTGTCTTTAACGAGCGTCATCTAGTCAGCGGCGCGCAAGGGGTGGAGAATTTCACTAGTATCCTCAAGCAATTAGCAGATATGCCAGAGTAATTATCTTTAGATATTATTGAGAGATAAATTTCAATCTTCCTGCTTTTTTCTGACTATTATGTTGAGAATAAAGCAGGTTTTTTAAATAAAATATAGCCATTAGGCTTGGTTTAATTCAATCTTTAATTTTTTGGCCGCGTCGATAATTTGCTTTCTGGTGGCTTTGATAGCGCCTTTATCTAAGGCAGCTTCTCGCATCTGCACGGTGATATCATAATGCGGATAGCTGGCATTGCGGTGAAAAAGACGAGCATCAACCTCGATGAGCGTGGCAAACTCATGCAGCTCTTGCAGACTATCAGCTAGCATATGACACCACTGATAGCCTCTAAACTCAATCTTCACAAAATCAACATAGACCGCCATGCTCATTGCTCCTTATTCAATCGAGGCAGCTTAATCGATTACCGCTGTCATCTCAATCTCAATAAGTAGACCGGGCATAGCTAGGGTCTGTACGCCAAGCAAAGTATTGGCAGGCGGGGTCACCTCACCATAAAAGCGAGCGATAGCCGCACCGACTACTTCTAGGTCATCAGGTTTAAGATCGACTATATAAGTGCGCATACGTACCACATCAGCCGGGGTCGCTCCTGCCTCATTGAGCACAGTTTGCAGATTATTAAAGACTTGCTCGGTTTGTTTGGCTAAGTCCTCTCCACCTACTATCTCGCCTTCCTTGTCCCATGCCAGCTGACCTGCACAGTGGATTACAGTGCTGCCCTGTGCTTTGCTCGCGTGCGAGAAGCCAAACTGTAGGCTGTCATACATAGTGTTTGGATTGATTTTCTGATGAGTCATTTTATTATCCTAACTTTATTGTGCTATTCTTTTCTAAAAGATGCGGTGATGCTGTTTTTATTATAATAAAGCGTTAGTCGGCACTCACTTTAGGGCGGCACTGACTTTCGCTAGCATTGGCGGCACATCATGCTTATCAGTCATGACCTCGAGCATAATAAGCTTATCAGTGGTCGCCATGGCCTTTTTCAGCGCTGCTTTAAGCTCGCCTGCGGTAGTGGCTTTCAGCGATAAGCTGTTGTCTTTATCACCGCCAAATGCTTGCGGCATCAGTTGCCAATCACAAGTAGGAATATCATTATAACGGGCGTTTTCACCATGAATCGCGCGCTCAACGGTATAACCGTCATTATTGATCAGTACAATAATAGGGTTGGTGCGCTGTTGTAGCATCACCGCTATCTCTTGAATCGTTAACAGCGCTGAACCATCACCAATGAGCAGTACGCTACGCTTCTGTTTTGAGGCTATACTAGCCCCCAAGCTTGCTGGCAAGGTGTAGCCTATTGAGCCCCACATCGGCTGCCCATAGCAAGTCACCCCATCTGGCAAGCGCACATCACTGATGCCAAAATAGGATGTCCCTTGATCGGCAAATACCACATTACCTGCTTGCAAGTGCTCAGCAATGATATGCCATAAGTCTACTTGTAGAATAGCCTCCTCGTCGCTGCCTTTTTGCTCAAAAGCATGCACCTCCCCGCTGAGAGGCTTTGGCTTGATATCGATTCCAGAAGTCATCGCTTCGTGCAAAGCTTGCAAGGAATCTTTGAGCGCGATGGGTGCAAAGTTCTGCCCGCCAATGCTTGCGCGCTCGTAATGCAGATCCACAACGACCTGTTCATCAATGTCTTGGCTAAATCCGGCTGTCGTCGTATCGGTAAATTGCACGCCAATCTTAATCAAGCATTCGCAGTTTTCAACCGCATCTTTGACCACTGGCCTTGACGCGTCTCCAGCATAAGTTCCCGCCCAATGCTCGTCTTGCTCATCAAGCAAAGTCTTGCCCCAAGATAGTGTGGTATAAGGAACTTCAGTATCTGCAATCAAAGCCTTTAGCTGAGTTTGCAGCTCTAAACGATGCACCATTAAGTCGGCAATGATAGTGGTGGTCTTATTGGGCAGAAAGTCTACTAATGACGCTTTAAAAGCCTCTAGCGCCGCTTGGCTAGTCATATCCTCTTGACTGTCATCGAGCTTGGTTGTAGGCGGATAAATAGGTAAAGCTGCGACATCAGGCGATAACATCAGATAGCCTGGACGATGCTTTTTGAGTACCATACGTATCACTCGGTCAATCTCAGAAGCTGCATTCTCAGCGGTAATCTGCGCGCGAGCGACGGTGACCGGCTCAACCATTTTTATAAAATGGTTAAAGGTGCCATCCCCTAATGAATGGTGCAATCGGCGTTTGTCATGTTGCTGCTGCATAGTGGGCGTACCGACGACTTGTAGCACAGGCGCATACTCTGCAAACGAGCCGGCAGTCGCATTGATAGCCGATAACTCACCGACTCCAAAAGTCGTCACTAAGGCGGCAAATCCGCGCTCACGCGCATAGCCATCGGCGGCATAGCCTGCATTGAGCTCATTGGTATTACCGACCCAACGAAGCTTATCAGAGTCGATAATATTATCTAAGTAAGCTAAGTTATAGTCGCCAGGTACCCCAAAGACTTCAGTGGCACCTGCCTCGGCAATACGTTCAAATAAATAGTCAGCGATAGTGTAAGGTTTAGTCATTGTATTATTTGTCATTGTGATCGTCCTTTATAGGTCTTGATAGTAGCCGCCATTGAGCAAACTTATTTTTCGTATCTTTTAATACTTATTATTCAAATAAGTTATCATATTGACATCACTATTGGCGCTTGGTTTTACAAAATTAGAACCTATGCACTGCCTTGGTTTACCATTAAATCGCTAACAGTAAAAAGCCACTACCTACAATGCTGGAGATAGTGGCTGATATAGCTATAAGAGTAGATCAGCATTACCAAATGCGATAAGAGATACCGCCGCCAATGGCTGTACCACCTGAATCGGTGTAAGAGCCTCCTAATTTATAAGTATAACTACCGTCGATACTAGCGCCTACTAATCCTACAGCGAGAGCGGCCTCACCATTATAGTAACCAGTTCCCCCTGTTATGCGGCCTTCCCCGTAATTGATAGCGTTTGGCATAGAGGCAATAGCGATGGCGCTCGCTATACCGCCGCTAAGCTCATCTTCTAGCTCGTTGACTTTATAACCAAGGTCGCTAACTCTTTGGCTATTTCTATCAATCAGCGCATTTTGACTATTATTTACAGCAATTTGATCGTTTGATACCTGCTCGATTCTCTCGTCAATTCGTTGATCCTGTGCTGTGTTTTCACTATTGACGTAAGTGGCAGTTGCTTTACTATCGATCTCTGAACGTAGTGCGGCATCTATCGTACCCGGATCGCCTTTGTCTCCCTTATCACCTTTAGGCCCTTGGGCGCCGATTGCTCCTTGATCCCCTTTGTTCCCTTTAGGGCCTTGTGGACCTTGAACACCACCACCGCCAACTCCTGGATCGCCTTTATCACCCTTATCACCTTTTGGTCCTTTTAAGCTTGTGAGCCACTGCGATTCAGAACCCGAAAAGCCATTACTCACTGCCACTTGATAAGCGCTATCACCAGCAGGACCACCGGCGACAGTTAAGTTCTTCAAACGATCATCGACCTCATCAAAAGCATCGCCGACATTATTGAAGTTTTTGCTATTGATGGTGTAACTAGGTCTTTGGAAAGTGCCGCTGGAATCAAAGCTGGCGCCACCACCAAAGACATTAGACATGCTTTGAATCTGCGAGAAATTGACACCGTCTAGCGCACTAGCGCCTGCAGCGATATTGGTCAGGGCTGCTGGTGTAGCAGCGCCGACCCCGCCAAATGTAACTTTATCTTTAGTCGTGGCATCATCATACATAACCGCCCCTGCGACGGTACTGGCGGTGGTTTCGACTTTTTTGAGCTGAGCGACGTTGACGACATCGGTGTCTTCGGTACCGGCGGCAACGCCTGTGATCTGGCGAGTGGTCCAGTTGGCGGGGTCAGCATCTGTGGTGTTGCCTATACTGAGCGCGGCACGTGTTGATTGCCACACAGGGGTAGTGTCAGTACTAGCGGTTTTGGTACTAGGGTCATAACCTGCTATGCCCGCAGTACTTGAGGTAATACTACCACTGCCGAGCGCCACGCTGTCGCGTAAGTCGGCCCTAGCCTGTGTTCCGATAGCGATAGCACGGATTGCAGAAGCATACGCACCAAAGCCTAAGCTTTCATAATCGCTACTGGCATATTCATAGATCTTACCGCCACTACCATCATCTTTAAAACGGCGATTGGAGGAATTCGTCTCAATAGGTGTGGTTGCAGCAGTGAAAGCGGCTTGTACCACCGCGTTTTCACGCGGTACGTTTATACCATCGCCGCCACTACCGATAGCAGTCGCACCCGTTTCAGTGGCGCCACTTGAGCTACCGATAGCGTTGCTATTGGTGCCTAATGCTTCATTATCATGACCCACCGCTAGACTGCGTCTGCCTACAGACTCATTGCTATAACCCACGGCTGAACTGGTAATGCCTTCTGATTTATTACGACTGCCTAGCGCTGAGCTATAATCGCCTATAGATTCATTACGACTACCAACCGCTGAGCTATAATTACCTAAAGACTCATTATGATAACCTATAGCTGAGCTATTAAAGCCTACAGATGTATTACGATAACCCGTTGTTGTGCTACTCTGCCCTTCTGACTTATTGTTATAACCTAGTGCGGAGCTGCTACCCCCTTTAGATTCATTGTTGTATCCTAACGCTGTGCTATAACCACCTTCAGCATCGTTACTCATGCCTAGCGCTGTACTATTTTTTCCTGAAGCGTTATTAATGGAACCGAAAGCCGAACTAAAGTCTCCTAAGGACTCATTGTTGTATCCTACCGCTGTACTTGAATCACCTAATGCTGAGTTTATGACACCCATCGCACTACTTCGCACGCCCATCGCCGCATTACCTGCACCAACGGCAGTGCTATTACGACCAAGAGCTACCGCACCACCCATCTGAGCACTATTCATAAAAGCCTCACGCTGCTCAACAGTGACTGCTACACCATTAATAGCAGTGATATCCGCTGGGTTTAGTCCTGTAGCAGTCACTGGTATGCCATTGACAGCAGTTAACTCCGTACCATTATTCTCGTAGTTAGCAAATCTGTCTAAGCCACCCCCAATGGCTGTTGTGCCATCTTCAAGGGCACCTGCTCGGAATCCATAAGCGATACTACTAGTAGCTACTGCCCGACTTCTATATCCTAATGACGAGCTATAACTGCCTAAGGATTCATTTGCATAACCCATCGCTGAGCTATTGATGCCTTTAGATAAATTTGAATAACCTAGCGCTGAGCTGCTATCGCCTGCTGACTCGTTACTATAGCCCACCGCTGAACTAGAACGGCCTTCAGTTTTATTCTCAAAACCCACCGCTGAGCTATTTAGGCCTTCAGACTCATTACGAAAACCTATTGCTGAGCTTTGAGTACCTATGGACTTATTGCGACTACCAACTGCTGAGCTTTGAATACCTGTGGACTCATTTAAATGCCCCATTGCTGTGCTATTACCGCCCAGCGCCAGATTTTTATGACCTACTGCACTGCTGCTACTGCCTATCGCAGCATTGGCAGCACCAACGGCAGTGCTATACAAACCAAAGGCTACAGAACCGCCATTATCGACGCTGTTGATAAAGGCATTGAGTTGATCGGGATTGGTTGTCACATCTACACCGTTTACTTCAGTAATGCTACTTAAAGTAGTACCCGTAGCCGTGACTGGGATACCGTTTACTGCTATCAAAGATCCGCCGCTACCTATGGTGAGCGATGCAGCAGCACCTGACGAACCACCGACTGCTGTTGCTCCATTAGCCAGTGCGCCAGCTCTCGATCCTAAGGCACCGCTACGTTTACCTGATGCTCTGCTTCGATGACCCACTGCTAAGCTGTCTTCTCCTGAAGATTTATTAGAGTACCCCAACGCTGAGCTAAAACCGCCTGACGCTGTATTGTCGTAACCTACAGCTGCGCTATAATTACCTGACGCTTTATTCAAAATACCTATCGCTGAGCTAAGAGCATTTGTAGCAGTATTACTAGTACCGCAAGCAACTGCAGACGTAGACGTGGACGTAGAACCGCCAGCACCACCTCCACTATCCTCACAAACAAACGCTTGAGCACTCATAGCAGTAAGTCCAAGCGCTGCTGCAATTGCAGCGCTGATCGCATGGCGACGTAGTGAGCGACCGCTACTTGATTGATTGCTGTTAACAGTGCTGGTAGGCGCTACTGCCCCAACAGTATTAGAGCGACTGGATTTGCCATTAGCTTTGGCGATTTCGCTAACGGCGACATAGCAGCCAATAGCACGATTGAAGATGACTCTATAGACATGATTTAACATAATAAATTCCTTTTTATCAATGATAGTGAATCATAATTAGGGCGAAACGATTTAAGTCACTGCTATCTTGTATATCCTTATATAGACGATCAGCTGTGTGTATGACATCTAACTTATTCGTTTAGCTTAGGTTAAAACCCTTGTTAAAACATCCTCCACATGGGGGTTGTTTTGCACTTTTTAGCTGTTATAAACACAAAAAAAAGCATTAGAGTGGCTCTAATGCTCGTGATAGGATTATTATGCGATTTGATAGTGTAGGATATTATCTATTTAAGTTGTTTAACCTCTTAAATAAGGGGATAAAACGCTTGATGAATATGAGCCAGCTCAGCTAGCAATCACGCTATACATGAGGTTATGACTTTCTATTTGCCTATCTTTTGGTTCTAACTCCATAACACTATAGTTCACTATTCGATCCTCTTTCTTTACCATAATCGTCGTTGTTTGCTCTTGTTTGGAGACCATAAGCTCTTCCCATCCTGCATCCTTTGCTTCTTTTTTTGTTTGATTAATCATCGCTGTGAGGTCGCCTGCAACCGCACCATGAATGACAAAGCCTTTAGGTATATTAGCGGTACTTATTAGTTTCATGCCATCAGGGAGCGGTACATCACTAGGAAAGTCCTCGGGTAGCGACACATCATTACCAACGGCTATTTTTATCTCTTCATCACCATCCCCTTTCATGACGATAGTTTGCGCTTGTTTATCATCGTTATCTATACTGATATCCATATCTGAGTCAGTCATCTTGTTCACCGCAGCCTCGGTAGCCTCAGAAGTGACTTTATCAGTAGTATCTGCTGAATCACAAGCTGTCAGTAACGTGCTAAGTAAAATGCCACTAGTAAGTAACGCTGTTGAAATTTTTATTGGGGTTTTCATAGTTAACAACTCCGTTTGTTAAGATTGTTCATTCTTATTTTTAGGCTACATCGATTATACGCAGCCCCTCTTCACCCACCTGCCTGCCATATCACCTCTTGCGCACTGAAACTGCTCGCCATACTGCACCAATATCCAAGTGGCATTTGCGGTGCCGCCATCTTCTAGCTTAAAGCTGACCCGATATCTTTGACCACTGACGCTATCGTCCATTAGGCCTGTTTTTTGTGCGATGACCACCGCTGTTTTGGGTTGTTCGGTGTTGGGGTAATAAAACACTTGCGCTAGATTATAGTCCTCATGCACGCTTCTGACCGGTAGGGTAATCAAATCCAGCTTTTCTAACGTACAATTGATCAGACCCATGGCTATAGGACAAGGTGCTATTGCCGCTGAGACGCCTCTACCATTGATATGGATACGCTTAAAGTTATTAGGATTGGCGACCAGGGTTCGAGGAGCATAATGCAACATGTCATCGAAGCCCGCTTGTGCAGAGGGGCTAAAGGCAAAAGTGCTGAGTATCAACAGCAGGCCGCACACTACTGGTTGTAGATAACTAACTGCATCACTATTTACTGTCAAACTTGCGGTAAGGAACAAACGCATGTCTTTCTCCTTGAGAATCAGGCTACCTTAAGTATCAGTATGTATTCATAGACGACGTATTTCTTCCCCCACATAGGGGATAAAACAGTCGATAAAGCCCCAAAATCACGGTTTTTTGATAAAAAATAGGTAGTCGGCTGCAAATTATAAGATAGTACGTCTTATCAGCTGGTCAGCTTTTGTTTCAGCTGCTCGTGAGAATGGACATCTAAGCGGTTATATAGGTCTTTTAGGTAGCTGCGTAGCGTCGTTTGCTTAATCGATAGATGCTCACAAATTTGGCTATTATCTAATCCGATAGAGACAGACCAAGCAACTGACATCGCTTTGGGAGACAGCGGGTACTTTTTTAACTGGTACAAGACTCTAAGACGCATAGGCTGTACTAATTCAATATGAATCGAATAATACTCTGGCATGCCATGAGCGTCTGCCAGTGCTTGCATGCGATAAGCGCGAATGACCAAGATACCGTTAGGTACCGATAGATGGTAAACCGGAGGATTATGAGAACTGTGGTTTAGTTTTCGCTCCAACGATTGGCACAGGAATCTAATGATGGGCTGGATGTTATATTGATAATTGAGTAAGTATCTGTGCTTGATGACCAGACCTTGAGTCAGCAGCTCGATTGCATCATCAGAGGCGGATAAAACATCGCCATTGGCGTTGACGGTGATGCTTGCGCTTTTATTCACCACTACCCTGCTACTACCGCAGCCGCTAAGAATCCCGGCCAAGCCCTTATTATCTACTGCATCTTCATCAAAACTTAATCCAAATGCTTTTGAGTTAGCGCTATCTACAAGATTGTCACGTGCCTCAAGGTTACTTGACGATAAGCTCAGGTGTTTGATATGACTATATAATAAAGGTAGCATCGCTAGCTCTTTACGACTAAAGCCAGGCTCGTCTCTGGATTTTCTACCGACTTTTTCTCTAAAAATACCAATCATGACTAGCGGTTTGTCATGATGACTAACCGTCATGTCGATAAAATGCTGAATACCGTTAGGGGCAAAAAAATGGGTATAAACGCTACCTTGAAAGTACGCAGCAGGCGGGGTCAGTAAGTTACCGTAATCCTTTGGCAGCCCAAATAGATGCGGGAAACTGGCAGGGTCATCCTGCGCTGAGGTAAGCAAATCCCCTTTTTCACAAAACAGCTTGTGAGTGCTTTCATTTAGGTTTTCAGTGTAGTATGCCAGTGGTTTGGCTTGCTGATCGGTCAAAATAAAGGTAAAACTTAAGCAGGGCAATACTTTATGTAGCGCCTCAGAGAGAACCGGCATGACTGTCAATGGTGGTAATCCCGAGCTACATATCAAGCGTATTTGTTGCCACATCTGATTGTGAGTCATAATAAACTCGCTTCCGTAATACTCTATCCTTTACCTATCTCACTAAAAAAATACTTATATCTAATCCTAGTGTTCGATTGTCTTTAGACACAAGCAAATAAATCCTCTATTACGAATATAACAGAAATGTAACAGTAGTTAAAGGATATGCTTCTTATATCTATAAAACAGGCATAAGATCAACTGTTATTTATCGTAGAATTAAATATTTTTCACTTTGTCATTTTCTAGTTGACAGAACAGAAAAACTGCGTATAATACGCCTTCATCATCTGATGATAGTTAATCAAACGATGAATCAGCGGGATTAGCTCAGTGGTAGAGCATAACCTTGCCAAGGTTGGGGTCGAGAGTTCGAATCTCTTATCCCGCTCCAAATATTAAAAAAGCCTCACTTAACAGTGAGGCTTTTTTTGTCCATTTTTCGGGAGTTGTAGCGTTTTTCAGTGTTAGCTATTTAGTCTAACTGTTAAGTTTACCTAACATATTAAAAGCTCAAAAATTAGCACCGTGACCCAAACGTGACCATTTCGTGCCCACACTATAAACGCTGATTCCGTAATTGAGCCCAACTTAGTATTTTCATCTTTATATAAATTGATGCTAAAAAATATTTTCTTAGCACCATTTTTATGTTTACACTGCTTTTATAAATTGAGCTCATAGCGTGACCAAAACGTGACCAAATCATGGAAAAGTGAATATTATAAATAGCCCCAACCTCAGTTATATGTATTGAAAAGCCTTATATATAAGGCACTGCCACTTATTTCTCTACGCACCCATTTTAAGTTTTAAAAATCCTCAAGCCTCTTCTTCAGTATCCTTAGTGTTTGGCTTATATACAAATAAGTCACCCACCTGCACGTCCAAAAACTCACATAACTGATCAATAGTATTGAAATCAATTCTTGACGACTCTTCATTATATAGCTTATGAAGTGTGGATTTACTCATGCCAGTTGCCCTTACAACATCTGCTACGCGCAACTTTTTCTCTGCCAAAATAACGGGGAGTTTGGACACAATCATAATTTTTACCTCTTTTCGGGTAAAAATGCTTTACTTTGAGGTAAAAAGATAATATAGTACACAAATCGGTTATTAAATACCTCTAAGCGGGTAAATATTAACTGGTTCCTTCAAGACGCATTCTTACAGGCTGATAAAATAATTTTTTATTCTATCACTTAATGCAATTACTTAATAACTGAAAAGAGGTAAATATTATGAGTAACACTTATTTAACAACCGATGAGTTAGCCGAACGTATTAAATACGATGCACGTACCATTCGCAATCAAATGAAAGACACTGTCTTAATTGAAAATATCCATTACATACGGCCTTTTGGTGGTCGTAAGATTTTGTATGTGTGGGAGCGTATTGAAGAGGATATGTGTAAGCCAGTAATGAGCGCTATTAACGGTATGGCACTTCAATAAAATCAGGAGAAACCCTAACTCCCTGATCCATTGCACCCATAACAAAACCTTTATCAGCGTCGAATAAACTGTGCGAAAATGAGTTTTTCTCGGTGATTGCAAAATGCTGATGATAGCCACGCATAGGAAATAGAGGAATCTTATAACCTAATGGCTCAATAAGGTCGGTTGACCAAGGTCCTGCTGCAATAACTAAGTTTTGACATAAATAGGTATCGCTATTGGTAACAACCTGCCACCCCTCTTTTGTCTGTACGATATTTTTTACATCTGCCTGCTTTATTTGCCCTGCCATTTTTTCAAAGTCTTTAGCATATACTTTTACAAGCTGGCTTGAATTTTTTATCTGCCATGAGTTTTTCCAATGTATCGCTCCGGCGTACTCTGTAACGTTTACATTTGGCTCTAATTCTTTCAGATCTGCAAGTGTAAGAACTTGATACTCTACGCCTTGCGCTACCGCTTTTGCTGCGTTGCTAATAGCGCTCTCAAAGTCATAAGGGTTACGATGAAGCTCAATCCAGCCTATTTTGCGAACCAACTCGTCAGCGCCTGAAGACTGCATCATGACGTTATGCTCGTTTGTGCAATGATTAATTAAAGTAACCCACTCTTTATCAATTTGTTCAAGCTTTTTGCGACTTGAGTTTACCCAGTATTGAAATAGAGGGCGCTGAAAACCGTAGATTGTAGACCAACGGTATCGAATATCAGTACTGTTATTTGGTAGCACCCTTAGAATCTCTCTAAAACTTCTGGGAAATGGTTTAGTAGTTACCGCTTCTCTAGTGATAATACCTGCATTACCATATGAAGTTTCTTCTCCTGGTGATTTTTTATCAATTAAGAGAACTTGAGAATTGTTCTTTTGTAGATGCCAAGCTATGGAGGTTCCTACTATACCTGCACCAATGACAATGACTTGATGGCGCATATCAATACTCCTAAATGATAAGCTGACTCTGTCTATTTAAATCGGTTATTTTTGAATTATTTTTAGTAAGGTTAATAAATTGATTAGCCCTCAATCTTTATAATTCAACATACTGACCTAAACCTTCTTTTTTAGCTTCTTGCGCTATCTTTAGGGCGACTGCAGCGTCAAAGCTTGCAGCTCCAACAGACTTAAACAGTGTTACCCCTTTTTTATCTTGGTCAATGGCAATGTTTTTTGTGACTAAGTCCGCTAAATCACCCGTTAACTCTTTCCAAGTCCAGTCACAATCCTCAGCAGCATCTGCCTGAATTAAATCGCCTGCTTCATGGCGTCCACCTGCAATATCGTCAATAAAGATGTGCGAGCAGACTTCAATAATAGAATCGCTAACCTCCTTCATCTCAGACTGATAAGCACCTACCGCATTAATATGCGCATCGGTTTTGATTTGATTGATTTCAAACAAGCCTTCAGTGGCACGAGTCGCTAAGTTAATGACATCGGCATCTTTTACAGCAGTAGCAATATCTTCACAGACGTCGATGGTCACAGGCCACTCTGGATACTGATCAGCGAATTGGGTTTTAAAAGTATGAGCTCTCTTTATATCTCGATTCCACAGCATGACCGTTTTAATGTTTGGACAAACTGTAAGCACCGCATTTAGCTGCTCATAAGCCATGCCGCCGCAGCCTATTACCGTCACTTGCTGACTATCCGGCTTTGCTAGATACTTGCTAGCGATACCTGATAATGCTGCCGTACGCACTTGGGTAACGTAAACGCCATCCATAAAGGCAAGCATTTCACCAGTGTCATTGTTTGAGACACTAACCACAGCAGTAGTTGTCGGAAGACTCCGCTGTGGATTATCCGGGCAAATAGTGACCAGTTTAACGATAGTAAACTCCTCATTACCGTCAAACAGTACCGAAGGCATCGATAAGTGTGAGCCACTATTTTTATTACTGACTGTAAAAGTTGGAATAACTAAACGTTCAGGGCATTTAACCCACTCTGGATGCTGCGCCTGTAGCTTCAATAACATCTCGATTGAGTCGATAGCCATGGACATATTTAACTGATCTTTCACGGTTTTTCTGTCTAAAATTTTCATAGGGGTTTCTTAATATTTATAGGGTTGTTAGTATCTATCCTTGACGCTTTATATTGTTTATCACCCGTACCTATCATTGACAATAACAATAGAAACAGCTCTCTACTACATATCGAAAATCTTACCACGATTCATAATATTATTAGGATCAAAGACCTTTTTGACCTCGCGCAAATAGT